>NZ_PKFQ01000001.1:3036542-3348085 GCF_002939475.1 Streptomyces cinnamoneus | reverse complement strand
AACTCCGCCCGCCCGAGGGTCAGCGCCCGCCCCGCGAGCGTGGTCGGTGCCGCCGGGACCCCCGTACCCGCCGCCTCCGCCGCCGTCGCCGTCGTGCTCATCGCCATCATTCGCTCCTCCCCGTCACCGCGAGCGGCGCCGGAGTCCCGGCCGCCCCCGCTATCGCCAGGAACGCCTCCTCCAGGGAGGCGGTCCGCGCGTCGAGCCCCTCCAGCTCGACGTCCTTCTCCCGCGCCCACAGCAGCAGCCCCGTGAGGGTGCGCTGCAGCTCGGACGTCTGGAGCTCCACCCGGCCGCCGGCCTCCTCGTGCCGCAGGACCCCCAGGTCCTTCAGCGGCGGCAGGTCGCCGACGAACCATCCGGCCGGCATCGCGAAGCGGATCCGGGCCGGGTAGGCACCGATGACCTCGCCCGGCGTCCCGGAGCTCACGATCCGTCCCTCGCGCATGATCGCCAGTCGGTCGGCCAGCGCCTCGGCCTCCTCCAGGTAGTGCGTGGTGAGCAGGACCGTCGTGCCCTCCTCGCGCAGCCGGCGCACCAACTCCCAGGTGGTGTGCCGCGCCTCGGGGTCGAGGCCGGTCGTCGGCTCGTCGAGGAAGAGCACCTCCGGCCGGCCCAGCAGCGCGAGCGCGAGGTCCAGCCGCCGCCGTTCACCGCCGGACAGCTGTTTGATCCGGACGTCCCGGCGGCCCGTGAGCCCCACCAGGCCGAGCGCCTCGGCCACGGGCCGGGCCCCGGTCGTACAGCCCGCCCACATCCTGACGGTCTCCGCGGCGGTCAGGTCGGAGGGGAAGCCGCCCTCCTGGAGCATCACCCCGATCCGCGGCCGCACCAGGCTCCGTTCCCCGTGGGGGTCGTGGCCCAGCACCCGCACCCGGCCCGCCGTCGGCCGGGCCAGGCCCTCCAGCAGCTCGACCGTGGAGGTCTTGCCCGCCCCGTTCGTTCCCAGCAGCGCGAACAACTCGCCGCGCCGCACGGTGAAGGACACGTCCCGCACCGCGTCGAATCCCTTGTCGTCCCCGGGCCGGCCGTAGCGCCGGCGCAGCTCCGAGACCTCGATCACACCGTCCCCGTGGTTCATGCCTCAAGGCTCCCGGGGGATCGGGGCGGAGATCAGTGCGAGCTGTCATGACCTCGGATGACGAATGTCATCCGGCGGCCCGTGCCGCTGAACACGACGAAGGCCCCGGTCGTGATGACCGGGGCCTTCGTTTCACTGAGCGGACGACGAGACTCGAACTCGCGACATCCACCTTGGCAAGGTGGTGCTCTACCAACTGAGCTACGTCCGCATGCCCCGCGCGTTTCCGTGCGGTGCGGGCACCACTCTACCTGATCCACAGCAGTGGTCGGTAAGCGGTGAGAGCGGGTGACAGGAATCGCACACTGCGCCTCCCTCTTGGAAAGAGGGCGCTCTACTACTGAGCTACACCCGCATGTCGTACCGCCGGACCACTGACGTGGACGACGGTCGAACAGAGCGGGTGACAGGAATCGCACACTGCGCCTCCCCCTTGGAAAGGGGGCGCTCTACTACTGAGCTACACCCGCATGACCCCGAAGTTCGGGCCCGTTTCCCGGCCTTGCCCCTCGGCGTGGTCCAGACTCTAGCTGATCATCCGGGGCAGTTGGCAAATCCGATGACCGCCACGGCCGCCGGCCGCGGAGGCACCCCCTCCGCGGCGGGCCGCACACCACTGCGGGTGCGGCCCGCGGCCGCCGCTCAGCCGGCGGCGTTGAACGCCTCGTAGACCTTCTTGGGGATCCGCCCCCGGGGCGGCACCTCCATGCCGTTGGAGCGGGCCCACGCCCGCACCGCCGCCGGGTCCGGCGCGACGGCCGTCCGGCGGTAGGCCTTGCCCGAGCGGGACTGCTTGCGGCCGGCCTCCATGTAAGGCTCCAGCACCGCCCGCAGTTTCTTCGCATTGGCAGGGTTCAGGTCGATCTCGTACGACTTGCCGTCGAGCCCGAACATGACGGTCTCCGCGGCTTCCCCGCCCTCGATGTCGTCGGAGAGTGTGACCACTACGCGCTGCGCCACGGAAATCGGTCCTTTCGGCCAGTATCACCGCGGTGACCTGCGGTGATGTGAGGTTTGCGGTTGTTCTCGGTCAATACATATTCATTTGTACAACAAAGGTCAATGGGTTGTGCAGCACAGTTAATTCTGTCCGCCCACCTCTTTGCAATCAGGACGGTGCGATCGCCAGGTGATTTTCCGGGAATTTTTCCCGGGCCGCTGTGGACCCCGCTCCCTAAACGCGAAGGATAAGCCGAGCATATCTATGCGCGTAGATTTTTCGGGACTGTACTCTGGCCTCACCGCTTCAGCTCACGCACCACACACCGGGAGTGCCAGTGGCACGCGTCGTAGTCGACGTCATGCTCAAGCCGGAGATCCTCGACCCGCAGGGCCAGGCGGTGCAGCGCGCGCTGCCACGCCTGGGTTTCGAGGGGATCGCCGACGTCCGTCAGGGCAAGCGCTTTGAACTCGAGGTGGAGGGTCCGGTCGACGACGCCGCCCTCGCCCGAATCCACGAGATGGCGGAAACGTTTCTCGCCAACACCGTGATCGAAGACTTCACCGTGCGGGTCGAGTCGTGACGGCACGCGTCGGAGTCATCACCTTCCCCGGAACTCTGGACGATCGCGACACCCAGCGCGCCGTCCGGATCGCCGGGCTCGAGCCCGTGCCGCTCTGGCACCGCGACAAGGACCTCAAGCAGGTGGACGCCGTGGTCCTGCCCGGCGGTTTCTCCTACGGCGACTATTTGCGGGCGGGCGCCATCTCCCGCTTCTCGCCGGTCATGGAGACCGTCATCGACCAGGCCAAGGCGGGCATGCCCGTCCTCGGCATCTGCAACGGCTTCCAGGTCCTCACCGAGACCCACCTGCTGCCCGGTGCGATGCTGCGCAACAACCACCTGCACTTCATCTGCCGCGACCAGAAGCTCCGCGTCGAGAACGCGGCCACCGCCTGGACGGCCGACTACGCGGCGGGCCAGGAGATCTCCGTCCCGCTCAAGAACATCGACGGCCGCTACGTGGCCGACGAGCACACCCTGGACGAGCTGGAGGCCGAGGGCCGCGTCGTCTTCCGCTACCTGGACGGCAACCCCAACGGCTCGCTCCGCGACATCGCGGGCGTCACCAACGCCGCCGGCAACGTCGTCGGCCTGATGCCCCACCCCGAACACGCCGTCGAGCCGAACGTCGGCACCGGACGCACGGACGGGCTCGGGTTCTTCACTTCGCTCCTCAAGAAGCTGGTCAACGCATGAGCCTGGACACGGTCAAGCACGCGGCCGAAACCCCGGACACCGATCAGCCCTGGGCCGAGCTGGGCCTCAAGCAGGACGAGTACGAGCGCATCCGCACCATCCTCGGCCGCCGCCCCACCGGCGCCGAGCTCGCGATGTACTCCGTCATGTGGTCCGAGCACTGCTCGTACAAGTCCAGCAAGGTCCACCTCCGCCAGTTCGGCGAGAAGGCCCCCGAGAACGACGCCCTCCTCGTCGGCATCGGCGAGAACGCCGGCGTCGTCGACGTGGGCCAGGGCTACGCGGTCACCTTCAAGGTGGAGTCGCACAACCACCCCTCGTACATCGAGCCCTACCAGGGCGCGGCCACCGGCGTCGGCGGCATCGTCCGCGACATCCTCGCCATGGGCGCCCGCCCCGTCGCCGTCATGGACCCGCTGCGCTTCGGCGCCGCGGACCACCCCGACACCAAGCGCGTCCTGCCGGGCGTCGTCGCGGGCATCGGCGGCTACGGCAACTGCCTGGGCCTGCCCAACATCGGCGGCGAGGTCGTCTTCGACCCCTGCTACCAGGGCAACCCGCTGGTCAACGCCCTGTGCGTCGGCGTGATGAAGCACGAGGACATCCACCTCGCCAAGGCGTCCGGCACCGGCAACAAGGTCATCCTCTACGGTGCCCGCACCGGCGGCGACGGCATCGGCGGCGTCTCGGTCCTCGCGTCCGAGACCTTCGACGACTCCAAGCCCACCAAGCGCCCCGCCGTCCAGGTCGGCGACCCCTTCCAGGAGAAGCTCCTCATCGAGTGCACCCTGGAGATCTTCCGCGAGGACCTGGTCGACGGCATCCAGGACCTCGGCGGCGCCGGGCTGTCCTGCGCCACCAGCGAGCTGGCCAGCGCCGGCTCCGGCGGCATGCGCGTCGAGCTGGACCACGTGCCGCTGCGCGACGCGACGCTCTCGCCCGAGGAGATCCTCATGAGCGAGTCGCAGGAACGCATGTGCGCGATCGTCGAGCCGGGCAAGGTCGGCCGCTTCCTGGAGATCTGCGAGAAGTGGGACGTCATCGCCACCGTCATCGGTGAAGTCACCGACGGCGAACGGCTGGAGATCTTCTGGCACGGCGAGCAGATCGTCGACGTCCCGCCGCGCACGGTCGCCCACGAGGGCCCGGTCTACGAGCGCCCGTACGCCCGTCCGGACTGGCAGGACGCCCTCCAGGCCGACGACGCGAACAAGCTCGCCCGGCCGGGGACGCCCGAGGAACTGCGCGCGCAGGTCCTGAAGGTGATCTCCTCGCCGAACCAGGCGTCCAAGTCCTGGATCACCGACCAGTACGACCGGTTCGTGCAGGGCAACACGGTCCTCGCCCAGCCGGAGGACTCCGGCATGGTCCGCATCGACGAGGACACCAACCTCGGTGTCGCCGTCGCCACGGACGGCAACGGCCGCTACGCCAAGCTCGACCCGTACGCGGGCGCCCAGCTCGCGCTCGCCGAGTCGTACCGCAACGTGGCCGCCACCGGCGCCCGCCCGCTGGCGATCTCCAACTGCCTGAACTTCGGCTCGCCCGAGGACCCGGCCGTCATGTGGCAGTTCGCCGAGGCCACGCGCGGTCTGGCGGACGGCTGCCTGGCCCTGGGCACCCCGGTGACCGGCGGCAACGTCTCGCTCTACAACCAGACCGGCGAGACCGCCATCCACCCGACCCCCGTGGTCGCGGTGCTCGGCGTCATCGACGACGTCGACCGGCGCACGCCCATGGCGTTCTCCGACGAGGGCCACCTGCTGTACCTCCTCGGCGACACCAAGGAGGAACTGGGCGGTTCCGCCTGGTCGCAGGTGATCCACGACCACCTCGGCGGGCTGCCGCCGGCGGTGGACCTGGACCGGGAGAAGCTGCTGGCCGAGATCCTGATCGCCGCCTCGCGCGACGGCATGGTCGACGCCGCGCACGACCTCTCCGACGGTGGCTTGATCCAGGCCCTCGTCGAGTCCTGCCTGCGCGGCGGGAAGGGCGCCCGGATCGTCGTCCCCGACGGGACCGACCCGTTCGTCTTCCTCTTCTCCGAGTCCGCCGGCCGTGCGGTCGTCGCGGTCCCGCGCAGCGAGGAGCTCCGCTTCACCGACATGTGCGGAGCGCGCGGCCTGCCGGCCACGCGGATCGGCGTCGTCGACGGCGAAGCGCTCGACGTGCAGGGACAGTTCGCGATCCCGCTCACGGAGCTGCGGACGGCCCACGAGGCGACGATCCCGTCGCTGGTGGTCTGAGGCCCGACGCCCCCGGACCCCCGGTCCGGGGGCGTCACCGGCAGCGGGTCTGGGGGACAATCCCCCCATGGCCCCACGCCCCCGCACGTACCACCACACGAAAACCCGCGCGGCCGTGACCGCGCAGCTCCAGAACCTCCGCGCCGCCGTGGAAGCGCTCGGCGAGGAGCAGTTCGGGCTGCCCACGGGCGTGGACGGCCGGACCGTCAGCGAGTTGGTCGCCGCGACGGCCGAAACCGTCGCCCTGGTCGACCGTTACCTGGAGCAACCGGCGCCGCCCGCACGGGAGATCACGGCGACCGAGTGGCCTTCCACGACGAGGCCCGCAGCGGGGGAACCCGCCGCGGAGACCGCCGCCGCGGCCGCGACGGACCCCCGCGCCCCGCTCGGCCGCGCGGCGTCCCGATTCGCCGAACTGACCGCCGTGGCACCGGCCGACCGTCTCCTCGCGACCCCCTTCGGGGCGATGCGCCTGGACGACTTCCTGGTCACCCGCTGCGTCGAACTCGTCGTCCACACCGACGATCTGGCCACCGCCCTGGGCGTGGAGATCCCCTACGACCGGCAGGCCCTGGCCACCGCCACGCGCCTGCTCGCCGACGCCCTGGCCGCACGCGCGCCCGGGGGCTCCGTGGAGGTCCGGATCCCGCCGTTCGCCGTCGTGCAGTGCGTCGAAGGGCCCCGCCACACCCGAGGCACGCCGCCGAACGTCGTGGAGACCGACCCCCTGACCTGGATCCGCCTGGCGGCGGGCCGCATCGAGTGGTCCGACGCGGTGGAGCGGGCGAGCGTCACAGCCAGTGGCGAACGGGCGGACATCTCCGCACAACTGCCGCTGCTCGGCTGAGAAAACCGGTGCCCGAGCGAACGTTTTCGGTCATTCGCTGTGCGCAGGACGTGGCTGTCCGTGGTGTGAGCCATCACCGGTCGTCCCCGGTTCGGATGAACCTCGTCCCTGCCATAGACTCGAGGTGTGCCTCGTGGTGACGGACGACTCAACCACGACCTGCTTCCCGGCGAAAAGGGCCCCCAGGACGCTTGCGGCGTCTTCGGTGTCTGGGCTCCGGGTGAAGAGGTCGCCAAACTCACCTATTTCGGGCTGTATGCGCTGCAGCACCGTGGACAGGAGTCCGCGGGCATCGCGGTGAGCAACGGCTCCCAGATCCTCGTTTTCAAGGACATGGGACTGGTGTCCCAGGTCTTCGACGAAACCTCCCTCGGCTCCCTCCAGGGCCACATCGCGGTCGGTCACGCCCGCTACTCCACCACCGGAGCCTCGGTGTGGGAGAACGCGCAACCGACCTTCCGGGCGACCGCCAACGGCTCCATCGCGCTGGGCCACAACGGAAACCTGGTCAACACCGCCGAGCTGGCCGAGATGGTCGCCGCCCTCCCCCGGGAGAACGGCAGGGCCAACCAGGTCGCGGCGACCAACGACACCGACCTGGTGACCGCCCTGCTGGCCGGCCAGACCGACGACGACGGCAAGCCGCTGACCGTCGAGCAGGCCGCCGCCAAGGTGCTGCCCGGCGTCAAGGGCGCCTTCTGCCTCGTCTTCATGGACGAGCACACGCTCTACGCCGCCCGTGACCCGCAGGGCATCCGCCCGCTGGTCCTCGGCCGCCTGGAGCGCGGCTGGGTGGTGGCCTCGGAGACGGCCGCCCTGGACATCTGCGGTGCCACCTTCGTGCGCGAGATCGAGCCGGGCGAGATGATCGCCATCGACGAGAACGGCCTGCGGACCTCCCGCTTCGCCGAGGCGAAGCCCCGTGGCTGTGTCTTCGAGTACGTCTACCTGGCCCGCCCCGACACCGAGATCGCCGGCCGCAACGTCTACCTCTCCCGGGTGGAGATGGGCCGCAAGCTCGCCGCCGAGGCCCCGGTCGACGCCGACCTGGTGATACCGACTCCGGAGTCCGGCACGCCGGCCGCCGTCGGCTACGCCGAGGCCAGCGGGATCCCGTACGGCACCGGTCTGGTCAAGAACTCCTACGTCGGCCGGACCTTCATCCAGCCGAGCCAGACCATCCGCCAGCTCGGCATCCGGCTCAAGCTCAATCCGCTCAAGGAAGTCATCAAGGGCAAGCGCCTGGTGGTCGTCGACGACTCCATCGTCCGCGGCAACACCCAGCGCGCGCTCGTGCGGATGCTGCGCGAGGCCGGGGCCGCCGAGGTCCACGTGCGGATCTCCTCCCCGCCGGTGAAGTGGCCCTGTTTCTTCGGCATCGACTTCGCCACCCGCGCGGAGCTGATCGCCAACGGCATGACGGTCGACGAGATCGGCAAGTCGCTGGGCGCGGACTCCCTGGCGTACATCTCCCTCGACGGGATGGTCGAGGCGACCACCATCGCCAAGCCGAACCTCTGCCGTGCCTGTTTCGACGGCGAGTACCCGATGGAGCTGCCCGACCCCGAGCTGCTCGGCAAGCAGCTTCTGGAGACCGAGCTGGCCGGCGGCTCGGACGCCGCCGACGCGCTGCGCCGTCCGTAGCGCCCGCCCACCCGCAGTGACGAACGACCGTACTTACGAACGACACGAAAGATCTCAAGACCATGTCTTCTGAGACCACCGGTGCCAGCTACGCAAGCGCGGGCGTCGACATCGAGGCGGGCGACCGCGCCGTCGAGCTGATGAAGCAGTGGGTCAAGAAGGCCACCCGCCCCGAGGCCGTCGGCGGTCTCGGGGGCTTCGCCGGCCTCTTCGACGCCAGTGCCCTCAAGCGGTACGAGCGGCCGCTGCTCGCCTCCGCGACGGACGGCGTCGGCACCAAGGTCGACATCGCCCGCCGCATGGGCGTGTACGACACCATCGGCCACGACCTGGTCGGCATGGTCGTGGACGACCTGGTCGTCTGCGGCGCCGAACCGCTGTTCATGACCGACTACATCTGCGTCGGCAAGGTCTACCCCGAGCGGGTCGCCGCGATCGTCAAGGGCATCGCCGAGGGCTGTGTCCTCGCGGGCTGCGCCCTGGTCGGCGGGGAGACCGCCGAACACCCGGGCCTGCTCGGCGCGGACGAGTTCGACGTGGCTGGCGCCGGCACGGGCGTGGTCGAGGCCGACCGGCTGCTGGGCGCCGACCGCATCCGTCCGGGTGACGCGGTCATCGCGATGGCGTCGTCCGGACTTCACTCGAACGGGTACTCACTGGTCCGCCATGTGCTCTTCGACCGGGCCGGCTGGGAGCTGGACCGGGAGGTCCCGGAGTTCGGCCGCACCCTGGGCGAGGAGCTGCTGGAGCCCACCCGCATCTACTCGCTGGACTGCCTGGCCCTCACCCGTACGGCGGAGGTGCACGCTTTCTCGCACATCACCGGCGGCGGCCTCGCCAACAACCTGGCGCGGGTCGTCCCCGATCACCTGCACGCCACCGTCGACCGGTCCACGTGGACGCCCGGCGCGGTGTTCGACCTGGTCGGCCGGCTGGGCGGGGTCGAGCGGCCGGAGCTGGAGAAGACGCTCAACATGGGCGTCGGCATGATGGCGGTCGTGCCGCAGGAGTCCGTGGACGTGGCCCTGGCGACGTTCGCTGACCGTGGCCTGGACGCCTGGGTCGCGGGCGAGGTCACCGAGCGCGGCGACGACGCCGCAGCCGTCACCCTGACCGGTGACTACGCGAGCTGAGCAGGCGGGTGGTGCTGCTGCCCGGGCCGACCGGCTCCGGGCAGCACAGAACCCGGCCCGGGGCGAGGCCCCGGACCGGGTCGGTGAAAGCTGTTGCTATCGCGTCAAGCGCGGCGACGGTATGCGGACTGGTCGGACGTCTGGTCGTCCTCGTCCTCATCGTCGTTGTAACGCGCCGCGTACTGGGCGTACGGGTCGTCGTCCAGCTCGTCCTCAAGCGGCTCGCTGTTAGGCGGCTGCTTGATCGACGGCTGCGTTGCGCCCAGCTCATTGGCCAGACGTGAGAGGTCGGTCCCGCCGCTGTTGTACTTCAGCTGGCGGGCGACCTTTGTCTGCTTGGCCTTGGCCCGGCCGCGCCCCATGGCTCGACCCCCTCATTGACGGGGCTCGACGGCCCCAGAGTCTTGACACGCGTTCACGTTCATGAGTCAGAGCGGACCCCCGCGAAGGTGTCCGGCCTGTAGAGCTTCAACGGTACCTGCTTCCGCGGCCATACGGTACGTCGCCCGCATGACGTGCCACGCAGCACAACCCGCGAGTAGCCCCGTACTCGCTGGTCAGCTGCGATTTTAACGTGTCCTGGACGCCGACCCGCCGTGGGGTGGTGAGAGATCTCTCCTTTCACCACCTCCGGCGGCGCTTTGGTGGGGACCGCTGTGCGGGCACCGCGCACCCGCTCGGGCGACGGGGTCACCCGAGCGGGCGCACGGAGTGTCACGCCCGCGTACGGGCCGCTCTGGCCTCGGCCATGCGCTGCTCGGCCAGCCGGTCGGCGGCGACCGCCGGCGGGATGCCGTCCGCCTTCGCGCGATCGAATATGGCCAAAGTGGTGTCGAAGATCTTGGCCGCCTTGGCCTTCGCCCGGTCGAAATCGAAACCGTGCAGCTCGTCGGCGACCTGGATCACTCCACCGGCGTTCACCAGGTAGTCGGGCGCGTAGAGGATGCCCCGGTCGGCCAGGTCCTTCTCCACCCCCGGGTGGGCGAGCTGGTTGTTGGCCGCGCCGCAGACCACGGTCGCGGTCAGCGCCGCCACCGTCTCGTCGTTGAGGGCGCCGCCCAGCGCGCAGGGGGCGTAGACGTCGAGCGGCGTGCGGATCAGCACGTCGGCGTCGGTGACCGCCGTGACCTGCGGGTGCCGGCCGGTGATCCGCTCGACGGCCTCCGTCCGGACGTCGGTGACCACGACCTCCGCGCCGTCCTCGACGAGGTGCTCCACGAGGTGGTGGCCCACCTTCCCGACGCCCGCGACGCCGACCCGGCGCCCGCGCAGCGTCGGCTCGCCCCACTGGGCCTGCGCGGCGGCGCGCATGCCCTGGAAGACGCCGAAGGCGGTGAGCACCGAGGAGTCGCCGGCGCCGCCGTTCTCGGGGGAGCGGCCGGTGGTCCAGGGGTTCTCGCGGGCGACGACGTCCATGTCCCGCACGTACGTGCCGACATCGCACGCGGTGACATAACGGCCGCCGAGAGAGGCCACGAACCTTCCGTACGCCAGCAGCAGTTGCTCGGTCTTGATCAGGTCGGGATCGCCGATGATCACGGCCTTACCGCCGCCGTGGTCCAGTCCGGCCAGGGCGTTCTTGTACGACATACCGCGCGAGAGGTTCAGCGCGTCCCGCACCGCCTCCTCCTCGGAGGCGTACGGATAGAAGCGGGTGCCGCCGAGGGCCGGGCCCAGGGCGGTGGAGTGGAGGGCGATGACGGCCTTGAGGCCGCTCTCGCGGTCCTGGCAGAGCACGACTTGCTCGTGCCCGCCCTGGTCCGATCGGAACAGGGTCCGCAGCACGCCGTCAGCGTCGGTGGTGGGACGTACGTCAGTCACGGTGGTGACTCCATATGTCGCGGAGTTCGCCCTCCCGGGGGTGGTGGAGGGCCGGTTGCCCAAGAGGGTAAGACCTGGCGGCCCCCGCTACGGGCGTCGTGCCGAGGATCACTCTCCCGGGCTCGGCGGCCATGGGACGATTTGGACAGTATGGGAGGGGCGTCCGCGGTCTCCCCGGGGGTGTCCTACGGCTTGAGGGAGCGAGCGTGGGCCTGGCGTCGTCGGTGACCGTGCCGTACGCGGCATATCTGCGGGTCTACGAGCCGCTGGCCGCCTTTCCCGAGTCGGAGCGCGAGCACTGGACCCGCTACGCCCGCCGGGAGACCCTTCCCGGCGCCCAGGACGAACTGCGCCGGTCGCTCGCCGATTTGCTGCCCGTGCCGCCCGTGCCCGTTCCGGTGCACGAGAGCGGTGACGCGTTCGTCGCGGTCGTGGACGGCGTGGTGTGCGTCTGCCCCTGGCGGACCAGGCTGCGCGGCTGGCTGGCGCTGGAGGAGCTGGCCGAGCGGCTTCCGCCGCCGGTCCTGGACGCGGCGCTGCCGCCGGTGGTGCGCCGGCAGGCGGAGGCGGACTACGCCCGCTGGCTGGAGCGCAACCCCGACGCCCGGCCGTGGATCAGGACCGCCACCTGGCAGGTCCCGCTGCGCTGGTTCGTGCTCTTCTCGGACGAGGAGCGCGAGTGCGGCAAGGGCGACGCCGGCGAGGGGCTGCGCGTGCGCTACCGCACGCCCATGGTGCAGGCCCGGCGGCGGGTGGCCCGGGGGCTGCGCACGCTCCGGGACGCCATCGAGGAGGGTCCGCTGATCGACGGGCTGGTGGAGGTGGGCAAGTGGCTGGAAGAGTTCCACCCGCGCTCCCTCGTGGAGCTGGACTACGGCGGACTTGTGCATATGGTTCCCGAGGCACAGCTGGCCGAGGACCGCTCCGCGGCCGACGTCGCGGAGGGCCTGGCCGCGTTGCGGGCGGGTGACGGGGCGCGGGCGGCGGCGGCCCACGAGCGGCTGACGACACGTTGGAGGGCGGTGCGGGACCGGCAGTTCGCGAACTGAGGGTCCCCCGGACGGGTGGTGCCGGGACCTAGGTCCTGATCCGGGCCATTGGCACAACCGTGACCTATAGCACTTACTTCAGGTCTTGCGCCCATCGCCCATCCTCGTGGCAAAATAGGACAAGGAGTCTGGGAAGGGCTCCTTCCGCCCAAGTAAGGGCGGATAGTTCGGTATTGCGCTCCTTGGCGGACCTGGTGGCCCCTGATCTGATTGATCCCACTGTGACTGATCGTCACGGTGGCGTGACTGTCCGCTATGGCACGGTCCAGTGGCTTCCGTCGAGGTTGAACACCTGAGAGGGCAATTCCATCGGTTTGGCCGACGTGGCTGGACAGATGGTGTAGTTGTAGTGCCGAGGACAAGCCGTTCGTCCTATAACCGACTCGGCCCGCGTCCGCCATTTCGGGCAACGTGGGTCAAGGTGCAGAATTTAGAGGAAAGAACCGACGCTGTGCTCGGTTCTCCCGAGGAGGCCGCTCATGACCGCTCGCACCCCTGATGCCGAGCCGCTGCTGACCCCGGCTGAGGTTGCCACGATGTTCCGCGTGGACCCGAAGACGGTCACCCGCTGGGCCAAGGCAGGCAAGCTCACGTCCATCCGCACGCTCGGAGGACACCGGCGCTACCGCGAAGCGGAGGTCCGCGCCCTGCTGGCGGGCATTCCGCAGCAGCGCAGCGAGGCCTGACAACTGAATAACCGGGTGATTTCCGGGGCCCCCAACCCGGTAAGCCGCCCAATCGAGCTCCACAGCTCCACCAAGCAGCAGACGACGGGATACCTGCCCCAACAGGTGCCATGCCCACCGACTTGGGCGAGTCGTTGATCGCGCTGGACTCCGCCGGGTCCAGCGCGATCTTTTTTTATGCGCGCCACCGGTGTGCCCGCCGTGGCGGTCCGCCGTGTCCGGGCGGACGGGGCCCGGTGAAGAGAGCGGTGCAATTGCACATATTAAATTGACCGGGTGTAGGAAGGGGGTAAGTTCCCTCACTTCGGGAACTTCTTCGGTGACTCCCGTCACAGCGCAACGTTCTTGTCGCTCATCGTGCCCGTGCGGTAAAGGGCTTGTGAGCCTTGGGGCGGGGCCCCGGAAGCGGGTCCCCGCGCGGCCGCCGGTGCGTGCCGCCTACTCGCCGCCCGCCTCCTCGGCCAGGCGCAGCAGGCGGTGGCAGACCGGGCAGTGTCTGGTCAGGTGGCGGTAGCCGGCCGCGGCGGAGAGGTGGGCGCGCAGCAGCGCCCGGGTCTCATGCCGGATGCTCTCGGCCCGCTTGTAGCCGGTCCGGGTGGTCGTCGTCATGGAGCGCAGCACCTCCCACTGACTGGGTACCCCTGGCACGTGTCGCAGTCAAGGTGGAACGCGAGAAGGCCCGGATCCGTGGAACGGAATCCGGGCCTTCAATCGATGCGGTCCTGACGGGATTTGAACCCGCGGCCTCCACCTTGACAGGGTGGCGAGCACTCCAAACTGCTCCACAGGACCTTGCTTGCTTTCCCGCCTTCGCGGTGCTGCGAAGCAAGACTCTACAGCAGGTCAGGGGGTGCGGTCGAACCCGCGCCCCGTGACGGCGCCCACACGTCGCTACGGCGCCAGCCGGTCGACGGCCTTCACGATGCGCTTGTCCGAGACGGGGTAGGCGGTGCCGAGCGCGTGGGCGAAGTAGCTCACCCGCAGCTCCTCGATCATCCAGCGGATCTCCAGGGCCTCCTGCGGCACCGGACGCCCCTTGGGGAACTGCTCCAGCAGCCAGGCGTACTCGTCCCGCATCTCGTGCACCTTCGCCATCCGGGTGCGGTCCCGCTCGGCGTTCGTGGGCAGCTGCGTCAGCCGCCGGTCCACGGCCACCAGGTAGCGCAGCAGGTCCGGAAGCCTGTGGACGCCGTGGGCCGTGACGAAACCGGGCCGGACGAGGTCCGCGAGCTGTTCCTTGACGTCGGTCAGGGAGGGCACCAGGACCAGGCTCGTGGTCGCCTTGAGCCGGCGCTCGCACGCCTGCCAGGCGGACAGCACCTCCTGCACCCTGCGGATCGTGTCCAGCGTGGCGTCCACGATGTCGGCCCGCACGGCGTCGAACAGCTTGCGGAAGGACTCCTCGTCCCAGGCGGGCCCGCCGTGCGCCGCGATCAGCTTGTCCGCCGCCCCGGAGACGCAGTCGTCGAAGAGCGCCTGGATCGAGCCGTGCGGATTCCGCGACAGGGCGAGCTTCTGCTGGTTGCCCAGCTTGTCCTGGGCGAATTTCGCGGGGTTGGAGGGCAGGTTGAGGAGGATGAGCCGGCGGGTGCCGCGCCACATCGCCTCGCGCTGCTCCGCCTCGGTGTCGAAGAGCCGTACGGCCACCGAGGCGCCCTCGTCGACCAGCGCCGGGTACGCCTTGACCGGCTGGCCGGCCCGGCGCGTCTCGAAGGTGCGGGGCAGCGCGCCGATCGTCCAGCCCGTCAGGCCCGAGCGCTGCTCGGGACCGGCGCCCGTGGTGGCCTCGCCGGCCTTCTCGAAGGCCTTGGTGATCGCCGCCTGGGTCTTCGGCTTGAGCCGCAGCCGCAGCGCCTCCAGGTCCTTGTCCTCGGCGATCTTGCGCTTGCGCTCGTCGACCACCCGGAAAGTGATCTTCAGATGGTCCGGGACCTTGCCGAGGTCGAAGTCCTCCGCCTCCATCCGCACGCCCGTCATCCGGTGCAGCTGACGGGCCAGCGCGGCCGTCAGCGGCTCCTGGAGGGGGACGGCGGCGTCGAGGAAGCGCCGGGCGAAGTCCGGCGCCGGGACGCAGTTGCGGCGGATCGGCTTGGGCAGGGAGCGGATCAGCTCCGTGACCAGGTCCTGCCGCAACCCCGGGATCTGCCAGTCGAAGCCCTCGGCGGAGACCTGGTTCAGCACCTGAAGCGGCACGTGCACGGTCACGCCGTCCGCGTCCGCCCCCGGCTCGAACTGGTACGTCACCTTGAACTTCAGCCGGCCCTGCCGCCAGGAGTCGGGGTAGTCGGCCTTGGTGACGGCCTCGGCGTTCTCGTTGATGAGCATGGAGTGCTCGAAGTTCAGCAACTCCGGCTCGTCGCGGCGCTTGTGCTTCCACCACGAGTCGAAATGCGCGCCCGACACGACGTGCTCGGGCAGCCGCTGGTCGTAGAAGTCGAACAGCGTCTCGTCGTCCACCAGGATGTCGCGACGGCGGGCCCGGTGCTCCAGCTCCTCGACCTCGCCGAGGAGCTTGCGGTTGTCGTGGAAGAACTGGTGGTGCGTCCGCCAGTCGCCCTCCACCAGGGCGTTGCGGATGAACAGCTCACGGCTGGTCTCCGGGTCGATCCGCCCGTAGTTGACCTTCCGCTGCGCCACGATCGGCACGCCGTAGAGCGTCACCCGCTCGTACGCCATCACCGCGGCCTGCTTCTGCTCCCAGTGCGGCTCGCTGTAGGAGCGCTTGACCAGGTGCTGGGCGAGCGGCTCGATCCAGTCGGGCTCGATGCGGGCGTTGACCCGCGCCCACAGGCGTGAGGTCTCCACCAGCTCGGCCGACATCACCCAGCGCGGCGGCTTCTTGAACAGCGCGGAACCGGGGAAGACGGCGAACTTGGCGCTGCGCGCGCCCAGGTACTCGTTGTTCTTCTCGGTGTCCTTCAAGCCGATGTGGGAGAGCAGCCCGGCGAGCAGCGACTGGTGCACCCGCTCGGGCGCCGCCTCCTCCTCGGCCAGGTGGATCCCCATCGTCTTCGCGACCGTGCGCAGCTGGTAGTAGATGTCCTGCCACTCGCGTATGCGCAGGTAGTTCAGATACTCCGACTTGCACATCCGGCGGAACGCCGAGGACGACAGCGTCTTCTGCTGCTCGCGCACGTAGCGCCACAGGTTCAGGAAGGCGAGGAAGTCGCTCGTCTCGTCCTTGAAACGGGCGTGCTGCTGATCGGCCTGCGCCTGCTTCTCCGAGGGCCGCTCGCGCGGGTCCTGGATCGACAGCGCGGCGGCGATGACCATGACCTCGCGGGCACAGCCGTTGCGGTCGGCCTCCAGCACCATCCGGGCCAGCCGGGGGTCGACGGGCAGCTGGGCGAGCTTGCGGCCCATGGGGGTGAGCTTCTTCTTCGGGTCCTTCTGCTGCGGGTCGATCGCCCCCAGCTCCTGCAGCAGGTCGACGCCGTCCTTGATGTTGCGCCGGTCCGGCGGGTCGATGAAGGGGAACTTCTCGATGTCGCCGAGGCCGGCCGCGGTCATCTGGAGGATGACGGAGGCCAGGTTCGTCCGCAGGATCTCCGCGTCCGTGAACTCCGGGCGGGAGAGGAAGTCGTCCTCCGAGTACAGCCGGATGCAGACGCCGTCGCTCGTCCGGCCGCAGCGGCCCTTGCGCTGGTTGGCGCTGGCCTGCGAGACGGGCTCGATCGGCAGCCGCTGGACCTTGGTGCGGTGGCTGTAGCGGGAGACGCGGGCGAAGCCGGGGTCGATGACGTACTTGATGCCCGGCACGGTGAGGGACGTCTCGGCGACGTTCGTCGCGAGGACGATGCGGCGGCCGCTGTGACGCTGGAAGACGCGGTGCTGCTCGGCGTGCGAGAGCCGGGCGTAGAGGGGAAGGATCTCCGTGCCCTGCTGCACGGCTCCGGCGCGGGTGAACTTCTTCTCCAGCGCGTCCGCCGTGTCCCGGATCTCCCGCTCGCCCGAGAGGAAGACCAGGACGTCGCCCGGCCCCTCCTTCTGGAGCTCGTCGACCGCGTCGCAGATCGCGGTGATCTGGTCGCGGTCGGAGTCGGTGGAGTCCTCCTCCAGCAGCGGACGGTAGCGGACCTCCACCGGATACGTGCGCCCCGACACCTCGACGATGGGCGCGTCGCCGAAGTGGCGGGAGAAGCGCTCGGGGTCGATGGTGGCGGAGGTGATGACGACCTTGAGGTCGGGCCGCCGGGGGAGCAGCTGGGCCAGATAGCCCAGCAGGAAGTCGATGTTGAGGCTGCGCTCGTGGGCCTCGTCGATGATGATCGTGTCGTACTGGCGCAGCTCGCGGTCCGTCTGGATCTCCGCGAGCAGGATGCCGTCGGTCATCAGCTTGACCATGGTCTCGCCGCCGACCTGGTCCGTGAAGCGGACCTTCCAGCCGACCGCCCCGCCCAGCGGCGTCCGCAGCTCCTCGGCCACCCGCTCGGCCACGGTGCGGGCGGCGATCCGCCGGGGCTGGGTGTGCCCGATCAGGCCCCTGACCCCGCGGCCCAGCTCCAGGCAGATCTTGGGGATCTGCGTGGTCTTGCCGGAGCCGGTCTCACCGGCGACGATCACGACCTGGTGGTCGCGTATCGCCTCAAGGATCACGTCCTTCTTCTGGCTGACCGGCAGCTGCTCGGGATAGCTGACGGCCGGCACCGCCTCCCGGCGGAGGGCGACGCGCAGCTCGGCCGTTTCGGCCTCCGCCGCGATCTCGGCCAGCACGGCCGCACGGGCCTCGGGCTTGCGGATACGGCGTGCGCCGTCGAGCCGCCGCCCCAGCCGCTGCGCGTCGCGCAGCATCAGCTCGGGCAGGCGGGCGGCGAGGCCGTCGAAAGTGGCGGAGGCAGGCTGCGTAGACATACGAAGTCCAGGATCGCACCACGCGCCGCGAAGCGGCGAACCCATTTCGGGGCGGCACGGCGCCGCCGGAACGCGGCGAACCCACCCGTCGGGCGGCCGGTTCGAAGGAGCCGTCCCGGAAAAGCACTGAGCCCCCCGTCCGAAGACGAGGGGCTCGTTGTGGCTGGGGCCGGGGTCGAACCGGCGACCTTCCGCTTTTCAGGCGGACGCTCGTACCAACTGAGCTACCCAGCCACGCGACCCACGAGGGGTCGCAGCGGTCCTGACGGGATTTGAACCCGCGGCCTCCACCTTGACAGGGTGGCGAGCACTCCAAACTGCTCCACAGGACCATGCTATGTGCGAGCACTAGTCTCGCACACGGTACAGCGTGCCCCCAACGGGATTCGAACCCGTGCTACCGCCTTGAAAGGGCGGCGTCCTGGGCCACTAGACGATGAGGGCTGATGGCCCACCTGGGCGCTTCGCAGCGCCTCGGGGACGTGAGAAGCATATGGGATGCAGGGACCGATCGCCAAAACGGTTTGCCGCGCCCCTCCCGCCCACCCCCCGCGGGGCCTTCGTGCCGGACAATGGCGGCGTGCTGGAGATGACGCGCGAGGACTTCGAGGAACTGGTCGCCGAGGGGCTGGACCGGATCCCGCAGGAGCTGACGCGGCTGATGGACAACGTCGCCGTGTTCGTGGAGGACGAGCCTCCGGCGGAGGCCCCGGACCTGCTGGGCCTCTACGAGGGCACGCCGCTGACCGAACGCGGCGAGTGGTACGCCGGGGTGCTGCCGGACCGGATCACGATCTACCGGGGACCGACGCTGCGGATGTGCGGGTCGCGGGAGGAGGTCGTGGAGGAGGTCGAGGTGACCGTCGTCCACGAGGTCGCCCATCACTTCGGCATCGACGACGAGCGGCTGCACGCGCTGGGCTACGGCTGATCCGGCCGGCGGACCGGACGGGACGGCGGCGGGCGACGCACCCGATCCGGTCGATGCCGACCCGGAACGGTCGCCACCGGGTCAGGGAACGACCGGCCGGGACCCTGCGAGGGCTACGGATGATCGATGGCTGACGCAGAGCCGTCCGGCGTGTCCTGCGCGCACCGGGGTCAGTTGGGCAAGGCGCGTCCCCCGCGCCCCGCACCGAGTCACCCCGAAGGCGGTCCCCCTCATGCGCGCAACATCAGCGCACGCGGCTCCTTTCAGCCGCACTCCGGCGGTCACCCGCATGGCGGCGGTCAGCCGCATCGCGGCCGTGGCCGTCGCCACCCTCGCCCTCGGCGGGTGCATGAGCGTGAGCGACCCCGGACACCCGGGCCCCTCGGGGGCGGGCAAGCAGCGCGAGGCGGGGACGCAGTCGGACGCCGGCATCCAGATCCCGGGCGGCCGTCCGGGGCGTACGGACGCCAAGGCGGTGCGGGGCGGCGCGAGCGGCAGCCCGTCGGCCAAGGGTGGCCGCGCGGAGGCGTCCTCGTCCGCGTCCCCGTCGGCCGCGCCCGGCGCGTCGCCGCCGGCCGGTCACGCCGGCAAGCCGGGCCAGCCGCAGAAGCCGCCGACCGGGCCGGGCCAGGGGGTGACGCCCGCGCCGGGCAAGCCGTCGGCCCCGCCGCAGCCGCCCACCCAGCAGCCGACCCCGCCGGCCCAGCAGACGCCACCGCCGCAGCCGCCGGGCCCCTCCTCCCCGCCGCCCACCCAGCCGGGACCGGCCGGATCGTCCTGAGGGGCCCGGGCCCCCGCCCGGCCGCCCGGCACGGGGTCTGTGGCGCAGGCCATGCGAGGCCGGCTTGCGCTACGGGGCGGTGGGTGCGTATGGTGGTAGATCGTTTGATCCCATTTGCCCGGCGCCTGACAGAAGCGCGCCGTGTGGCGCGTTCCTTACCTTGCCGTGGCTGACCGCATCGAGGCGGTCATTTGTGAAGCCGACACGGAGCTTGGGCGCGTGCCGAAACTCCGGAAGGTTTCGCATTTCGCATGTCCATTTCCACTGACACCACCACCATGCCCGAGGCCGACGAGATGATCGTCGAGGCCGTCGAGGCCGCCGTCGAGACGACCGAGGCCGCCGCCGAGCTGGCCGAGCCGCAGATCACCTTCGGTGACCTGGGCCTGGACGACGCGATCGTCCGCAAGCTCGCCCAGAACGGCGTGACCACGCCCTTCCCGATCCAGGCCGCGACCATCCCGGACGCCCTGGCCGGCAAGGACATCCTCGGCCGTGGCCGCACCGGCTCCGGCAAGACCCTCTCCTTCGGTCTGCCGCTGCTGTCCACCCTGGCCGGCGGTCACACCGAGAAGAAGCGCCCCCGCGGCCTGATCCTCACCCCGACCCGCGAGCTGGCGATGCAGGTCGCCGACGCCCTCCAGCCGTACGGCGACGTCCTCGGCCTGAAGATGAAGGTCGTCTGCGGCGGTACGTCCATGGGCAACCAGATCTACGCCCTGGAGCGCGGCGTCGACATCCTCGTCGCCACGCCGGGCCGTCTGCGCGACATCCTCAACCGCGGTGCCGCCACCCTCGACAAGGTCCAGGTCACCGTCCTCGACGAGGCCGACCAGATGGCCGACATGGGCTTCCTGCCCGAGGTCACCGAGATCCTCGACCAGGTCCCGGCCGGTGGCCAGCGCCTGCTGTTCTCCGCGACGCTGGAGAACGAGATCGACACCCTCGTCAAGCGCTACCTGGTCAAGCCGGTGACGCACGAGGTGGACGCGGCGCAGGGCGCGGTCACCACCATGACCCACCACGTCCTCGTCGTGAAGCCGAAGGACAAGGCCCCGGTCACGGCCGCCATCGCCGCCCGCAAGGGCCGCACGATCATCTTCGTCCGCACCCAGATGGGCGCCGACCGCGTCGCCGAGCAGCTGCTCGACGCCGGTGTCCGCGCGGACGCGCTGCACGGCGGCATGACCCAGGGCGCCCGCACCCGCGTCCTCGAGGACTTCAAGGCCGGCTACGTGAACTGCCTGGTCGCCACCGACGTCGCCGCCCGCGGCATCCACGTCGACGGCATCGACCTGGTCCTCAACGTCGACCCCGCCGGCGACCACAAGGACTACCTGCACCGCTCGGGCCGCACCGCCCGTGCCGGCCAGTCCGGCACGGTCGTCTCCCTGGCCCTGCCGCACCAGCGCAAGCAGATCTTCCGCCTGATGGAGGACGCGGGCGTCGACGCCTCGCGCCACATCGTCGGCGGTGCCGGCGCCTTCGACGAGGACGTCGCCAAGATCACCGGCGCCCGTTCGCTCACCGAGGTGCAGGCGGATTCCGCCGCCAACGCCGCCAAGCAGGCCGAGCGTGACCTCCAGGACCTGACCCGCCAGCTCGAGCGCGCCCAGCGCCGTGCCACCGAGCTGCGCGAGGAGGCCGACCGCCTGGTGGCCCGTGCCGCCCGCGAGCGCGGCGAGGACCCGGAGGCCGCCCTGGCCGCCGCCGCCGAGGCCGCCGAGGCCGAGGCCGCCGCACAGGCGGAGGAGCCGGCTCCGGCCGCGTCCGTGCCGGTGCAGCAGAGCGCGCCCGCATACGAGCGCCGCGACGAGCGGGGCAACTTCGAGCGCCGTGGTGGCGACCGTGGCGGCTTCCGCCGCGACGACCGTGGTGGCGACCGCGGCGGCGACCGCGGTGGCTTCCGTCGTGACGACCGCCGTGATGACCGTGGCGGCTTCCGTCGCGATGACCGTCCCTCGGGCGGCTTCCGCCGTGACGACCGTCCCCAGTCGGGCGGCTTCCGTCGTGACGACCGTCCCCAGTCCGGTGGCTTCCGCCGTGACGACCGTCGCGATGACCGTGGTGGCGACCGTGGCGGCTTCCGCCGTGACGACCGTCCCTCGGGCGGCTTCCGTCGCGACGACCGTCCGTCCGGTGGCTTCCGCCGTGACGACCGCCCGCAGGGTGGTGGCTTCCGCCGCGACGACCGTCCCTCCGGTGGCTTCCGTCGCGACGACCGTCCGTCCGGTGGCTTCCGCCGTGACGACCGTCCGTCGACCGGTAGCGGCTTCCGCTCCGGCGGCAGCGACCGTCCGTTCAACCGCGACCGCCGCGACGACCGCCCCTCCACCGGTGGCTACCGCTCCGGCGGCGACCGCCCGGCCGGCCGTCGTGACGACCACCGTGGTGGCACCGGCACCGGCTCCTTCGGCCGCCGCGACGACAAGCCGCGCTGGAAGCGCAACGGCTGATCCCAGCAGCTGAATTGAGGGCCCGTACGGCGCGATCCGCCGTACGGGCCCTCCTGCGTCCGGGACCCGTACAACCGCTTGAGCCATAAGGACTCGGGCTCCGGTGGTCGGCCGGGCTATGCTGCGGTGTGCGGGCCGTTAGCTCAATTGGCAGAGCAGTGGACTTTTAATCCATTGGTTGTGGGTTCGAGTCCCACACGGCCTACCGCCCGATGAGGTCACTACACCGTTTGTGACCTGCATCTTTTCGCCCCGGCTGGGTTTCTCCAGCCGGGGCGAAGCCATGTTTTCGGCTTCTGCGTGAGCGATGCGTGAGCGGCGGGGCTTTCGGCGGCTGCTGAGCGCGCCCTGGGGACCATCCGCTCGGCAGCCTCGGCGATCTCGCGGTCGGCCTCGGGAAGCAGGCTCGTGTACGTATCCGCGATAAGAGCCCGGGTCGAGTGACGCAGGCTGTCCTTGATCGTGCACATGTCCGCACCGCGGGCACGTGACGCAGATCTCGCAGGTTGATCGGGGGAGTCCGGCTGCCTTGGAGATGCGCCGGAACACCTCGGACGCCTTCTCGGAGCGCAGCCAGGAACCGTCCTCCTCCGTGAAGACCTTGCCTGTGTCGACCCATGCCGCGCCCCACTTGAGGCGTTCTTTGTACTGCCGCACCCGATGGGCCCGCAGAACGGCCACAACGCCGCTGGAGAGGGCGATCGTGCCCGCGCTGCCGTCTGTCCTGGGATCGGACTCGTAGGGCGTCCAGCCGTCCTGTACGAGCTCTTTGGCCACCGCCAGGGTGCGCTGTCCAGGTCCGCGTTCGCCCAGTCCTGGTCAACGCCCTCACCACGTCGCAGGCCGCGGGGAGCGATCAAGTGGAAGAGCGCGTACAGCCGGTGATTCTCGGCTTCGTCCAGGAAGGCGCCGACCTGCGCCGGCGGGCCCGGATGAGCCTGCGTCAGTTGGACGTCGCGCCCCTGCTGACCTGCGCCGGAGTCGCTGATCTGGATTACGGCTCGTCGTCCTGGCCGATTTCCTCGGGACTTGAGGGTTGGCTGACGGTGGGAAACTTGTCGGCTTGTGGCCGTCTCCTGGGGACGGAGCGGGGTCTATGCTGCTGGGTGGATGTCCCAGACCCCGACGGCATGCTATTGCTCGGCACACGGTGCCTGTGGGGAGCGGACTGTTCATCCCTTCACTCAAGGCATCCCGCAGGGAATCAGCTGGGTCCTCGGGCCTGGAACTCGGGCCGCCGGACCAGTGGTTCGCCTGCTTGCCCGAAAGTCACGAACCGGGAGCACAGCAGGAAGTGCCGAAGCCCGGCACCGCCCCCTGGTGCTGCCCCGGCCGGTCTCCTGAACCGAGGCGCTATGCCCGTCCTTGAGATGTTGAACATCTACCGGCGCAACAGGAAGAATCGGGCGCTGATCACCTTGGCCGGTGAGATCGACCAGGTCTCGGCACCTCTGGTGAGTGCGACGCTCGAACGATGCCTGCGCGAGGGCATCCGCACCATCGACGTCGATCTCACCCCTGTCACCTTCTGCGACTGCAGCGGCCTCAACGCCTTCCTCCGTGCCTCGCACCACACCATCGCGGCCGGAGGGTCCCTGCGTCTGCACTACCCACCCCCCACACTGGTCCGGATCCTCACCCTCACCGGCACCGGCCCCCTGCTCCTCGGCCTCTCGGCCGCCCCTGTGGAGTCTCTCCGGCAGGAACGCCCGGGTAGAGGCCTTCCGGCATCACGGCCTTCCCCCGTGCACGGGGCCATCGAACGACGAGGTGCTCTGGTGCCTGCTGTCGCGGGTGGTGTGCTGTGACGGCCCGCTCCGGGCCAGGGCAGGCGCAGAAGCTGGAGGGCTACGCACCGTCGGCGGGAGGCGGGGTGTACTTGCGTGGGCTGAGCCGCTGGCAGGCCGAGGAACAGCGTGAGGATCTGGCGGATCTGTACGTGGAGTCCGCCGACACCAAGCCCGGTGAGGAGTACCGCAGCCGCGAGAGCTTCCTGCGGCGCCTTGCCGATGACGTCCGGCGGCCCGGATTCGACATGGTGATCGCGGAAGCCACGCAGGCAGGGCAGGCGCCGGCCTTGGTGGGGTGCGCCTTCGGGTTTCCCGTGCGGCGGGACGGTGCCTGGTGGCAGGGGTTCTCCGGAGTACTCCCGCAGGACGTCGAGCAGCTGACCGCATCCGGGCACGTTTTCGCGATCACCGAGATCGTGGTCCATCCGCATGAGCGCGACCGCGGGCTCGCCGGTCACCTTCAGGAGCGGCTGCTCACCAGCCATCACGCGTCCCTCGGTGCCACCCTGGTGGATCAGGCCGACCGTGCGGCCTGCGCTGCCTTCCGGTCCTGGGGGTGGCAGGACATCGGAGAGTTCCGCTGGCCGCCCGGCCCCACCGTTCTGCGGGTACTGGTCCTTCCCCTCGGCGAGCGGAGCGCGGCGAAGCCGGACGGCCTGGCGCACAACGCGGACACCGAGCGGCCCCGTGCAGCGGACGGGGTGGACCCCGGGGTGAGGTAACGGCAACCAGGCCGGAAGGTGCACTCCGGCTGGGCCGCCTGCGTCGGCAGCGGGCGGCCCAGTCTCGGTGTCGCTCTCGTGGCGGGGCGGCGTTATCCGATGCAGCCGGGGACGGGGGAGGGGCTGCCGCCGCCGTTCGTGGCCGCGTGACCGCCGCTGAGGGGGGCGGCCTTGAGGGTGAGCCCGCCGGTGGTGCTGACCTGGGCGATGCGGAAGTTGGTTGTCCCGGCGCGGGTGATGGTGTGTGGTTGTGGGTTCGAGTCCCACACGGCCTACCGCTGAGGCCCGGACCGGAGCGCATCCCGGTCCGGGCCTCTTGCCCGCTCGGGCACCGATTCCGTCGCCACGCCGTCGTGGATCCGGTCGGGGCCCGCGCGCGGGCGATAGCGTGTCGATTGGGAACGGGGCCGTCGGTTCGGCTCCCAGGGTCCTCTGGCCAGCTCCTGGCGCAGTCCCCGTTCCCACCCCTTCCCGCCGCTATTTCGTGATCTTGGTGACCTGGCCGGCGCCGACCGTGCGGCCGCCCTCGCGGATGGCGAACTTCAGGCCCTCCTCCATGGCGATGGGCTGGATCAGCTCGACGGACATCGCGGTGTTGTCGCCGGGCATGACCATTTCCTTGTCCTGAGGCAGGGTCACGACGCCCGTCACGTCGGTCGTGCGGAAGTAGAACTGCGGACGGTAGTTGTTGAAGAAGGGGGTGTGCCGGCCGCCCTCGTCCTTGGACAGGATGTAGGCCTGCCCCTCGAAATTGGTGTGGGGGGTGACCGTGCCCGGCTTGATGATGCACTGGCCGCGCTCGACGTCCTCGCGCTTGATGCCGCGCAGCAGCAGACCCACGTTCTCGCCCGCCCGGGCCTCGTCGAGCAGCTTGCGGAACATCTCGATGCCCGTGACCGTCGTGGTGGTCTTCTCCGGGTGGATGCCGATGATGTCGACGGTCTCGTTGACCTTCAGGATGCCGCGCTCGATGCGGCCGGTGACGACCGTGCCGCGGCCGGTGATCGTGAAGACGTCCTCGATCGGCATCAGGAACGGCTTGTCGGTGTCGCGCTCCGGTTCCGGAATGGCTTCGTCCACGGCCTGCATGAGGTCGCGTACGGACTGGCCCCACTTCTCGTCGCCCTCCAGCGCCTTCAGCGCCGAGACGTGGACGACGGGGGCGTTGTCGCCGTCGAACTCGTACTCGTTGAGGAGCTCGCGGACCTCGAGCTCCACGAGCTCCAGGATCTCCTCGTCGTCCACCATGTCGGCCTTGTTCAGGGCCACGACGATGTAGGGCACGCCGACCTGGCGGGCCAGGAGGACGTGCTCCTTGGTCTGCGGCATCGGGCCGTCGGTCGCGGCGACCACGAGGATCGCGCCGTCCATCTGGGCGGCACCGGTGATCATGTTCTTGATGTAGTCCGCGTGACCCGGGCAGTCGACGTGGGCGTAGTGCCGGTTCTCGGTCTGGTACTCGACGTGCGCGATGGAGATGGTGATGCCGCGCTGGCGCTCCTCGGGGGCCTTGTCGATGTTCTCGAAGGCCGAGACCTCGTTGAGGTCCGGGTGGGCGTCGTGCAGCACCTTGGTGATCGCCGCGGTGAGAGTGGTCTTTCCGTGGTCGATGTGACCGATGGTGCCGATGTTGATGTGCGGTTTGGTCCGCTCGAACTTCGCCTTCGCCACTGGAAACTCCTGTTCGCTCGCCTCCGCAGTGCGAAGGGAGGTCGGCGGCCGCCGGTCCCTCGTCGCCCTGCATGGTCCACACCGCGCTCGCGCGCCTGGCACGAGCAGTCCCGTGGATACGCGGAGCGATGCATCCGTCACTCTATGTCGTCGAGGCCCCGCCTGGCGCGCGGCACGTCCCCGGATGGCGGAGCCGCGTCCGGCGCCGCCCGCGAAACGGCCACCCGCCCCCTGCCGGCCGCCGGGCCGCCCGCCGCGGCGGGATGTTCGGGGGACTCGGGTCCGAGCCGGCGCATCCCGCGTGACGCCCGGGTGCGGGCGGGTCCGTCGGGTGCCCTCGCCCCTGTGCCAGTTGGTGAAAACCCCGCCCCTGCCGCGTGTTCGCGCCGCTACGGTAAGTGCGCGGGGTGGGTGTCGGGCGTGACGAGGCCGGGAGGTCGACTGGCATGGCGAAGACGCGAGCGGGCGGGGGCGAGGGCGAGAGCAGGGGCTGCGGCGAGCCGGACGGCCCCGACGGCCGCGAGCTGTCCCCCGCGGAGCAGGTGGAGGAGCTGCTGAAACGGGCCCAGAACGGGTTCGAGGTCGGCGAGCCCGTGCTGGACCGGCTGCGCACGGCGCTGATGCACCAGACCGAACTCCGCTCGTACCGCCAGCGCAACGACGACCGGCGGCCCCTGCGCTGCAACACCTACCGGCACATCTTCCTGCTCGCCGACGGCAGCAGCCTGCTGCTGTACGAGCTCGAGCACGACACCGGGCCGCAGGAGCGCTTCCTCTACGAGCTGTACACCCATGAGGACCCCCTCGACGCCGCCGAGCGCCGGGTCCACGACCGGATCGGCGGCGGGGGCATCGGGCCGGGCAGCGAGGCCGAGGAGCTGCCGGCCTGGCTCGCGGAGGAGCTGCTGCTCGCGATGGGTCCGACGCGGCCCCGCCGGGAGTACGTGTCCGAGGCGTCGCCCGACCACGCCCGCCGCCTGCTGCGCCGCGCGGAGAACGCCGACGGGCCCGGCGAGGTGGTGCGCGAGCTGCTCCAGGGGGCGCTCGGCCACCACATCGCGCTGATCACCAAGCCGAGGCGCCGGGGCGCGGGCCGGGACGCCACCTGGTGCCGCTTCTACGAGCACGCGTTCCTGCTGGAGGGCGGTGGCGAGGTCAGCCTGTGGGAGCTGGAGCACAACATGACGGCCGACGGGCGGCTCGTCTGCGAGGTCTACCTCGACGAGGCGGAGGCCGAGGTGGCCGCGGACCGCCACGCGCGGGCCCAGGGCGTGGAGTTATAGGGCCGGGGTCCAGGAGCCGGCGGGGCCGGGGGAGAGGGGCGGGGGAGGCGGGGTGCGAGGGGACTCGTTGGGGCCGCCGCCTTTCGTGTGCTACGATTGTTCGAGTTGCAGTTGTGGTACCCATGAACTCGTGTGCGCCTCGGTTATGTAGCCGATGGCGCATTTTTGTTTTCGCCGGTCTGTTCCGTCTGGCGTTCTGTGGGCCCACGCCATTCATTAAGGAGACGACATGGCGACTGGCACCGTGAAGTGGTTCAACTCGGAAAAGGGCTTCGGCTTCATCGAGCAGGACGGCGGCGGCCCCGACGTCTTCGCCCACTACTCGAACATCACCTCCAACGGCTTCCGTGAGCTGTTCGAGGGCCAGAAGGTTTCCTTCGACGTCACGCAGGGCCAGAAGGGCCTGCAGGCGGAGAACATCGTCACCATCTGACGAACCGACGCTTTCGATGGGGCCCGCACCACTGGGTGCGGGCCCCATTGTCACGCTCGTCCACCAGGGGGCTAGGCACCCCATCCAGGGAAGGTCCCCGCATGACTCGCTCTGCCGCACGCCCCGGTCACTCCGAGCGCCCCGATCGCCCTGATCGTCCGGGCCGCTCCGGCCGCTCCCGCTCCGCGAACCGCCCCTCGGGCCGTGCCGGGGGCCGCTCCGAGGCGCCCTCGCGCCGCTCCGCCCCCCAGCAGGGCGGCGAGTTCGAGACTCCGGTCGCCACGACGCCCGCGCTGCCGGCCGTCGAGTCCTTCGCCGCGCTGGACATGCCCGCCGCCCTCCTCTCCACGCTGACGCGGGAGGGCGTCACCGAGCCCTTCCCGATCCAGGCGGCGACCCTGCCCAACTCGCTGGCCGGCCGTGACGTCCTCGGCCGCGGCCGCACGGGCTCCGGCAAGACCCTCGCCTTCGGCCTCGCGCTCCTCGCCCGCACGGCGGGGCGGCGCGCCGAGGCGGGACGGCCGCTGGCGCTCGTCCTCGTCCCCACGCGCGAGCTGGCCCAGCAGGTCACCGACTCCCTCAGCCCGTACGCCACCGCGGTCAACCTGCGGACGGTCACGGTCGTCGGCGGCATGTCCATCGGCCGCCAGGCGCAGACCCTCGCGCGCGGCGCCGAGGTGCTCGTCGCGACGCCGGGACGGCTCGCGGACCTCATCCAGCGCGGTGACTGCCGGCTCGACGACGTGGCGATCACGGTGCTCGACGAGGCCGACCAGATGGCCGACATGGGCTTCCTGCCGCAGGTCACCCGGCTGCTCGACCAGGTGCGGCCGGACGGTCAGCGGATGCTGTTCTCCGCGACCCTCGACCGCAACGTCGACCGGCTCGTGCGGCGCTTCCTCACCGACCCGGTGACGCACTCCGTCGACCCGTCGGCGGGCGCGGTGGTCACGATGGAGCACCACCTGCTGCACCTCGCGGACGACACCGTGAAGAAGGCGGCCGTCACGCGGATCGCGGCGCGCGAAGGCCGCGTGATCATGTTCGTGGACACCAAGCGCGGTGCGGACCGCCTGGTCAAGCGGCTGCTGTCGCAGGGCGTCCGGGCCGCGGCGCTGCACGGCGGCAAGAGCCAGCCGCAGCGCAACCGCGTGCTGGAGCAGTTCCGGACCGAGCAGGTCACGGCGCTGATCGCCACCAACGTCGCGGCGCGCGGCATCCACATCGACGGCCTGGACCTCGTCGTCAACATCGACCCCCCGGTCGACCACAAGGACTACCTCCACCGCGGCGGCCGCACGGCCCGCGCCGGCGAGTCGGGAACGGTGGTCACGCTCGTGCTGCCGGAGCAGCGGCGCGAGATGAGCCGGATGATGGCGACGGCGCAGATCACGCCGAACGCCGTCCGGGTGAACCCCGAGGACGCGGAGCTCGTGCGGATCACGGGCGCGCGGGAGCCCAGCGGGGTGCCGGTGGTGATCGCCCCGCCGCAGCAGCCGCAGCCGCAGAAGCGTGCGCCGCAGGCGCAGTCCTCGTCGCGGCGCCAGCCGCAGCGGCAGGCCGGCCGGGCGCGTCCCGGCGGCTCCGGCCGCCCGCGCCGCCGTGGCGGCAGCGGTGGCGGTGCGGGCGGCGGGACCGCCGGCAACGGCGGCGGCCGCAACCCCCGCCCCACGGCGGGCTGACCGAATGAACCCGAGCGCCCGTCCACCGGCTGACCGACAGCCGGTGGGCGGGCGCTCGTCATTTCCCCACGCCCGTGGCGGGTGGTGCGGCGGGGTCATCACCCGCACCGTCCGTATTCACGCGAATAAAGATTGACGATCAACGGGCGAGTGACGCTGACGGACAACTGACAAGTGATCAAGTCCGGCATCGCGTGAACTCTCCTCAAGAACCGTACGGATTCGCGCTTTCGGCTTGGAAAGCAGCA
Organism: Streptomyces cinnamoneus; assembly: GCF_002939475.1. Lineage (NCBI taxonomy): Bacteria > Bacillati > Actinomycetota > Actinomycetes > Kitasatosporales > Streptomycetaceae > Streptomyces > Streptomyces cinnamoneus. The sequence goes on along the minus strand of NZ_PKFQ01000001.1, from coordinate 3,318,530 downwards.
GCCTCGTCTATTAACGTTCGATAACGCAGCGCGGTTGTTGTCACCGCCGCAAGAGGCGGCGCCGTGCGCCTTCGCCGAATCCCGTGGGCGGAACCGGGGGGGCCATCACACCGGGGTGGGTCGGACCGCACGCCGGCCCGTAGGAGACCTTCCTGCTCCGCACTCCCCCCAGAGCCCGAACGGCCTGGGAGCGGCTCCCACGCTCGACCCGGTAGGCGAGTGGGTAGGAAAGGAGTGCGCCCCCGTGGCGTCCAACGGCTCAGGCTTCGACGGTAGTTCGTACGAACCGCACGACCCCTACGACCCGTACGATCCCTCGGCCGAGTGGAACCCCGCCGAGGAGACCGCCGCCCCCTCCGGCCGCGGCAGACACCGCGTCGTGAAGCAGCGCGGCGGCACGGTCGCGCGCGGCAGCGCGGTGCTCGGCGTCGGGGTGATCGCGGCGGTCGGCGCGGGCGGAATGGCGAGCGCCCAGGACCGTCCGGCGGCGCCGATATCCGTGCCGGACCTGGTCCAGGGAATTCCGGGCGTCGGCGCGCTGATAGGTGGCGGCGAAGAACGGGATTCGGCTTCCGGGGCCGGTTCGGAGGCGGCTTCCGGGACCGGTGAATCCGGTGCTTCGGACGGTTTCCGCGACGCTCGTGGTTCCGGTGGCGCCGGCGGTTCCCACGATCGTTCCGGCGCGCGGGAGGACTCCGGGGCCGGGGAGGCCGGTGTCACGGTGGCCGCCACCCGTGACGCGGCGGACGCCGGCGAGGTCCTGCGCGCCCGCATCCTCCAGCAGGCCGAACGGCAGCAGGCGGCCGCCGAGGAGGCGGCCCTGGACAAGGAGGCGCACGCGGCGGCCGAGACGCACCGGAAGGCGGCCGCGGAGCGCGTCGAGGCGTTCGAAGCGGAGCGGGCGGAGGCGGAAGCGGAAGCCGAGGCGGCGGCCGCGCGGGTGGAGAAAGAAGAGGCCCAGGCACCCGTCGGCGGCGGAGGTGCGCAGACGGCGGGGCACGCGGCGGGGCACGCGGCGCCCGGGAAGCGCCAGGCCGCCCCGGCGTCCGGTCGCACCGCCCCGCGGGGCGCCTTGGGTGCGTACACCCTCCCCGTGGGCTCGTACACCCTGACCGCCGGCTTCGGGCAGGCGGGGAACATGTGGTCGGCGAACCACACGGGGGAGGACTTCGCCGCCCCGACCGGCACCCCGGTCAAGGCGGTCGGCGGCGGCACGGTCACCCAGGCGGGCTGGGCGGGGGCCTACGGCTACCGGATCGTCCTGACGCTCGATGACGGGACGCAGCTCTGGTACTGCCACCTGTCGTCGATGGTCGTCACCTCCGGCAAGGTCGCCCCCGGCACCGTCATCGGCCGGGTCGGGGCGACCGGCAACGTCACCGGCCCCCACCTGCACCTGGAGGTCAGGCCGGGCGGCGGGGCGCCGGTCGACCCGCTGTCGTGGCTGCGGGGCCGCGGCCTGCAACCGTAGCGAGGCAGTCGGGCGACAATGTCGCCGCGTTGGGCTTTTGTCCCGATTCACGTGAATGTTCTGCGTTCGATCGGGAAATCAGGTGATGTGACGACGACCGCGAGGACGATCACTACGTCCGTTCCCGCCCGCCTGGACCGGCTCCCCTGGTCCCGGTGGCATTGGACCGTGGTGATCGGCCTCGGCACGGTGTGGGTACTGGACGGCCTGGAGGTCACGGTCGTCGGCAACATCGCGGGTCGCCTGTCCGAGCAGGGCAGCGGCCTGTCGATCTCGTCCGGCGGAGTGACGGGCCTGGCGGCGGCCCTCTATGTGGCGGGCGCCTGTTCCGGCGCCCTCTTCTTCGGCAGGCTGACCGACCTCTTCGGCCGCAAGAGGCTGTTCATGGTGACGCTCGCGGTCTATCTGACCGCGACGGCGCTGACCGCGCTCTCGTACTCCTCCTGGTGGTTCTTCGCCTTCCGCTTCCTGACGGGATTCGGCATCGGCGGGGAGTACGCGGCCATCAACTCGGCTATCGACGAGCTGATCCCCGCCGTCTACCGCGGCCGCGTCGACCTGATCATCAACGGCAGCTTCTGGCTCGGAGCCATCGCGGGTTCGCTGCTGTCGATACTCATGCTCGATACGAGCATCTTCGCGAAGCACGTCGGCTGGCGCCTGACCTTCGCGCTCGGCGTCGTGCTGGGTCTGGTGATCCTGCTCGTCCGCAGACATGTGCCCGAAAGCCCACGATGGCTGTTCATCCACGGCCGTGAGGAGGAGGCCGAAGAGCTCGTCACGCTGATCGAGGAGCGCGTGACGCTGGAGAAGGGCGCCCCGCTGCCGCCCGCCAAGGGCCGGCTCGTCATCCGGCAGCGCGAGAGCTTCGGCTTCCGCGACATCGCGCGCACGGTCTTCTCCGACTACCGGCGCCGGGCGGTGCTGGGGCTCGCCCTCTTCATCGGCCAGGCCTTCCTCTACAACGCGATCACCTTCGGCTTCGGCGCGATCCTCACCCGTTTCTTCGGGGTCTCCACCTCCCGCACCGGCTACTTCTTCGCGGTGATAGCGGTGGGCAACTTCCTCGGGCCGCTCTTCCTGGGGAAGCTCTTCGACACCGTCGGCCGGCGCATCATGATCTCGTCGACGTACCTGCTGGCCGGAGTGCTCCTCTTCGGCACCGCCTGGCTCTTCGGCGACGGCAGGCTGAACGCCGTGACGCTGACGGCCTGCTGGGCGGTCGTGCTCTTCTTCGCCTCCGCGGGCGCGAGCAGCGCCTACCTCACCGTCTCCGAGATCTTCCCGATGGAGACCCGGGCCATGGCCATCGCCTTCTTCTACGCGGTGGGCACGGCGGTGGGCGGCATCAGCGGCCCCCTGCTCTTCGCCTCGCTCACCCAGAGCGGAGTCGTCGGCGACACCGTGCTGGCCTTCAGCATCGGCGCGGGCCTGATGTGCGGGGGCGGCGTGATCGCGGCCTTCCTGGCCGTACGGGCGGAGGGCCGCTCCCTGGAGGACATCGCCGCGCCGTTGTCGGTGACGTCGGCAGACCCCCTGCCGGCCCCGGCGCCGGCTGAATAGCCACAGCGGTCCGCGGCGCCCGGAATAGCAAGCAGGGTACGTGTGTTGGCGTACTGCATGGCTGACAATCACCGTAAGATCGGCACGCTCACCGTCCATCCGCTGGCGCTCGGCGGCAACGTCTTCGGCTGGACGGCCGACGAGAAGCAGTCGTTCGCCGTGCTCGACGCCTACGCCGAGGCGGGCGGCAACTTCATCGACACGGCCGACGTGTACTCCGCCTGGGTGCCCGGCAACGAGGGCGGCGAGTCCGAGACCATCATCGGCGACTGGCTGGCGGCCCGCGGCAACCGCGCCGACATCGTCGTGGCCACCAAGGTGGGCAACGGCTTCCCGGAGCACCACGGCCTGGCACCGGACACCATCAAGAAGGACGTCGAGGCCTCCCTGCGCCGTCTGCGCACGGACTACATCGACCTTTACTACACGCACGTCGACGACACGTCCGTGCCGGTGGAGGACATCATCTCCACGCTGGACGCCCTGGTGAAGGAGGGCAAGGTCCGCGAGATCGCCGCCTCCAACATCACGGCGGACCGCCTGAGGGAGTCGCTGGACTTCTCCTCCCGCGCCGGCCTCGCCCGCTACGTGGCCGTTCAGCCCCACTACAACCTGGTCTCCCGCGACACCTACGAGGGCGAGCTGGCGGACGTCTCCGCCGAGCACGGCCTGGCCGCCGTCCCCTACTTCGCCCTGGCGTCGGGCTTTCTGACCGGCAAGTACCGCCCGGGCACGACCGTGGAGAGCGCACGGTCGGGCGGCGCGGTGAAGTACCTGGAGACGGAGCGCGGACTCAAGGTCCTGGCCGCCCTGGACGAGGTGGCCGCGGCCCACGACGCCGAGCTCGCCACGGTCGCCCTGGCCTGGCTCGCCGCCCAGCCCACGGTCGCCACCCCCCTGGCCAGCGCCCGCACGGTCGACCAGCTCGCCCCGCTCCTCGCGGTCGCGGACCTGGAGCTGACGGACACGGAGCTGGCGAAGCTGACGCAGGCGTCGGCGTAAGAGCCGTTACGGGCGTACGGACACACGGGGGTCCGTACGCCCGTAACTTCACGCGACGCGCCGCTCCACGGCCCACGACGCGAGGGCCACCCCGCCGGCGACGGCGAACACCGAGGGCCAGGCACCGATCTTCTTGGCGAGCGGATGCGACCCGGCGAACGCGGCGACGTACAGTCCGGTGAGCGAGGCGGCCGCCCCGCTCCCGGCCACGTCCCTCCACTGCCGGGCGGCCACAGCCCCGGCGGCGGCCAGAGCCACCCCGCCGAGCGGCCGCTTCCTGGTCCACCGGGCGACGGCGTAACCGCCGACGAGCCCGCTGGCGGCCACGAGGGGCGTGGGAACTCCTGTCATTGCCGCAACCTCCACGTCAGAGTCGTTGATCAAGGCACCACGCTACGCCGCGGGCGCTTGGGATCAGCCGGCGGCGACGGCGGAATACGTCTGCACGTCGGCCGGCATCTCGTGCTGGAGCTTCCAGGTGATGCCCATGGGATTGCTCCCCTCATGGGAGACGTACTCGGCCGGACCGAGCAGCATCCACGGCTGGGCCCCGCCAATGTCGTTCTTCTTGTACCGGCGTACGAACAAGAAGACGGCCGAGCCGTTCGCTTGGTGCGTCTGGTAGCGGACACCGGTGGGCGAGGTGCTGGACGTCTGGTTCTGGGACTCCCAGTGGAAGAGCTCAGAGCTCTTTGCGTAGTCCTTGTAGCGCGTCTCGGGGGAGAAGTCCTTTGCGTCCTTCTCCAAGGTGATCAGCAACGCGTCGATCTTTGCGTCCTCACACCACTTCACCCCTTCGCGGAAGTGCCCAGGGACGAAGCCGCCCACGCTGGCTTGCCCCAGTGCGGGCAGGATCTCCTCTCGGCTGTAGGAGGCGTGAACGGCGAGGGGAAGGGTGGCGTGCCGTCCCTCAAGGGCTACCGGAAGGTGCTCGGTGCGCTCCAGGTTGGAGTGGAGCACCTGCCGCAGCTCGCTGCGGAACGCGGTCTGTTCCGCCAAGGTCGCGAAGCCCTGGGCGTATGAGTCAAAACCGCCTCCGAGGGGCCACAGGCTGAAGAACAGCATGCGGGCGTAGGCCCGTGTTGGCTCATCGAGGGCCTCGTACGCTGGTGCATCGTCTTCCAGCATCCGGCTGTACGCCGCCACCCGTGCCGGATCGTCGACGTGCAGGAAGGCGGACACCCGCTTGAGCAGTGCCTCCTCGCCCTCTGGCCCGGTCTCGGGGAGGAGGCCAGCCCTGCGCAGCAAACGAGTCCAGGAGTTGTTCGAGCGGTAGAGCTCCTGGAGCTCGCGCTGGCTTTCCCGCAGATAGTCCGCCAGCTTCGGTTCGGCATAGGCGGCAACCTCCCGGGCCAGCTGTGTGACGTTGACGCTGAGCTGGCTCTTGATGTTGCCGATGATGCGGTCCCGAGACTTCCGGTCCAGCACGATCTGACAGCCCGAAGGCAGCAGAGGGAAGCCATGCTCGATGCTGTCCAGCAACCGCTTGCGGGTGAGATTGGTCAGGGCCCGGAACTGCTCTTCGAAGCGGAACTCCTTGCGGTGCTGCCCGATGAAGTCGAGCACGGTCAGCACGGCCTTGTCCGGGGTGCGCCGCAAGCCTCGGCCAAGCTGCTGAAGAAAGACGGTGGCGCTGGAGGTGGGGCGCAGCAGGAGCAGCGTGTCCACGTCCGGGATGTCCAGCCCTTCATTGAACAGGTCGACGGAGAAGAGGACCTGGATCTTGCCGTCCCGCAGGTCAGCCAGTGCCTGTGCACGCTCCGGTGCGGGGGTGGTCCCATCCAGTGCCCGGGCGTCAAAGCCGGCCTGCTGGAAGAACTCGGCCATGAACCGGGCGTGGGCTACAGAGACACAGAACCCCAAGGCGCGTATGGAGCTCGGCTCGGCGATTTTGTCCTGAATGGCTTTAACCACCAGGCGGGCGCGGGCGTGGTTCCCAGTGAAGAGCCTGTCTAGTTCTCCGGTGTCATAGGCGCCACGCTTCCACGTCAGGCCATCCAGATCCACGTTGTCGGCAATGCCAAAGTAGTGGAAGGGGCTGAGCAGGTCGTTCTCCAGCGCTTCCCACAGCCGCATCTCAGCTGCGACGCGACCGTCGAAGAACTCGTCTTGGACGTTGCGACCGTCCATGCGTTCCGGGGTTGCCGTCAGACCGAGCAGCTCCATCGGCTTGAAGTGGTCGATGATGCGGCGGTACGTGGGGGAAACGCCGTGATGGAACTCGTCGATGACGATCACATCGAAGTGGTCTGGAGCGAGGCCTTCGAGTGACCGGGCGTTGAGGGACTGGACGCTAGCGAAGACATGGGTCCACTGCTCGGGGACTTCGCCCCCAACGGACAGTTCACCGAAGTTCGCGTCGTTCAGGACGTCCTGGTAGGTGCGCAGTGACTGCTTCAGGATTTCCTGGCGGTGGGCGACGAAGAGGAGCTTGAGATCGCGACCCTGGTGCTTCCTCTTGAGCTCCCGGTAATCGAGGGCAGCCATCACTGTTTTGCCGGTACCGGTCGCTGCGACAAGGAGGTTCCGATGACGGTCGTGGACGTCCCGCTCGATCTGAAGCTGCTCGAGCATGTCTCTCTGGTGGGCGTACGGCCGCACCTCAAGCCCAGACAGACTGATGGTCCGGGCGTCGGCCCGCTGCTTGCCGCCAGCTTGCTGAAGGGCGGCGTCCAACCTCTCGGCGTCCGTATCGGGGTCGTACGTCTCGAAGGCGGGCTCGCTCCAATAGGAGTCGAAGGTGGCCTCGAACTTCCTGAGGACAGCAGGGGTGGCTACGGAAGACAGCCGTACGTTCCACTCCAGGCCGTCTAGGAGCGCCGCCCGTGAGAGGTTGGAGCTGCCGACGTAAGCGGTGTCATAGCCGCTGTTCCTCCGGAAGAGCCAGGCTTTTGCGTGAAGCCGAGTGGAGCGCAGCTCGTAGTTGACCTTGACCTCGGCGTTGAACTCCCTGACCAACCGGTCCAGCGCCTTGCGCTCCGTGGCCCCGATGTACGTGGTCGTGATGACGCGGATGGGCATTCCCCGGGCGGCGGCGCTCTTGAGCGCTTCCTCCAAGACGCGCAGGCCGTGCCACTTCACGAAAGCGCAGAGCAGGTCGACACGGTCGGCCGTCGCCAGCTCGGCACGCAGCTCGAATCCGAGATTCGGGTCTTCTGGAGAGTTGGTGAGGAGCGCCGTGTCGGAGAGCGGCGTCGCCGGGCGTATGGCGTATGCGCCAGGAGCCTCCTGCTCGGCAATGGCCAACAAATGGCGGGGACCGTCCGCGATCACGTCGACCCACTGCTTTGCCCCGTCCAGCGTGCTCATGGACTCGAGGATGTGGTTGGCAGCCGTGACCTGCTCGGCTGGGGGCAAGCCGGCAAGGATCTGCTGGACCGTCTCGGCGATATGGCGTGCGAGCACGTGAGGGGTTGACTGCTCACCGACCTGCTGGTCGATGGCCTTCCAGCCGTTGGCCTGCAGTTGCTGGAGGTGCCCCTCAAGACGGGACGTGACCAGCCGTTCGTACAGGCCGGGTACGGGTGTTGCATGGTCTGCGAAGTGCCGGTTCATCGTGCGCCCCCTCGTCTCCCCCAACGGATGGTGATGTTCTACCAGTGGGGTGTGACAGCCCCGGAGGCGCGCAGCACCTTCCTCGCTGTCAGCGGTGCTGTCCCGGTGTCTGGGGCCACCCCGGGCCCGGTGCCGGGGGCGTGGGCTGGGTGGGCCACGGTTGGGCGGGCCAGGGGTGGGTGGGGGGTACGTAGAAGGGGTGGGGCGTCGGGGGGCGGGGGGTTGCTGCGATCGCCTGGGCCAGGGCCGGTTGCGCGGTGTCCTTGCGCTGCCAGAGGTGGTGCAGCAGCTCCTGCTCCCGTGCCGTGAAGTCCGGGTCCGGGGCGCCTCGGTAGGCGCGCTCGCGCAGGAAGGCCAGGGACGTCGCGAAGGATATGTACTCCGCCACCGTGCGGGCCGACGCGGAGCCGCCGCTGCGGCGGGCCACGTCCCGGGCGATGCCCCGGGCGCGCATCGAGGACAGGGCGAACGGCTCCGGCGGAGTGAGCCAGCCGGCGGCCTGGTAGGCGGGCAGGTGGCTGCGGATCGTTCGGAGCTCGTTCTGGCGGGACCAGATGGTGAGCCAGGTCAGGACGCCGAAGACCGGCACCATGAAGAGGATGTAGACGGCCATGAAGCCGGCACCGGGCAGCGACGCCGAGCCGTTCCATATGCCGTGCAGCAGCATCGCCGTCAGGAGCGCGAGCACGGGGACGACGCAGCGCAGAACCCGGCGGCGGGGCGCCAGCGTGGCCGCTATGCCGAAGCCCAGGCCGGTCAGCGACGTGAACAGCGGGTGCGCGAAGGGCGACATCAGGACGCGAAGGAAGAACGTCGCCGCCGTCGTCGAGGGCAGGCCCGAGTAGCCGAAGCTCTGGTCGGACGCGTAGGCGTTGCCCAGGTAGAGGATGTTCTCCGTGAACGCGAAGCCCGTCGCCGTGATGCCCGCGATCACGACACCGTCGACGATGCCGTTGAAGTCCCGCCTCCGGAAGAGGTAGAGCAGGAGCACGGCCGCGGCCTTGCCGCTCTCCTCGACCACCGGTGCCACGAACGTCGCGCCCCACGCGGACGCGTCGTCCTCCCTGGCCACGTCCACGGTGTTCAGCAGCCACTTCGTGGCGTAGCCGTTGGCCAGCAGGGCCACGAGCGTGGCCGCGCAGGCACCCCAGGCGAAGGCGAAGATCAGGTTCCGCCAGGGCTTCGGCTCGACCCGGTCCATCCAGCGGAACGCGGCTATGAGCAGCGGCACGGGCAGCACGGCGAGGCCCAGGCCCACGAGGAAGCCCTGGGTGCCGGTCTGCTCGCGCACGAGCGCCAGGATGATCAGGCCGCAGAGGGCGAGCAGCAGGAAGACGCCGCCGGCTCGCACCGCCTTGTTGTCCCAGAGGGTGTCCCAGAGGGCTCGGCGTGGCTTGTAGTGCTGCCACGCCGTCGGCGGTGACGGCGGCTGGTGCTGCGGCAAGGGCGGCGGGGAGTCATGCACCCGACGACCCTAACGAAGGGGCGGAGCGGGGCGGGGCCGGTTTTCCGCCCGGATGCCGGTCGGGCCGCCGGCCGCGCCGCCAGCGTCCGCTACCGCGCCGCCCGGCGGCGGAACAGCAGGTCATGCACCACATGGCCCTTGTCCAGGCCCTGGCCCTCGAAGCGCGTCAGCGGGCGGAACTCCGGCCGCGGGGCGAAGCCGCCGTCGGGCTGGGTGTTCTCGAAGTCCGGGCTGGCCGAGAGCACCTCCAGCATCTGCTCGGCGTACGGCTCCCAGTCGGTCGCGCAGTGCAGCAGGCCGCCGGGCGCCAGTCGGGTCGCGGCCAGGGCCAGGAACTCCGGCTGGATCAGACGGCGCTTGTGGTGGCGCTTCTTGGGCCACGGGTCCGGGAAGTAGACGCGGACGCCGGCGAGGCTGTCGGGGGCGAGCATCTCGCGGAGCAGGATGATCGCGTCGCCGTTCGCCACCCGGACGTTGGCGAGGCCGTTCCGCTCGGCGAGGCCCAGCAGATTGCCCTGGCCGGGGGTGTGCACGTCACAGGCGAGGATGCCGGTTCCGGGGTCGGCGGCGGCCATCTGGGCCGTGGCCTCTCCCATGCCGAAGCCGATCTCCAGCACGACCGGAAGGTCCGGGTCCCCGAACAGCTCGCCCAGGTCCAGGCGGCTCAGCCCGTCGATGTCCAGGCCCCACTGGGGCCACAGGCGGCGCAGCGCGTCGCCCTGGCCGGGCGTGACCCGGCTGCGGCGCGGCTGGAACGAGCGGATGCGGCGCTCGTGGTGCGAGCCCGCCGGGTCCGGCGCGGGACCGTCGGGGAACATCGGTTCCCGCCGGGCGCGCGCGGGCGCCGGCACCGGGCTGGTGGCGGGGGCGGTGGAGGAGTGGTTCTCAGGCACAGTTCCTCAAGTTTACGGGCGCTCGGCGGAAACGGTGGGCGGCAAGATCGTTTCAGTGGGCGGGGGCCTGATTCCGAAGCCGGCCCGCCCGGCCCGGCTCCTGGCGGCTGACCGCTCTCCTCCGCTGATCACTCTTGTCCGTCGATCGTTCTTGTCCGCCGATCCGGTGAGCTGTCCGCCTGCCGGGCGTGGTGGCACCGGTGACGACCGCCCGCGCTCCTACGATCGCCGTGGCCCCACTCCGCCCCCTCCCGCGCGACGGACACCCTCATGCGACTGCGAATGCGACGGCGACTGCGCTCCGGCCACCGCCCCCGTGCCCGTGCCCGCCTCCTCACCGCCTTGGCGGTCGGCGCCGCGCTGACCGGCGGTTGTTCCCCGGCCCGCGGCGGCAGCGACGAGGTCGTGCCAGCCGCCCAGGTCGCGGAGCCGGCCCGGGGTGCCCGCAACGGCTGGCGGCTGGTCTGGTCGGACGAGTTCCAGGGGGCCGCCCACAGCCGCCCGGACCGCCGTACATGGGTGTTCGACCGCGGCGGCGAGCCCCAGTGGGGCAACCACGAGTGGCAGTACTACACGGACCGCCCCGGCAACGCCTCCCTGGACGGCCGTGGAGATCTCGTGCTCACCGCCCGCCGTGAGCGGCTGCGCGGCATGGTGTGCAGCGTGGGTCCCTGCAACATCACGTCCGGGCGGATGACCACCAAGGGGAGGTACGCCCGGGCCTACGGCCGTTTCGAAGCGCGCATCAGGGTTCCCCGCGGCCAGGGGCTGTGGCCGGCGTTCTGGATGCTCGGGGCCAACTCCGACAAGGTCAGGTGGCCCGGCAACGGTGAGATCGACGTCATGGAGGTCGTCGGCAGACAGCCCGGTACGGTGCACGGCAGCGTCCACGGTCCCGGCTACGTCAAACAGGGCATCGAGAAGCACACGGCTCTGGCCCACGGCAGGAGCCTCGCCGACGGCTTCCACACCTACCGCGTCGACTGGATGCCCGACAGGATCGTCTGGTACCTCGACGACAAGCCCTACGGCGTCGCCCGCTCCGGCCGGCTGCGGCGCGGGCAGAAGTGGGTCTTCGACCACCCGCACTATCTCCTGCTCAACCTGGCCGTGGGCGGCGACTGGCCGGGCCCGCCTGACCGGAAGACACCCTTCCCGGCCCGCATGGTGGTCGACTACGTGCGGGTGTACGCACCCGCCTGACGGACACCGACGGCAGATCCAGCCCGACCGGAACACCCCCCGCCCGGTCTCCCGAACCCAGGCACGTCCGCCTACGCACCCCCCGTACGCACCCCCACGCGAACCCGCCTACGCCCCCGGCGGACTCATCCGCCCAGCCCCGCCAGCACTCTCCTCGCCACCTCGCGCCCGATCGGCAGCGACGCCGTCGCGGCCGGCGAGGGCGCGTTCAGCACGTGCACCATGCCCGGCGACTCGGCGAACAGGAAGTCGTCCACCAGCGTCCCGTCCCGCAGCACCGCCTGCGCCCGCACTCCGGACGCCGCCGGTATCAGGTCCTCCGGCCGCACCTCGGGCAACAGCCGCCGCACCGCCCGTGTGAAGGCCGGCTTGGAGAGGGACCGCCGTATCTCCCCCGCGCCGTACCGCCAGTGCCTCCGGGCTATCCGCCACGCCCCCGGATACGCCACCGTCCCCGCCAGCTCGCCCGGCCGCACGGCCCCCCAGCCGTAGCCCTCGCGCGCCAGCGCCGGCACCGCGTTCGGCCCCAGGTGCACGCTGCCGTCGACGCCCCGGGTGAGGTGGACGCCCAGAAAGGGGAACGCCGGGTCGGGCACGGGATAGACCAGGCCCCGCACCAGATCCGCACGGTCGGCGGCCAGCTCGAAGTACTCCCCCCGGAACGGGACGATCCGCATGCCGGGGTCGTCACCCGCCAGCCGTGCCACCCGGTCGCTGTGCAGACCGGCGCAGTTGACCAGCGCCCGGGCGCGCAACACCTCGCCGTCGGCCGTGCGCACCGCGACGACGGACCCGCGCCGCCCGATGGTCCGCACCTCCGCCCCGTACCGCACCGAGGCCCCGGCGTCCTCCGCCAGCTCCGCCAGACGGCGCGCGACCGCCCCGAAGTCGCACACGCCCGTCGTCCCGACGTGGACGGCGCCCAGGCCGCGCACCCGCGGCTCGTACTCCGCGATCTGCGCGGGGCCCAGCTCCCGCACCGGGATGCCGTTGGCCCGGCCGCGCTGGACCAGGGCGTGCAGCCTCGGCAGCTCGGAGCGTTCCGTGGCGACGACCAGCTTGCCGGTCACCGCGTGCGGCAGCTCCTGCTCGGCGCAGAAGGCGACCATCTCGGCCGCGCCCTGCACCGCGAACCGCGCCTTGTACGACCCCGGGCGGTAGTAGACGCCGCTGTGGATGACGCCGCTGTTCCGCCCGGTCTGATGGCGCGCCGGGCCGCTCTCCTTCTCCAGCACCACGACGCGCGTGCGGGGAGCGGCGCGCGTGAGGGCGTACGCCGTCGACAGGCCGACGATTCCGCCCCCGACGATCAGCACGTCGCAGTCGTAGCCCCACGATTTCAGCGCCTCACCACCCACAGGACCAATCATGGCGGGTGCCACTGACAATGGGGCGCCACATGGGCTTCCACGTGCGCCTTTGTCGCACAGCGGTGACGTGGGGAGCCGGCGCCGGACGGGCGGGTGGGGTGACGCGCGGCGGGCGAGCGGGGCGACGCGGGGCGTGCGGGGACCCGCGCCCGGACCCGCATCGTCCTCGCCCCTACCCCGCCCCGCTCAAGCCGGCGCCACCAGCAGCGGCCTAGCCCGCTCGCGCAGCTCCACCACCCGGGGCTCGTTGCCGTACGGTTCCAGCCGGTGCAGCAGATCGCGTACGTACTCGGTCGTACGGGCCGACGAGATCCGTCCCGCGACCTCCACCGCCCGCGCGCCCGCCGCGCACGCCGCGTCGAGGTTGCCCGACTCCAGCTCCGCCACCGCGGAGACCACCAGCCGCAGGCCGTGGGAGCGTACGAACTCCTCCGTCGGCCGCGCCAGCGCCTGCTCCGTGAAGCGCTGTACCTGCCGTGGCATCCGCAGGTCGCGGTAGCACTCGGCGGCGTCGGCGGCGAACCGCTCATGGGTGTAGAAGTCCAGCCAGGAGGGATCCGCGTCGCCCGGACGGGCCCGCTCCAGCCAGCCCTCGGCGGCCTTGAGCGCGGTCCCGCAGGCCGGTGCGTCGCCCGCCTTGGCCTGGGCCCGCGCCTCGACCAGCCGGAAGAAGCTCATCGTGCGGGCGGTCGCCAGGCCGCGGTTGCGCTCCAGGGCCGCCTGCGCGAGGTCCACGCCCTCGTCCGCGTAGCCGCGGTAGGTCGCCTGGAGGCTCATGGACGCGAGGACGTAGCCGCCCAGCGGTACGTCCGCCGCCGCGCGGGCCAGCCGCAGCGCCTGGATGTAGTAGCGCTGGGCCGCCTCCTGCTGGCCGGTGTCGAAGGCCATCCAGCCGGCCAGCCGGGTCAGCTCGGCCGTCGCGCCGAACAGCGCACGTCCCACCTCGTCGCTGTACGAGGCGAGCAGCAGCGGTGCCGCGTCGACCCGCAGGCACTCCGGCACCATCGACGAACGCCAGTCGCCGCCCCCGTACTTGGAGTCCCACCGCCGCGCGTCGTCGGCCGCCTCCCGCAGCTTCGTGACGTCGCTGTGGCCCACTCGCTGGGGTAAACCGCCGTCCTGACCCGGGGCGCCCGGCGTCCCGTCGGCGCCGGGCGCGGCGGACGTCGCGGTCGCCGGCTCGGCCGGGCCGCCCGTTCCGGGCGCCACCGCTTCCCGGGCCACCTGGTGCGGCTCGCGGGCCACCGAGCTGTCGGCGGGCGTTATCAGCCAGCGCGAGGCCGGGGTCGAATACGCGCTGACGGAGAAGGAACCGGCCAGACTCTGCCAGATGCCCCCACCGCCGCGCCGACCGGCGAGATCCAGCCGGTAGAGCTCCGTCGCGGACCGCACCGCCTGGCCGACATCGCGCGGGAAGGCGAGCCCGACCTCCGGCGCGGGGTCCGCGTCGGCGAGCCCGATCTCGTGCAGCGGCACCGGGCGGCCGAGCTTCGCCGCTATCGCCGCCGCGATCAGGTGCGGGGCCGCGCCCTGCGGCACCATCCCCTTGGACACCCACCTGGCGACGGACGTCTTGTCATAACGAAGTGTCAATCCGCGCTGCGCACCGAGGTCGTTGACCCTGCGCGCGAGACCGGCGTTGCTGATCCCTGCGAGGGCGAGGACGGTGCCCAGCTTCTCGTTCGGTCCGCGTGGCTCCCTGGACATGCGCACCCCTCGGCAACACGACGCCCGCCTCGGCATAGGCACGGGGCATTCGTAAACCCAGCGTAGTTCGCCGCATCCCGACCGTTAAGAGGTGATGTCCCGGATGGCGAGATTCTGGCCCGTATGTGCGTGCATCGAGGGGCACGTGCTCCGGTTGTGTGTGGCCGTGCGCCCGCCGTGCGCTCTGTCCGCGCCAACGGCGGTGGCGGTTCCATGGAGGAGCGTGGGTTGGCCCGCTGTACTGGATCCAGTGGGCTGGGGGAAGCCGCCGCCTCATTCCCCGCGGGTGGCGGAACGGTCCGGGAGGCGGCGCACGCCTCCCGGACTGCGAACCTGTTGGTGGACGCGTCCGGCTCAATCCTCTCTCCTCCCCCGTAAGCGGACGCCCGCATTTTGGCCGGATCCGGCCGTAGGGCATGGCCGAGGACACGTTGTTGGGCAAGCGTGGGGCGCGTGCGGGGCGAGCGTGGAGCAGTGCGTGACGGTGGTCGACGGCGGGCGGTATCGTCGTCGGATCGTCGGTGACGAAACGACACTTCATTGGCAACTGCGGTGAGTTGGCGCGACAGAAGCAACCAATGTGTTGCCTGTCGGATGTCGAAACCATTCGCTCGCTGTGCATGATGACTGCTACCTGTTGGTTGTCCACAGCCTGTGGAGGCGGCGATGCGCTGGTTGGTGGGGTGGAGCCGCACCTCCGCTGGATCCGGGCCCGGCGGGCTCCCGGACCCCGAAGGACCCGACGACGCGAACGTCCAACCGGTCGGCGCCCAACTCCTGTGGGGCGCCCCCGCACCCCTGTGGGCCGTAGGTGACTGGCGCCCCGACGAAGTACGCGTGATCCAGACCGATCCCACCACCCGCCTCGCCGTGTTCGGCCGCTGCGGCGCCAGCGACGACGCCCTCCGCGCCGGCCTCGTCGCAGCGCGTGGCGGCGCCCTGCGGCACCTGTCCGCATGGCCCGGCAGCTACACCGCCGTCGCCCAGGTCGGGCGTCGCCTGACCGTCCTCGGCGACCTCGCCGGCGCCCGGCCCGTCTTCCACACCGCCTGGTCCGGCGGCACCGCCTACGCCACCGCGGCACTGCCGCTGGCCGACCTCGTCGAGGCCCAGCTCGACGTCGGCCACCTCGCCGCGCTCCTCGCCTGCCCCGACGCGCCCGAGGCCCTCGGCGACAGCACCCCCTACACCGGCGTACGACGCGTCCCGCCCGGCCACGCCCTGATCCTGCGCGACGGGGCACGGGACATCACCGGCTACGAACCCACGACCTCCCTCGCCGTCGCCGCCCCCCAGCGCGACGCCGCCCAGGCCATGGACGGCGTGCGGAACGCCCTCGTGGAGTCCGTACGCACCCGCCTCGCCGCCCCCCGCCACGCGCCCGACTACGGCGCCGGCACCCCCGAGGCCCGCGACCCCGGCCCCGTACCCGGCATGGGCCCCGCGCAGCGGCGCGCCGCCCGGGGCGCCCCCGCCCCCGGCATCGGCGCCGACCTCTCCGGCGGCAGCGCCTCCGGCACCCTCGCCCTGCTCGCCGCCGGCCTCCCCGGCATGCCCGGCACGCCCCACGGACTGGGCACCGCAGCGGGGGAGCGGCTCCAGGCCGTCACCTTCAACGACCTCGCCACCGGCGGCGGCCGCGCCCGCGAGGCCGAACTCGAACGGGCCCGCGCCCTCGCCGCCGGCCCCCGCCTGCGCCACGTCATCGTCGCCGCCGGCACGGAGGCCCTCCCCTACGCCGGCCTCGCCGACGGGCCGCTGACCGACGAGCCCTGCCCCGCCCTCGTCGACGCCGCCCGGCACCGGCACCGGCTGGCCGCCGGCAGCGCCGACCACTTCGTCGGGCACGGCGCCCGGCAGGTCCTGGACGCCCACCCCGCCCGGCTCACCGACCTGCTGATGGACCGCCGGCGACGGCACCTGCTGCGGCCCGTCTCGGCCCTCGCCCGCGCCGACGGGCCCTCGGCGCACTCCCTGTTCGTGCCGTTCACGGTCTACCGCGCGGCCCGGCGCCTGGCCCGTACGACCTACCGCGAGGGAATCGAGGCGGCGGCGGACGCGCTCCTGCGAGCCGGGGCCGGCGAGAACGGCGGGCCGGGCACGACGGGAGCCGCAGGCGCCGTCGACGCCTCGCTGGCGGCACTGACCTGGTGCCGGCCCGGCCCCGCGGCACGCTGGCTCACGGGAGAGGCACTCGCTGAAGTATCGGTTCGCCTGCACGGGGCGGCGGTGCGGCCACCCGCCGGCCCCCTGCAACGCCCGGGGGAGCGACGCGCCGCTGCCGCGCTCGGCCGGCACGCGGCGGACCACCGGGTCTTCGAGCAGGCCGCCGAAGTCCGCGGACAGCGGCTCCACGCCCCCTTTCTCGACAACCAGGTCGTCCGCGCCTGCCGGGCACTTCCCGAGGCGCTCCGGGTCCAACCGGGGGCGCGCGCCTCGGTCCTCCGCGCCGTCCTGGCCGGTGCGGGCATCCGCGAACTCCCGCCCGGCTGGGGCGCGACGTCCCACGCCTCGCACGCGGCCGCCATGCGGACGGGCCTCGCGGCATCGCTGGGCAACCTGCTGGAACTCTTCACCGCGCCGCTGCTCGCCGACGCGGGACTGATCGAGGCCCACGTGGTGCGGGGCGCCCTGTGCGCCGCCGCCGAAGGCGCGGCGCTGCCGCTCGACGGCCTCGCCGAACTCGTCGCCGTGGAGGTCTGGCTGCGTCGCCTCCTCGCCCGCCGCGGCACCTGCTGGACCGGGTCGGCGGCGCCACGGCAACGCGCGGCGGCAGGCGGGGTGATCCCCCCGCGCGCCCAGGGCGTGCCCTTCGGAACGGCCCAGGTCGAACCCTGAGAGCCGGCCGCCGGAGACCACCGGTGGCGGCTAGACCGTGCCCGCGAAGCCCCGCCCGGCCCGGGACCCGGCTACCGCTGGGAGATGCCCCCAGCACCGGAGGCCCCGGGCCACGCCCTACGCGCGCACGGCGCTGCTGCGCGGACACGGCCTAGCGGCAAGCGATGCGGGCCAGCGCCCAGTCCGCCAGCGCGCCACGGTCCAGCGGCCCGCGCGGCTCCACCACCAGGCGCAGCGTCCTGCGGCCCGCCAGCGGCACGTGCACCGCGACCGGCGCCCGGCCACCATGGACCAGGGGAGAGGTCCACAGGCGCTCACCGTCGGCGTAGACGGAGAAGGTGACCGCTCCCACGCCCTCGGTCATGTCGTCCACACCGGCCAGCGCGTCGTACGCCGTGCAGGAACGGTTCAGGTCGATCGTCACCGAGGACGACGCGTGAACGCTGGCTCCGTGACCGTAGGCCCTGCCCCCGACCCGCAGTCCGTACCGCTGCCACAGCCAGCTGCTCCCGCCGAGCCTGACCTCTGGTTCCGTGCCGCCGCCGGTCAGGCCGTAGTCCAGCTCGTTGAGCCGGTAGCCGACCGAGGGCGCTGACGGGGCGGGCGGGGGGTTGGGCTTCGGCTTCGCCTTCGGCTCGGGCTTGTGGGAGGCGGGGGGTTTACGGGCAGGCGTCGTCACGGACGGCCGGGGCGACGCCGGTGCCGGCGCCGGGAGGGCCACCGCCTTCGCCGGTGTCCTGCTCGGCGTGGGGGAGGCCGACGGGCGGGGAACGACCGGGTGCGCCGCGCGGGCGGGCGGCGACACCGCAGCTGACGAAGCGGTCAGGCTCCGTGGCGCCGTCGGCACCGGCGCCGGGACGGCCGGGGCCGCTTCCCTGGGCTCGGCCCGGGGCCGGTCAGGAGCGGGGGAGCCGCCCGCGAGGGCGTACGCGAGGACCGCGCCCGTCGCGGCCACCACCCCCGCCGCCAGCCCCGCCTTCGCGGCCACGCCCAGCCCGTGGCCGCCCAGCGCGCCGGGACCCGGTGCCCCCGCTCCACCGGAGGCCGGTCCCGTACCCGCACCGGCCGACGCCGCGCCCGCGGCCGCACCGGCCCCCGCCGCCCACCCCGCGGCGGCCTTGACCGACCACCCGGCGGCGAACCAGCCGATGACCGCCGTCGGCAGCAGCGCACGCAACCGCTCGTTGACGTCGGCCACTTCGAGCGCGGCCCCACGGCACCGGGCGCAGCCTTCCAGGTGCTTGCGCATCCCCCGCTCGGCCCGGGTGCGCAGCCGGCCCCGCGCATACGCGCCCAGTCGGTCGGCATACTGCGCGCACTCCCCGCCCGACGTCAGCGACGTGCTGACGTGCGCCTGGAGGTAGGCCTGCTTCAGCCCCTCCCGCGCCCGGTGTGCCAGGACCGCCGTCGCGTTGGGACTCAGGCCCAGCAGCGGCGCGACCTCGCTCGGTGACTCCTCCTCCACGGTCGTGTGCCACAGCACCGTCTGCCAGCGCTCCGGCAGGCTCCGGAAGGCCTGCACGGCCAGCGACTGCTCGGCCTCCTGCATGGCCCGGACGTCGGCACCCGGATCGAGCGTGTCGTCCTCGGCCGTGGCGGACGAGGACGCCGCCGAGGTGGCGAACACCGCGAAGTCGTCGACCAATTGCTCCCGCTTGGCCGTCCTTCCCCACGCCGCCGCCACGCGCCGCACCGTCGTCAGCAGATAGGCGCGCACCGCCGAATCCGGCCCCGCACCGGCGCGGATCGCCTGGAGCGTGGCTGCGAAGACCTCGTTGGTCAGGTCCTCGGCGGTGTGGTCGTCACGGCAGCAGCTACGGGCATACCGGCGAACCGCCCCGGCATGCCGCCGGTACAGCTCCTCGTACGCGTCGTCGTCGGCACCACCACGCATCCGCGTGACCAGCTCGAGGTCGGAGGGCGTCCCGTCCCCATCGTCGTGCACGGCTGCGTCATCGGCCGGCGCGCCGTTGTCCGTACAGGACCCGGCCGGAGAGAAGAACGCGGAGAGAGGCGAAAGATCGGACGAAACCCGGCCCCCGGGGTGAGCAGGGCCCCCGGGGTGAGCAGGGCCCTCGCCATGAGCAGGGACCGGGCCGTGAGCACCAGCCGCGGCCTGAGCACCAGCACAGGCCGACGCGCTCGCCCCGGCTTGAGTGCCGACCCCGGTATGAGGGCCAGTCCCGCGAGGAGACCCAGCCCCGATGGGAGTACCGGCACCGCCCGTCGCTTGGGCACCGTCCCCTACGGGAGTACCGGCACCGCCCTTAGCTTGGGCACCGCCCCCGCCGTGAGCACCGCCACCGGTCGGCGCACCGGCCCTGGCTTGAGTCTCGGCCCCGTCCAGCGCGCCGCCCCTGGCTTGGGTCTCGGCCCCGTCCAGGGCCCCGACCCGGCCTTGAGCCCCGGTCCCGTTCTGGGCCTCCGCCCCGATGCGATCCGTGATCCCGGCCTGGGCCGCGGCTCCGGCGTGGACACCACCGCCGACTGGAGCCTCGCCCCCGCCGGCCGCGGCGACACCGCAGGCCACCGGATCGCCGGCTACTGCGGCTTCACCACGGACCGACGCGTCACCGTCGGCCTGAGCGGGGATGCGCAGGCCCGTCGACTCCCACCGGCCCAGGCGCGGCCGTGCCGCGTTCGGCTGGGGCGCCCCTTGCCGCAACTCCAGGGCGCCCGACGGGGAACCCGCAGCAGGCGGGCCCCCTTGGCCGGGCACTCTGTGCATCGGCGGAGGCTCGTCCGCCTCCTCGCTCCCACGCGGTTCTTCCCGCCCGTCAACACCCATAGCGCAGGCTCCCCGTACGCGGCGGCACAGTCGAATACTGAGCAGCGTCGCACACAGGAACGCGCCTGGATCACTTCAGGAACGGCAACCACTCGTCCGGGTCCCGTTCGCGCGGCGGAACCCTCTCCGTCACCCGAACGGGCAACACTTGCCGAACGGGGGACCCCCTTTCGGGTAATCCGTAAATATCTTTCCCGGAGAAATCCGGGTGGCTACTCCACGGGCCGCGAACGGAGGCCTTCCAGCAGAATGTCCAGCAGCCGCGACGAGGCCGCCGCCTGCTGCGCCGCGTCCGGCAGCGACGGCGCCGCCGTCGCTATCACCAGCAGCACGTCCGCGACCGTCACGTCGGCGCGCAGCTCGCCCGCCGCCCGGGCCCGCTCGACCAGCCGGCCCACCACGTCCAGCAGCGCCGCCGCACCCGCGTCGTCGCGCTCCTCGACCGCCGCCGGCCGCTGCTCGACGAGCCGCAGCTCATGCAGCTGCCCCGCGGCGACCGGCTGCCGCTGCTGCGGCACCCGCGCCTGGAGCCGGTCACGGCCGTCCTCGGGCTCCACGTCGACGCCGACCCGCAGCACCTGCGGAGGCAGCAGCCTGCCGGCGCCCGAGGCCACTGAGGTGCGCAGGAAGCGCGACAGCGCCGACCACGGCTCGTCCTCCTGGCCCAGAGCCGTCCGCGCCTGCTCGGTCAGCCGCGCGGTCTCCTCCTCGGCTATGCGCCGGACCAGCACGTCCTTGCTCGGGAACCGCCGGTAGACCGTCCCCACTCCGACCCGGGCCCGGCGCGCCACGTCCTCCATCGGCGCCCCGTACCCCAGCTCGCCGAAGACCTCGCGAGCCGCCCGCAGCACATGTTCCAGATTGC
The DNA here is from genome assembly GCF_002939475.1 of Streptomyces cinnamoneus. NCBI lineage: Bacteria > Bacillati > Actinomycetota > Actinomycetes > Kitasatosporales > Streptomycetaceae > Streptomyces > Streptomyces cinnamoneus. The sequence continues at coordinate 3,297,810 of NZ_PKFQ01000001.1, read as the reverse complement.
GCTGTGCATCCACGCGCAACGGCGTATGACGGCCACCCGTGCCGTCAGTCGTCGCGACAGCAGCAGACCAATGAGAGCCCTGAATGTGCATACGTTCCCCCGGTTATGACGTCTCCCCCCGGAGACTCCCCGCCCTGACTGTCGGGGCATGTCTCGTCACCCCGACGGAGTACGAACATAGTTGAGCCCAGGTCAAGAAAGAAGAGGGTAGCTCCGCACAGGCTGTCCCCGATTGGAGTACAAGCCCGATCTCTTCTGATTCTGCACCACCGCACTACCTTCTCGCACCCGCTCTGACCTGCGCTCCTTCTTCCGAGAAAGAACCACTCGGCATGGAGGGATCAGCTCCGACTCCGGTCATACATTTCGCGGGGCCTGTGGACAAACCACTGAGGGCGAGGCGTCATGGGAAGAAGGTGTGCCAGAGACCTGACGACGCCGACCGACCCCGACCGGCACCGCTCGATGACGGACGGGGCGCGCGACGACGTACGAGCCCTGTCGAGGACGCGAGCGAAGACGCGAGGAGGAAGGGGCCTTGGTGAACGACCCGGCACGGGAGGAGCGCAGGGAACAGGAGGAACGGGGCGAGCAGGGGGTGAAGAAAACACCCGCGCCCGAGCCGCAGAAGTCCGGCTCACAGCACCAGAAGCCCACCGAAGAGCGGCAGAAGCCCACTACGCAGCACCAGAAGCGCACCGAAGAGCACCAGAAGCCCACCACGCAACCGCAGCAGTCCGGCTCACAGCCGCAGCCGCCCGCCGCCCAGGCTCAGCAGCCCGCCCCCCAGACGCCCCAGTCGGCGCCAAGGCCCTCCGAGGGCAGGGACCGTGACCGCGAGACCCCGCCCCGCATCCTCATCGTCGGCGGCGGATACGTCGGTTTGTTCACTGCTCTCCGTCTCCAGCGGAAGCTCAGGCGCGGCGAGGCCGAGATCGTGGTCATCGACCCCGAGCCCTACATGACGTACCAGCCGTTCCTTCCCGAGGCCGCGGCCGGCTCCATCTCACCCCGCCACGTCGTCGTCCCCCTGCGCCGCGTCCTGGACAAGTGCGAGGTCGTCATCGGCGAGGCCACCGCCATCGACCACGCCAAGCGCACCGCCACCGTCAAGACCCTCGCCACCGAGGAGGAGGGCACCGGCGCGATCACCGTCCCCTACGACGAACTGATCCTCGCCCCCGGCTCCGTCTCCCGCACCCTCCCCATCCCCGGCCTCGCCGACTACGGCATCGGCTTCAAGACGGTCGAGGAGGCCATCGGCCTGCGCAACCACGTCCTGGAACAGCTGGACATCGCCTCCTCCACCCGCGACCCGGAGGTCCGCGACGCCGCCCTGACCTTCGTCTTCGTCGGCGGCGGCTACGCCGGAGTGGAGGCCCTTGGCGAGCTGGAGGACATGGCCCGTTACGCCGCCCGGTACTACCACAACGTCAGCCCCGACGATCTGAGGTTCGTCCTGGTGGAGGCCACCGACCGGATCCTCCCCGAAGTCGGCCGGGACATGGGCCGGTACGCCGTCCGGGAGCTGCGCGGCCGCAACATCGACGTACGCCTCGGCACCCGGCTCGACTCCTGCGAGAACCGCGTCGCCGTGCTCAGCGACGGCTCCCGCCTCCCCACGCGCACCCTCGTGTGGACCGCCGGCGTCAAACCGCACCCCGTCCTGGCCGCCACCGACCTGCCGCTCGACGGACGCGGCAGGCTCGTGTGCACCACGGCCCTGAAGGTCGACGGCGTCGACCACGCGTGGGCGGCGGGCGACGCGGCCGCCGTGCCCGACCTCACCGCCACCGAACCGGGCAGGGAATGCGCACCCAACGCCCAGCACGCCGTCCGCCAGACCAAGGTCCTCGCCCAGAACGTGCTCTCCTCCCTCCGGGGCAAGGACCTCAAGGACTACCGGCACAAGTACGTCGGGTCCGTCGCCTCGCTCGGCCTCCACAAGGGCGTCGCCCAGGTCTACGGCACCAAGCTCAAGGGGTACCCCGCCTGGTTCATGCACCGCGCCTACCACCTCAGCAGGCTGCCCACCTTCAACCGCAAGGCCCGGGTCCTCGCCGAATGGATCCTCGCCGGCCTGTTCAAACGTGAGATCGTCTCGCTCGGCTCGCTGGAAAACCCCCGGGCCGAATTCGAACTCGCAGCGGGCACAGGGCGGCACCCCGAGGCGAGTTGAGGCAGGTCACGCGCGCGTGGCGGAGACGGGAACCCACCCGTAGGGCACGGCGTCTGACGGATGTCAGTCCGGTCGGCCACACTGGACGTGTGACCATGGGTGGGCTGGTATCTGCGAAGAGTAACAATCATGAGGATTCGGACGTTTGCTGCACTTCCTCGGGGCCCGGCCCCCGCACCGCCGACCGCGGACCCGAGCCGGGCTCGCGGCCACGCCGTCCCACGTCGCCGAGCTGATCCGGAACGACTCCGCGAGGTAATCCTCAGTGAACTTCACCCGCTGGAGCGCCCGGCTCCCCGGAACGCAGCGCCGCGCGGCGGCGCGCGCCGACCGCACCTCCGCGACCTCCTCGCAGGTCCCCGCCACGACCGGCGCCCAGGGCACCGGATCCGTGCCCGCCGCGCGCGCCGAGAGCGCCCCCGCCGCCGGCCCTGACGCGGACCCCGTCCCCAGTCTCGACGCGCTGTCCGTCCACGCCATCCTCGGCCAGGTGCCGGCCCTCGTCGCCGTCCTCTACGGCCCGGACCATCGCGTCGCCTACGTCAACGACGCCTACGCCGCCCTCTTCGGCCCCCGCACCCCCGGCATCCCCGCCCGCACGGCCCTCCCCGAGCTCGACGAACTGGGCCTGCTGCCCCTGATGGACCAGGTGCTGCGCAGCGGCAGACCCCGCACGGTCAAGTCCCGCCGCGTCCCCCTGACCGCACCGGCCGGTGCCCCCGCCCCGGCCAGGACGGACCCCGACGCCCGCCCCCGCCACGGCTACTACACCTTCACCTGCTCACCGCTCGAAGTGGGCGGGAGCACGGCCGCCCAGCGCGGCGTCCTCGTCTTCGCGGCCGACGTCACGGACCAGGTCGAGGCGGCGGAGCGGCTGCGCGCCAGCGAGCGCCGCCAGCGCGAGGCGGCCGTCACTCTCCAGCGCAGCCTCCTGCCCCAGGAACTCGAACAACCCGACGACCTGCGCGTCGCCGCCACCTACCAGCCCGGCGGCAAGGACACCGCCGTCGGCGGCGACTGGTACGACGTCATCACCCTCGGCGCCGGGCGCACCGCCCTCGTCATCGGCGACGTCATGGGCCGCGGCGTCCGGGCGGCGGCCGTCATGGGCCAGCTCCGCACGGCCGTACGGGCCTACGCACGCCTCGACCTCCCGCCCCACGAGGTCCTCCAGCTCCTCGACGGCCTCGCCGCCGAGATCGACGCCACCCAGATCGCCACCTGCGTCTACGCCATCCACGACCCCAACGAGGGCCGCCTCGTCTACGCCTCCGCCGGCCACCTGCCGATCCTCGTCCGCGACCCGGACGGCACCGTGCGCCGCGCCGCCGAGCCCACCGGCCCCCCGCTGGGCACCGGTGGCTGGCTCCACACCTCCGGCAGCATGCCCTTCGGCCCCGGCGCGAGCGCCGTCCTCTATACGGACGGCCTGGTCGAGCGGCGCGACGAGGACATCGACGAGGGCGTCGCCGCCCTCGAGCGCGCCTTCGCCGGCGCCACCGGATCACCCCAGGTGATGTGCGACCGGCTGATCCGCGCGCTCGGAGTCACCCAGGAACACGACGACGACGTGGCCGTCCTCGTCCTCCAGCACCCCGCCCGCACGGGCCACGACGCCGAGCTCTTCCACAACGCCGCACTGGAACTCCTCGGCGGCATCGAGGCCGCGCCCCGCGCCCGCGCCTTCGCGTCGGGCGTGCTGGCCAGCTGGCGCTTCCCCACGGACCTCCGCGACCTGGGCGTGCTGGCCGCGAGCGAACTGGTGGCCAACTCCCTCCAGCACGGCACACCCCCCATGAGGCTCCGCCTCCGCCGCACCGACCGGCGCCTGATCATCGAGGTCACCGACGGCGACGACCATCTCCCGCGCCGCCGCCGCGCCGAACCGGCCGACGAGGCCGGACGCGGCATCTCGATCATCGCCACCATCGCCTCGTCCTGGGGCTCACGCCGCACACCCGGCGGCGGCAAGGCGGTGTGGTGCGAGTTCGCCCTGCCCGCGGGACACCCGTGAGCGACGCACAGCCGGGGCACGCCGCGGCCGGCCAGGAGGCGCCCTGAGGGTCAGACGCCCACAGGCGTCCGCTCCGCGGTCACGACCGGCTCGGTGGCGTCCGGCGCCGGCCCGGCCTGCGCGCCGACCCGCGCGCCACCGGCACGCACGCTCAGCTCGGCCTTCCGTGCCTGCAGCTCCCGCACGACGAGCGGGTTCTCCTGCGCCGGAGTGAGCCGGCGGCCCAGGCGCAGGGCGAGGACGGAGATGGCGAGCGAGCAGCCGACCAGCAGGGCGATGTACGCGGTGTACATCCCCGCACCGGCCATCAGACCGCCCGCCGCCGGACCGACGGCCAGCGCCAGCTGCTTCACGAGGGCGAACGCGGAGTTGTACTGACCCACCAGCCGCGCCGGCGCCAGGTCCGCCACCAGCGGAGCCATGGTCGGCGACAGCATCGACTCACCGATGCCGAACAGCGCGTACGTCGAGATCAGCATCGCGGTCGCCACGCCGTGCGCTCCCGGCACCAGACCGGACACGCCGGCCATGATCCAGGCGGCCGTCCATATGAGACCGACCAGCGCGATGACCCGCGACCGCCGACGCCGCTCGACGAGCTTGAGAACGAGGAACTGCGCGAGAACGATCGCGGCCGTGTTCGCGGCGAGAGCGATACCGAGCATGGCAGGCGAGATCTTCGTGACCTCGACGGCGAAAGCCGCCAGGCCCGACTCGAACTGTCCGTAGCAGGCGAAGAACATCACGAAGCCCAGCACACACAGCTGCACCATGGCCCGGTCGCCGAGCAGCGTCCGCCAGCCCTGGGAGGCCTCGGGGTCGGTCGGCACGGCGTCCTCGACCTTGGGCGCACGCGGCAGCCGCACGGTCGCGACCGTCGCACCCAGCACCAGGAACATCGCCGACTCGATCGCGAAGAGACGCACGAAGCTCGACGGGTCGGAGGTGTCCACCAGCTGGCCGCCCAGCAGGCCACCGACACCCAGCCCCAGGTTGTTCAGAAAGAACTGCATCGCGAACGCACGCGACCGGGTCGTCGTGGTCGAACACCACACGATCATGGTGGCCAGCGACGGCTGGATCACCGCTATACCGGCACCCAGCGCCGCGGCCGCGCAAACGACCAGCGGCTCGCTGCCCGCCAGACCGAGCCCCAGGGAGCCGACGGCGGCGCAGACCGTACCCGCGACGGCGACAGGCAGGGGACCCCGCCGGTCGATGATCCGTCCGACGAAGGGCAGCACGACGAGCGCGGCCACGGCGAACGTCGCCAGCACGATCCCCGCCGTGCTCGCGCCGAGGTCCCGCACCTGTGCCACATAGATGAACAGGAACGGAACCGTGAAGCCGCTGCCGAACGCGCTCAACGCGTTGCCCAACTGGATCCGGCGCAGAGCTGCGCCCATCGCGGTGGTCACACTCACCCCTCAAACTCGAACCTGAAGACTTCAGACCTAAACTTCGAAGCTAAAGAGTACATGCCGAAGGGCTTTAGCGCGAATCATTTCTGTCATACTGCCGGGCATGGCTGACACCCCCGGCCCGGCCGAGCCGAGCCTCGACGAGCAGATCGCCGCCTACCAGCGCGAGTTCCAGGACCTGGACCCCCAGGTGGAGCGCGTGGTCTCGGCACTCAGCCGCCTCAACCGGCGGATGAACGTCGCGTACGGACGCCAGACCGCCGAGCTGGGCATCAGCAACGCCGAGTGGGAGGTCCTCAAGGCCCTCGTCCTCGCCGGCGAGCCCTACTCCCTCGGGCCCGGCGACCTCGCCAAGCGGCTCGGCCTCACCCCCGCGGCCATGACCCACCGCATCGACCGCATGGTCGGGGAGGGCCTGGTCACGCGCGAGCGCGACGAGAGCAACCGCGTGCGCGTCATCGTCGGCATCACGGAAGAGGGCCGGGCGAAGTGGCTGGACGGCCTGCGCATGGCCACTGTCTTCGAGGAGGAGCTGCTCCAGGACCTCTCGAACGACGAGCGCGGCCGGCTCGGCGAGATGCTGACCCGCCTGCTCCGCCGCGTCGAGGAGGCCCAGCCGGACGCCGGCGGCCGCCTCAGCGACCTCGACTGAGGACTCGTCCGAGGACTCCCCTGAGGATCCCCCTGAGAAGAGGGGGCCAGGAGAGGAGGAGGGGCGCGGGAGCGGCAAGAGAGCCGCTCCTGACGCGGGTTGACACGGGTCCACCGGATCCGTACTGTTCTCCGAGTTGTCGCGGGGCCGAACGGCTTCGAGGACGGCACTTCGAGCCGCACCGGCGGCGTCCACTACTGCACGGCCCTTGAACGGGATGAATTTCGGCATGCCGAAATTCGGACCGGGACTCGATTAGGAGTCACGAGGGAAATCCGCTAAAGTAGTGATCACGCCGGAAGGCGCGAAAAACCCCGCTCCAACAGGGGGCCGGAAACGGAATCCGAACCGGAAACGGAACGGAAAACGGATCTGGTAAGGTTGGAAACAACGAAGGGAAGCGCCCGGAGGAAAGCCCGAGAGGGTGAGTACAAAGGAAGCGTCCGTTCCTTGAGAACTCAACAGCGTGCCAAAAGTCAACGCCAGATATGTTGACACCCCGTCCATCTCGATGGATGAGGTTCCTTTAAAAGTCCTGCCGGGTCCGTATGGATCGGGTAGGCACACACAGCGAGGACGCTGTGAACGACCGGGCTTATTCCGCCTGGTTGTTCCGCTCTCGTGGTGTCGACCCGATTACGGGTAAACATTCACGGAGAGTTTGATCCTGGCTCAGGACGAACGCTGGCGGCGTGCTTAACACATGCAAGTCGAACGATGAAGCCCTTCGGGGTGGATTAGTGGCGAACGGGTGAGTAACACGTGGGCAATCTGCCCTGCACTCTGGGACAAGCCCTGGAAACGGGGTCTAATACCGGATACGACCGCTGACCGCATGGTTGGTGGTGGAAAGCTCCGGCGGTGCAGGATGAGCCCGCGGCCTATCAGCTTGTTGGTGGGGTGATGGCCTACCAAGGCGACGACGGGTAGCCGGCCTGAGAGGGCGACCGGCCACACTGGGACTGAGACACGGCCCAGACTCCTACGGGAGGCAGCAGTGGGGAATATTGCACAATGGGCGAAAGCCTGATGCAGCGACGCCGCGTGAGGGATGACGGCCTTCGGGTTGTAAACCTCTTTCAGCAGGGAAGAAGCGAAAGTGACGGTACCTGCAGAAGAAGCGCCGGCTAACTACGTGCCAGCAGCCGCGGTAATACGTAGGGCGCAAGCGTTGTCAGGAATTATTGGGCGTAAAGAGCTCGTAGGCGGCTTGTTGCGTCGGATGTGAAAGCCCGGGGCTTAACCCCGGGTCTGCATTCGATACGGGCAGGCTAGAGTTCGGTAGGGGAGATCGGAATTCCTGGTGTAGCGGTGAAATGCGCAGATATCAGGAGGAACACCGGTGGCGAAGGCGGATCTCTGGGCCGATACTGACGCTGAGGAGCGAAAGCGTGGGGAGCGAACAGGATTAGATACCCTGGTAGTCCACGCCGTAAACGTTGGGAACTAGGTGTGGGCGACATTCCACGTCGTCCGTGCCGCAGCTAACGCATTAAGTTCCCCGCCTGGGGAGTACGGCCGCAAGGCTAAAACTCAAAGGAATTGACGGGGGCCCGCACAAGCAGCGGAGCATGTGGCTTAATTCGACGCAACGCGAAGAACCTTACCAAGGCTTGACATACACCGGAAACGGCCAGAGATGGTCGCCCCCTTGTGGTCGGTGTACAGGTGGTGCATGGCTGTCGTCAGCTCGTGTCGTGAGATGTTGGGTTAAGTCCCGCAACGAGCGCAACCCTTGTTCTGTGTTGCCAGCATGCCCTTCGGGGTGATGGGGACTCACAGGAGACTGCCGGGGTCAACTCGGAGGAAGGTGGGGACGACGTCAAGTCATCATGCCCCTTATGTCTTGGGCTGCACACGTGCTACAATGGCCGGTACAATGAGCTGCGATACCGCGAGGTGGAGCGAATCTCAAAAAGCCGGTCTCAGTTCGGATTGGGGTCTGCAACTCGACCCCATGAAGTTGGAGTTGCTAGTAATCGCAGATCAGCATTGCTGCGGTGAATACGTTCCCGGGCCTTGTACACACCGCCCGTCACGTCACGAAAGTCGGTAACACCCGAAGCCGGTGGCCCAACCCTTGTGGAGGGAGCCGTCGAAGGTGGGACTGGCGATTGGGACGAAGTCGTAACAAGGTAGCCGTACCGGAAGGTGCGGCTGGATCACCTCCTTTCTAAGGAGCACATAGCCGACTGCAAGCGAATGTCTTGCACGGTTGCTCATGGGTGGAACGTTGACTATTCGGCACAGTTCTTGAGGGTTCACTAGTACTGCTTCGGCGTGGAACGTGAAATTTCTGAGGGGCTGGGTCGGGCACGCTGTTGGGTATCTGAGGGTACGGAACGTAAGTTTCGAACCTTCGCGATGCCGGCCCCAGTGCACTCACTGCTTCGGTGGTGGGGTGATGGGTGGCTGGTCGTTGCTTGAGAACTGCACAGTGGACGCGAGCATCTGTGGCCAAGTTTTTAAGGGCGCACGGTGGATGCCTTGGCACCAGGAACCGATGAAGGACGTGGGAGGCCACGATAGGCCCCGGGGAGCTGTCAACCGAGCTTTGATCCGGGGGTGTCCGAATGGGGAAACCCGGCAGTCGTCATGGGCTGTCACCCGCTGCTGAACACATAGGCAGTGTGGAGGGAACGCGGGGAAGTGAAACATCTCAGTACCCGCAGGAAGAGAAAACAACCGTGATTCCGGGAGTAGTGGCGAGCGAAACCGGATGAGGCCAAACCGTATGTGTGTGATACCCGGCAGGGGTTGCGCATGCGGGGTTGTGGGATCTCTTTTTCATAGTCTGCCGGCTGTGAGACGAGTCAGAAACCGTTGATGTAGGCGAAGGACATGCGAAAGGTCCGGCGTAGAGGGTAAGACCCCCGTAGCTGAAACATTGACGGCTCGTTTAAGAGACACCCAAGTAGCACGGGGCCCGAGAAATCCCGTGTGAATCTGGCGGGACCACCCGCTAAGCCTAAATATTCCCTGGTGACCGATAGCGGATAGTACCGTGAGGGAATGGTGAAAAGTACCGCGGGAGCGGAGTGAAATAGTACCTGAAACCGTGTGCCTACAAGCCGTGGGAGCGTCGCGCATCGAGCTTGCTCGGTGCGTCGTGACTGCGTGCCTTTTGAAGAATGAGCCTGCGAGTTTGCGGTATGTTGCGAGGTTAACCCGTGTGGGGAAGCCGTAGCGAAAGCGAGTCCGAATAGGGCGTTTGAGTAGCGTGCCCAAGACCCGAAGCGGAGTGATCTAGCCATGGGCAGGTTGAAGCGGAGGTAAGACTTCGTGGAGGACCGAACCCACCAGGGTTGAAAACCTGGGGGATGACCTGTGGTTAGGGGTGAAAGGCCAATCAAACTCCGTGATAGCTGGTTCTCCCCGAAATGCATTTAGGTGCAGCGTCGTGTGTTTCTTGCCGGAGGTAGAGCACTGGATAGGCGATGGGCCCTACCGGGTTACTGACCTTAGCCAAACTCCGAATGCCGGTAAGTGAGAGCGCGGCAGTGAGACTGTGGGGGATAAGCTCCATGGTCGAGAGGGAAACAGCCCAGAGCATCGACTAAGGCCCCTAAGCGTACGCTAAGTGGGAAAGGATGTGGAGTCGCAGAGACAACCAGGAGGTTGGCTTAGAAGCAGCCACCCTTGAAAGAGTGCGTAATAGCTCACTGGTCAAGTGATTCCGCGCCGACAATGTAGCGGGGCTCAAGCGTACCGCCGAAGTCGTGTCATTGCAGTATGTACCCCCAACGGGGACTGTGATGGGTAGGGGAGCGTCGTGTGCCGGGTGAAGCAGCCGCGGAAGCGAGTTGTGGACGGTTCACGAGTGAGAATGCAGGCATGAGTAGCGATACACACGTGAGAAACGTGTGCGCCGATTGACTAAGGGTTCCTGGGTCAAGCTGATCTGCCCAGGGTAAGTCGGGACCTAAGGCGAGGCCGACAGGCGTAGTCGATGGACAACCGGTTGATATTCCGGTACCCGCTTTGAAACGCCCAATATCGAATCAGGCGATGCTAAGTCCGTGAAGCCGCCCTGGAGTCTTCGGACAAAGGGGAGTGGTGGAGCCGACGAACCAGACTTGTAGTAGGTAAGCGATGGGGTGACGCAGGAAGGTAGTCCAGCCCGGGCGGTGGTAGTCCCGGGGTAAGGGTGTAGGCCGTGTGATAGGCAAATCCGTCACACATTAAGGCTGAGACCTGATGCCGAGCCGATTGTGGTGAAGTGGATGATCCTATGCTGTCGAGAAAAGCCTCTAGCGAGTTTCATGGCGGCCCGTACCCTAAACCGACTCAGGTGGTCAGGTAGAGAATACCGAGGCGTTCGGGTGAACTATGGTTAAGGAACTCGGCAAAATGCCCCCGTAACTTCGGGAGAAGGGGGGCCATGTCTGGTGAGGGAACTTGCTTCCTGAGCTGGGTGTGGCCGCAGAGACCAGCGAGAAGCGACTGTTTACTAAAAACACAGGTCCGTGCGAAGCCGTAAGGCGATGTATACGGACTGACGCCTGCCCGGTGCTGGAACGTTAAGGGGACCGGTTAGCTCCATTTCGGTGGGGCGAAGCTGAGAACTTAAGCGCCAGTAAACGGCGGTGGTAACTATAACCATCCTAAGGTAGCGAAATTCCTTGTCGGGTAAGTTCCGACCTGCACGAATGGCGTAACGACTTCTCGACTGTCTCAACCATAGGCCCGGTGAAATTGCACTACGAGTAAAGATGCTCGTTTCGCGCAGCAGGACGGAAAGACCCCGGGACCTTTACTATAGCTTGATATTGGTGTTCGGTTCGGCTTGTGTAGGATAGGTGGGAGACTGTGAAGCATGCACGCCAGTGTGTGTGGAGTCGTCGTTGAAATACCACTCTGGTCGTGCTGGATGTCTAACCTGGGTCCGTGATCCGGATCAGGGACAGTGTCTGGTGGGTAGTTTAACTGGGGCGGTTGCCTCCTAAAGGGTAACGGAGGCGCCCAAAGGTTCCCTCAGCCTGGTTGGCAATCAGGTGTTGAGTGTAAGTGCACAAGGGAGCTTGACTGTGAGACCGACGGGTCGAGCAGGGACGAAAGTCGGGACTAGTGATCCGGCGGTGGCTTGTGGAAGCGCCGTCGCTCAACGGATAAAAGGTACCCCGGGGATAACAGGCTGATCTTCCCCAAGAGTCCATATCGACGGGATGGTTTGGCACCTCGATGTCGGCTCGTCGCATCCTGGGGCTGGAGTCGGTCCCAAGGGTTGGGCTGTTCGCCCATTAAAGCGGTACGCGAGCTGGGTTTAGAACGTCGTGAGACAGTTCGGTCCCTATCCGCTGTGCGCGTAGGAGTCTTGAGAAGGGCTGTCCCTAGTACGAGAGGACCGGGACGGACGAACCTCTGGTGTGCCAGTTGTCCTGCCAAGGGCATGGCTGGTTGGCTACGTTCGGGAGGGATAACCGCTGAAAGCATCTAAGCGGGAAGCCTGCTTCGAGATGAGGACTCCCACCCACTTGATGGGGTAAGGCTCCCAGTAGACGACTGGGTTGATAGGCCAGGTGTGGAAGACCGGTAACGGTTGGAGCTGACTGGTACTAATAGGCCGAGGGCTTGTCCTCAGTTGCTCGCGTCCACTGTGTAGGTTCTGAAGTAACGACCTGTGATTTTGCCGGGTTGGTTAACTTCATAGTGTTTCGGTGGTCATAGCGTTAGGGAAACGCCCGGTTACATTCCGAACCCGGAAGCTAAGCCTTTCAGCGCCGATGGTACTGCAGGGGGGACCCTGTGGGAGAGTAGGACGCCGCCGAACAATTATTCAGAAAGCCCTGGTGGGAACCATGTTCCCGCCAGGGCTTTCTTGCGTTTACAGGCCCTCACGGGCGTACACGCCTCTGCGTCCCCTCCCAGGCCGTTTTCACGACGGCCGTCAACAGCCCGATGACGACACCCTCGAAGAGGTTCGTCACCGCGACGGCCGCGGCCGTCGCCATCAGCACGGCGACGTCACCCCGGTGGTCCGGCCACAGCGGTCCCGGTTCGTTTCGCGGAAGTGACTTCCACCCGGCGTGGGCGAGCACACCCGCCAGCGCCGCCAGCGGGACGAAATCCAGGACCCACGGCAGCAGCGTGGCGAAGACGAGCAGCCATGCCGCGTGCAACGGCCACAGGGAACGGTCCACCGCGGGGCGTTGCCCACGCGACGCGACGCCACCCCGGAACAGCGAATCCGCTGAGGCGACCAGAGCGAAGGCCAGCACCGCCCCCAGCGTTCCGAGTTCCCCCAGCCGCTCGAAGTCGTCGTCGCCCGGTGGCCTGACCATGTCGAGCAGTCCCCCGACGCGGACCCGGTCGACCGGCAGCCCCAGCACGTACGAACCGGCCGCGGCCAGGGCGACCGCCGCCAGCGGTGCCGGCACCAGCCGGGCGCCGGCCGTCCAGCGGGGCCAGAGGGCCACCGCCGCCGCGGCACCGGCGACCACCGTGTACGTGGCGATCGCGACCGGCGAAGTGAGCGCGAGGATGAACATCGTGACCAGGCCGCCCAGCTTCTCGAGGCCGCCGGCGGGGGTGTTGGCGCCCGCGACCACGTTCACGTCCACGCCCGCACCCATGTCCACGGTCATGCCCGGAGCCCAGTCCGCGCCCAGGCCGGCGCCCAGTCCCGCGGTCCCGTGCGCGTCCGCGTCGAGGAGCCCGTACAACTGGCCGACGAACAACAGCAGTCCGATGCCGAGGAGCACGCCCTTCGCCACCGCGACGGCGACCGACCGGAACCAGCGGCCCATGCGCAGCAGGCCCGTCGCCGTCTGGATCAGGACGGTGGCGAGCACGAGGACGGCGAGCCCCTTGAGTCCGTACTCCCGCACGGTCTCGTGCACCAGCAGGGTCAGTCCGGCCGCCGGGCCGGTGACCCGCAGGCTGCTGCCCGGCAGCAGGCCGGTGAGGAACCCGCCGACGATGCCCGCGACCAGCCCGAGTTCGACCGGCGTGCCGGTGGCGACGGCGACGCCGACGGACAGGGGCACCGCTATGAAGAAGACGACGAGTGCGGCGGCGAAGTCGGCCGCGTGGGCGTGTCGCAGGGTGTTCCGGAGGTTGGCCCGCAGGTCGACGCGGGCGACAACGTTGCCAAGGGACCGGGCGTGGCGGAAAGGACTTTTCGGCATGAGGCTGGCCTCCAGCGCGGCGGGGCGCGCGCAGCGATACGACGAGGATCGAGGATCGTTGCCTGACAGGTGAGTGGAGAACGGGCGGGCGGATCGGGTCTGCCCGGACGGGCCACGTGCCTTGCGCGGTCAGCCGGTACGGACGGAAGTGGACACGGACGCTGGGTGGGCACGGCGCTGTGGCCGGGCATCGGCGTGGACGCCGGCACGAATCCGGGTACGGCTGATCGCCGCCCCTCCCTCCGGCACCGAGCCGTTCATCACTCGACCATATTCTGGCCAAGTGGCGCGGATGTTTGCCGAGTTGATCTGTAACCACCATGTAAACGCGGGGGCGGCCGGGAGGAGCACACGGTTCCGGTCACCCCGGCGGACGCCCGCGCGGGCGTTCGAGCCGAGGCGCCCCCGCGTGCCGGCGAGCACCAGCTTTCCGAGCTGTGGACAAGAGGCCCTGCCGTCCGGCACGGAATGCGAAGATGGCCCGCACAACGGGCCTCCGCGTGCCGCCGTCGCCGCGTGGTCCCCATGAGTCCCGTCCCCTGCCCCTGCTGAAGCCCAGCGCAAGCCCAGCACAGCGAAAAGGTGAGCCCCGTGGCCCAGAAAGTCGCCGTCCTCGGCACCGGAAAGATCGGCGAGGCCCTCCTCAGCGGCATGATCCGCGCCGGCTGGTCGACCGACGCCCTCATGTGCACCGCCCGCCGCGCCGAGCGCGCCGAGGCGCTCCGCGCCCGCTACGGCGTCGAGGTCGTGTCCAACACCGAGGCCGCCAAGGCCGCCGACACCCTCATCCTGGCCGTCAAGCCCCAGGACATGACGACGCTCCTCGACGAGCTCGCCCCCCACCTGCCGGCCGACCGGCTCGTCATCAGCGCCGCGGCCGGCGTCCCGACCACCCTCTTCGAGGAGCGGCTCCCGGCCGGTACGCCCGTCGTGCGCGTCATGCCGAACACCCCCGTCCTCGTCGACGAGGGCATGTCCGTCATCTCCGCCGGCAGCCATGCCACCGAGGAGCACCTCCTGCGCACGGAGGCGATCTTCAAGCCGGTCGGGAAGACCCTGCGCGTCCCGGAGTCGCAGCAGGACGCGGCCACCGCCCTCTCCGGCTCCGGCCCGGCGTACTTCTACTACCTCGTCGAGGCCATGACCGACGCGGGCATCCTGCTCGGCCTGCCCCGCGACAAGGCCCACGACCTCATCGTCCAGGCCGCCATCGGCGCCGCCGTCATGCTCCGCGACAGCGGGGAGCACCCGGTCAAGCTCCGGGAGGCCGTCACCTCCCCGGCCGGTACGACGATCAACGCGATCCGCGAGCTCGAGAAGCACGGCGTCCGTCACGCCCTCATCGCCGCCCTGGAGGCGGCCCGCGACCGCAGCCGCGAGCTGGCCTCCGGACATGGCTGAGAACGACCGGCGGACACGGCGGGTCAGCCCAGCAGATCCGCCGTCCGCACCACCTTCGCGAAGCCCCCGGCGTGGAGGTTGGTCGCGGTCGCCCGCGCCAGCTCGTCGGCCGTGAGGGAGTGCCCGTCCGGCCCGACCGCGTCGAAGGTGTGCGTCGCGTCGATCGGCACGACCACGTCATAGCCGAGGTTGCCGCCCATCCGGGCCGTCGTCTCCACGCACCAGTTCGTCATCACGCCGACCACGACGATCTGCCGTATGCCGGCCCCGTCCAGCCAGTCGCGCAGGTCCGGGGTGCCGATGAAGGCCGAGTTCACCGTCTTCGTCAGCAGCAGCTCGGGGCCCGTGCCCTTGCCCCGCCGCTGCTCAACGAACGGCTGGAAATCGTTCCCCTCCTGCCCCGGCCGCAGCGGCGAATCCGCCTTGGGCGAGTCGTGCCGTACGAAGACGACCGGCCGGCCCGTCTCCTGCCAGGCGTCGATCAGCTGCGCCATGTTGTCCTCGGCGGCGGGGTTGTCGCGGGGCGGGAAGGACGGGTCGTGCCACGCCTTCTGCACGTCGATGACGAGGAGGGCGGCGTCCGGTGCGATGTCGCCGACGAGCGTGCGGGGAGCGGACGGCGCGGTGCTCTCCGCACCGGCCTCTGCGTTCTCCGCGCTGTTCTCTGCGGTGTTCTGCGAGCTGTTCTCTGCGGTGTTCATGTCCAAGATCCTGCTGGAGGGGCACGGCCCCCGACAGTGGCAGGAGAGCCCGCGTTCGATGGATTGCTGCCAGGCACTGGTACCGCCCGTCATGAGGCCGTGCACCATGGCGGTCATGCAGTCACCCGAGCAGCCGCCCCCGCAGCGCGTGGCCCTGGTCGCCTTCCCCGGCATACGGGCCTTCGACGTCGCCGTCATCGCGGAGGTCTGGGGCGTCGACCGAACCGACCGCGGCGGCCCGCCCTTCGAGCTGCGCCGCTGCGCCCCCGGCCGCGCGCCCGTGGAGATGCCGGGTGGACTGACCCTCACACCGGACCGGGACCTGGACTGGCCGGCCACCGCGGACCTGGTGGTCGTCCCCGGTGTCGAGGACCACCTCGCGCCCGTACCACCGCCCGTACGGGACGCCCTGCGTGACGCGCACGACGCGGGCATCCCCGTCGCCGCGCTGTGCGGAGGCGCCTTCGTCCTCGCCCAGGCCGGACTGCTCGACGGGCGTCGCGCGGTCACGCACTGGAACCTCACGACGCTGCTGTCCGCCACCCATCCCGCCGTCGACGTCGTCCCGGACGCGCTCTTCGTCGAGGACGGCGGCGTCTGGACGGCGGCCGGCGTCGCCGCGGGCATCGACCTCTGCCTCCACCTGGTCCGCACCGTCCACGGCGCGGAGGCGGCGTCGACCATCGCGCGGGCCATGGTCACCGCCCCCTTCCGCACCGGCACACAGGCACAGTTCATCGAGCACCCGGCACCCGCCTCCACGATCGCCGAACGCGACGCCTCCGACGCGCTGGCGTCCGTACGGGAACGGGCGCTCCGCCGGCTGGCCGAACCGCTGACCGTCGCGGACCTGGCCGGCTGGGCCGGCATGTCGCCGCGCTCCTTCGCCCGCCACTTCACCGCGAGCACGGGCACCACCCCCATCCAGTGGCTCCTCGACCAGCGCGTCGCCGCGGCACAGCAGCTCCTCGAACGCACAGGCCTGCCCATGCCCGAGATCGCCCGCCGCTGCGGCTTCGGCAGCGAGGTGACCATGCGCCAGCACTTCGCCGCGCGCCTGGCCACCAGTCCCCGCGACTACCGCCGTGCCTTCCGCGCGGCGGGATGACGGCGGGGGCGGTCTCCGGATAACCGGATAGCCGTGGCGCGGAGGGGAGGACGCCAGGACGACTGCCCTCGGACCCCCGCCCGTGCCTTCGGCCGCGTGCTTCGGCCTCGGCCCCTTCCTTCGCCCCCGTTCCTTCGACCCCGCTCTTCGCCGTCACACAGCTGGCAGCAGACCGATGGCCCGGTACGCGTCGTCGACCGTCGGCCGCGCGAGCCCCCGCGCACGCTCGGCTCCGGCCCGCAGCACCTCGTCCACATGACCGGGATCGGCACACAGCTCCGCATGTCGCTCCCGCACCGGACGCAACAGCTCCACGACGGCGTCAGCCGTGTCCTTCTTCAACGCGCCGTACGAGCTGTAGTTGGCCGCCAGATCCGCGGGCTTGCAGGCGTCACCCCGGCATGCCGCCAGGATCTCCAGGAGGTTCGCGACCCCCGGCTGCGCCTCCCGGTCGTAGACGACCTCACTGCCGCTGTCGGTCACCGCACGCATGATCTTCTTGCGCACGACCTCGGCCTCGTCGAGGAGATAGACGATGCCGGACGTCTCCGCGTGCGACTTGCCCATCTTCGACGTGGGGTCCTGAAGGTCCATGACCCGCGCCGCCACCGTCGGGAGCACGGCCCGCGGCACGGTGAACGTGTGCCCGTACCGCTGGTTGAAGCGCGCGGCCAGATCCCGGGTCAGCTCCACGTGCTGCGCCTGGTCCTCACCCACGGGTACCTCGTCGGCCCCATAGGCGAGGATGTCCGCCGCCATCAGCACCGGATAGGTCAGCAGTGACAGCCGGACGCCGCCGCCGACGGCACGTTCCCGAGCGGCCTTCTCCTTGTACTGGATCATCCGTCGCATCTCGCCGTCGGTGGCCGTGCACTCGAGGATGTACGCCAGACGGGTGTGCTCGTCCACGTGGCTCTGTACGAACAGAGTGCAGCGCTCCGGGTCGAGCCCGGCCGCCAGGAGCAGCGTCGCCGCCTGCCGGCTGAGCCTGCGGACGCGGGCGGGGTCGTGTTCGACGGTCAACGCGTGGAGGTCGACGACGCAGAAGATGGCGTCCCCGCGGTGCTGGTCGGTCTCGACCCACTGGCGCACGGCGCCGAGGTGGTTGCCGAGGGTCAGATGGCCGGTGGGCTTCACGCCGCTGAAGATCCGGGTCATGGGTGCTGCCGCTCCTGGGGAGTGGGACCACCGCCCGGACAGCAGAAACGGCCGCCTAGGCGGCGGCCGTCGGATGCATGCGCAGGTCTCGGGCCGCCCGTCAGGCGGCCCACCACTGCTGGGTGCGCGCATGCTTGGTCACAGGACGACGGTAGCCCGCGAAACCCCCTTGCGCCACGGGTTTGATGGCGCTTACGCGAGCGTGTAGAGTTCTTCGAGTTGCCGCGGCGCCCGCAGGGGTTGCCGGGGCGGCACTTCGAGCCGCACCGGCGGCGTCCACTACTGCACGGCCCTTGAACGGGATGAATTTCGGCATGCCGAAATTCGGACCGGGACTCGATTAGGAGTCACGAGGGAAATCCGCTAAAGTAGTGATCACGCCGGAAGGCGCGAAAAACCCCGCTCCAACAGGGGGCCGGAAACGGAATGCGAACCGGAAACGGAACGGAAAACGGATCTGGTAAGGTTGGGAACAACGAAGGGAAGCGCCCGGAGGAAAGCCCGAGAGGGTGAGTACAAAGGAAGCGTCCGTTCCTTGA
This sequence comes from Streptomyces cinnamoneus, assembly GCF_002939475.1. NCBI lineage: Bacteria > Bacillati > Actinomycetota > Actinomycetes > Kitasatosporales > Streptomycetaceae > Streptomyces > Streptomyces cinnamoneus. The sequence goes on along the minus strand of NZ_PKFQ01000001.1, from coordinate 3,279,510 downwards.
GAACTCAACAGCGTGCCAAAAGTCAACGCCAGATATGTTGACACCCCGTCCATCTCGATGGATGAGGTTCCTTTAAAAGTCCTGCCGGGTCCGTATGGATCGGGTAGGCACACACAGCGAGGACGCTGTGAACGACCGGGCTTATTCCGCCTGGTTGTTCCGCTCTCGTGGTGTCGACCCGATTACGGGTAAACATTCACGGAGAGTTTGATCCTGGCTCAGGACGAACGCTGGCGGCGTGCTTAACACATGCAAGTCGAACGATGAAGCCCTTCGGGGTGGATTAGTGGCGAACGGGTGAGTAACACGTGGGCAATCTGCCCTGCACTCTGGGACAAGCCCTGGAAACGGGGTCTAATACCGGATACGACCGCTGACCGCATGGTTGGTGGTGGAAAGCTCCGGCGGTGCAGGATGAGCCCGCGGCCTATCAGCTTGTTGGTGGGGTGATGGCCTACCAAGGCGACGACGGGTAGCCGGCCTGAGAGGGCGACCGGCCACACTGGGACTGAGACACGGCCCAGACTCCTACGGGAGGCAGCAGTGGGGAATATTGCACAATGGGCGAAAGCCTGATGCAGCGACGCCGCGTGAGGGATGACGGCCTTCGGGTTGTAAACCTCTTTCAGCAGGGACGAAGCGAAAGTGACGGTACCTGCAGAAGAAGCGCCGGCTAACTACGTGCCAGCAGCCGCGGTAATACGTAGGGCGCAAGCGTTGTCCGGAATTATTGGGCGTAAAGAGCTCGTAGGCGGCTTGTTGCGTCGGCTGTGAAAGCCCGGGGCTTAACCCCGGGTCTGCATTCGATACGGGCAGGCTAGAGTTCGGTAGGGGAGATCGGAATTCCTGGTGTAGCGGTGAAATGCGCAGATATCAGGAGGAACACCGGTGGCGAAGGCGGATCTCTGGGCCGATACTGACGCTGAGGAGCGAAAGCGTGGGGAGCGAACAGGATTAGATACCCTGGTAGTCCACGCCGTAAACGTTGGGAACTAGGTGTGGGCGACATTCCACGTCGTCCGTGCCGCAGCTAACGCATTAAGTTCCCCGCCTGGGGAGTACGGCCGCAAGGCTAAAACTCAAAGGAATTGACGGGGGCCCGCACAAGCAGCGGAGCATGTGGCTTAATTCGACGCAACGCGAAGAACCTTACCAAGGCTTGACATACACCGGAAACGGCCAGAGATGGTCGCCCCCTTGTGGTCGGTGTACAGGTGGTGCATGGCTGTCGTCAGCTCGTGTCGTGAGATGTTGGGTTAAGTCCCGCAACGAGCGCAACCCTTGTTCTGTGTTGCCAGCATGCCCTTCGGGGTGATGGGGACTCACAGGAGACTGCCGGGGTCAACTCGGAGGAAGGTGGGGACGACGTCAAGTCATCATGCCCCTTATGTCTTGGGCTGCACACGTGCTACAATGGCCGGTACAATGAGCTGCGATACCGCGAGGTGGAGCGAATCTCAAAAAGCCGGTCTCAGTTCGGATTGGGGTCTGCAACTCGACCCCATGAAGTTGGAGTTGCTAGTAATCGCAGATCAGCATTGCTGCGGTGAATACGTTCCCGGGCCTTGTACACACCGCCCGTCACGTCACGAAAGTCGGTAACACCCGAAGCCGGTGGCCCAACCCTTGTGGAGGGAGCCGTCGAAGGTGGGACTGGCGATTGGGACGAAGTCGTAACAAGGTAGCCGTACCGGAAGGTGCGGCTGGATCACCTCCTTTCTAAGGAGCACATAGCCGACTGCAAGCGAATGTCTTGCACGGTTGCTCATGGGTGGAACGTTGACTATTCGGCACAGTTCTTGAGGGTTCACTAGTACTGCTTCGGCGTGGAACGTGAAATTTCTGAGGGGCTGGGTCGGGCACGCTGTTGGGTATCTGAGGGTACGGAACGTAAGTTTCGAACCTTCGCGATGCCGGCCCCAGTGCACTCACTGCTTCGGTGGTGGGGTGATGGGTGGCTGGTCGTTGCTTGAGAACTGCACAGTGGACGCGAGCATCTGTGGCCAAGTTTTTAAGGGCGCACGGTGGATGCCTTGGCACCAGGAACCGATGAAGGACGTGGGAGGCCACGATAGGCCCCGGGGAGCTGTCAACCGAGCTTTGATCCGGGGGTGTCCGAATGGGGAAACCCGGCAGTCGTCATGGGCTGTCACCCGCTGCTGAACACATAGGCAGTGTGGAGGGAACGCGGGGAAGTGAAACATCTCAGTACCCGCAGGAAGAGAAAACAACCGTGATTCCGGGAGTAGTGGCGAGCGAAACCGGATGAGGCCAAACCGTATGTGTGTGATACCCGGCAGGGGTTGCGCATGCGGGGTTGTGGGATCTCTTTTTCATAGTCTGCCGGCTGTGAGACGAGTCAGAAACCGTTGATGTAGGCGAAGGACATGCGAAAGGTCCGGCGTAGAGGGTAAGACCCCCGTAGCTGAAACATTGACGGCTCGTTTAAGAGACACCCAAGTAGCACGGGGCCCGAGAAATCCCGTGTGAATCTGGCGGGACCACCCGCTAAGCCTAAATATTCCCTGGTGACCGATAGCGGATAGTACCGTGAGGGAATGGTGAAAAGTACCGCGGGAGCGGAGTGAAATAGTACCTGAAACCGTGTGCCTACAAGCCGTGGGAGCGTCGCGCATCGAGCTTGCTCGGTGCGTCGTGACTGCGTGCCTTTTGAAGAATGAGCCTGCGAGTTTGCGGTATGTTGCGAGGTTAACCCGTGTGGGGAAGCCGTAGCGAAAGCGAGTCCGAATAGGGCGTTTGAGTAGCGTGCCCAAGACCCGAAGCGGAGTGATCTAGCCATGGGCAGGTTGAAGCGGAGGTAAGACTTCGTGGAGGACCGAACCCACCAGGGTTGAAAACCTGGGGGATGACCTGTGGTTAGGGGTGAAAGGCCAATCAAACTCCGTGATAGCTGGTTCTCCCCGAAATGCATTTAGGTGCAGCGTCGTGTGTTTCTTGCCGGAGGTAGAGCACTGGATAGGCGATGGGCCCTACCGGGTTACTGACCTTAGCCAAACTCCGAATGCCGGTAAGTGAGAGCGCGGCAGTGAGACTGTGGGGGATAAGCTCCATGGTCGAGAGGGAAACAGCCCAGAGCATCGACTAAGGCCCCTAAGCGTACGCTAAGTGGGAAAGGATGTGGAGTCGCAGAGACAACCAGGAGGTTGGCTTAGAAGCAGCCACCCTTGAAAGAGTGCGTAATAGCTCACTGGTCAAGTGATTCCGCGCCGACAATGTAGCGGGGCTCAAGCGTACCGCCGAAGTCGTGTCATTGCAGTATGTACCCCCAACGGGGACTGTGATGGGTAGGGGAGCGTCGTGTGCCGGGTGAAGCAGCCGCGGAAGCGAGTTGTGGACGGTTCACGAGTGAGAATGCAGGCATGAGTAGCGATACACACGTGAGAAACGTGTGCGCCGATTGACTAAGGGTTCCTGGGTCAAGCTGATCTGCCCAGGGTAAGTCGGGACCTAAGGCGAGGCCGACAGGCGTAGTCGATGGACAACCGGTTGATATTCCGGTACCCGCTTTGAAACGCCCAATATCGAATCAGGCGATGCTAAGTCCGTGAAGCCGCCCTGGAGTCTTCGGACAAAGGGGAGTGGTGGAGCCGACGAACCAGACTTGTAGTAGGTAAGCGATGGGGTGACGCAGGAAGGTAGTCCAGCCCGGGCGGTGGTAGTCCCGGGGTAAGGGTGTAGGCCGTGTGATAGGCAAATCCGTCACACATTAAGGCTGAGACCTGATGCCGAGCCGATTGTGGTGAAGTGGATGATCCTATGCTGTCGAGAAAAGCCTCTAGCGAGTTTCATGGCGGCCCGTACCCTAAACCGACTCAGGTGGTCAGGTAGAGAATACCGAGGCGTTCGGGTGAACTATGGTTAAGGAACTCGGCAAAATGCCCCCGTAACTTCGGGAGAAGGGGGGCCATGTCTGGTGAGGGAACTTGCTTCCTGAGCTGGGTGTGGCCGCAGAGACCAGCGAGAAGCGACTGTTTACTAAAAACACAGGTCCGTGCGAAGCCGTAAGGCGATGTATACGGACTGACGCCTGCCCGGTGCTGGAACGTTAAGGGGACCGGTTAGCTCCATTTCGGTGGGGCGAAGCTGAGAACTTAAGCGCCAGTAAACGGCGGTGGTAACTATAACCATCCTAAGGTAGCGAAATTCCTTGTCGGGTAAGTTCCGACCTGCACGAATGGCGTAACGACTTCTCGACTGTCTCAACCATAGGCCCGGTGAAATTGCACTACGAGTAAAGATGCTCGTTTCGCGCAGCAGGACGGAAAGACCCCGGGACCTTTACTATAGCTTGATATTGGTGTTCGGTTCGGCTTGTGTAGGATAGGTGGGAGACTGTGAAGCATGCACGCCAGTGTGTGTGGAGTCGTCGTTGAAATACCACTCTGGTCGTGCTGGATGTCTAACCTGGGTCCGTGATCCGGATCAGGGACAGTGTCTGGTGGGTAGTTTAACTGGGGCGGTTGCCTCCTAAAGGGTAACGGAGGCGCCCAAAGGTTCCCTCAGCCTGGTTGGCAATCAGGTGTTGAGTGTAAGTGCACAAGGGAGCTTGACTGTGAGACCGACGGGTCGAGCAGGGACGAAAGTCGGGACTAGTGATCCGGCGGTGGCTTGTGGAAGCGCCGTCGCTCAACGGATAAAAGGTACCCCGGGGATAACAGGCTGATCTTCCCCAAGAGTCCATATCGACGGGATGGTTTGGCACCTCGATGTCGGCTCGTCGCATCCTGGGGCTGGAGTCGGTCCCAAGGGTTGGGCTGTTCGCCCATTAAAGCGGTACGCGAGCTGGGTTTAGAACGTCGTGAGACAGTTCGGTCCCTATCCGCTGTGCGCGTAGGAGTCTTGAGAAGGGCTGTCCCTAGTACGAGAGGACCGGGACGGACGAACCTCTGGTGTGCCAGTTGTCCTGCCAAGGGCATGGCTGGTTGGCTACGTTCGGGAGGGATAACCGCTGAAAGCATCTAAGCGGGAAGCCTGCTTCGAGATGAGGACTCCCACCCACTTGATGGGGTAAGGCTCCCAGTAGACGACTGGGTTGATAGGCCAGGTGTGGAAGACCGGTAACGGTTGGAGCTGACTGGTACTAATAGGCCGAGGGCTTGTCCTCAGTTGCTCGCGTCCACTGTGTAGGTTCTGAAGTAACGACCTGTGATTTTGCCGGGTTGGTTAACTTCATAGTGTTTCGGTGGTCATAGCGTTAGGGAAACGCCCGGTTACATTCCGAACCCGGAAGCTAAGCCTTTCAGCGCCGATGGTACTGCAGGGGGGACCCTGTGGGAGAGTAGGACGCCGCCGAACAAATTTTGAATGCCGTAGGCCCCGAGTCGAATTGAATTCGACTCGGGGCCTACGGCTTTTTTGCGTTTACCGATAGCGTGGCCGCCATGAGCGGGCGCGCACAGCTGATGTGGGACGAGGCGGTCACCGGCTACAACTTCGGGCCCGGGCACCCCATGGATCCCGTACGCCTTTCGCTGACCATGCGGCTGGTCGAGGCGTTCGGCCTGGACCGCGCGCTGCGTACCGTGGCGGCGCCGGCGGCCGGGGAGTCGACGCTTCGGCTCGTCCACCGGCCCGACTACATCTCCGCCGTGCGGCGGGCGTCTGCCGATCCCCGGTCCGCCGACGGCTCCTACGGCCTCGGCACCCCGGACGACCCCGCGTTCGCCGGCATGCACGAGGCGGCGGCCCTGATCGCGGGTCAGTCGGTGGCCGCCGCCGAGGCGATCTGGCGCGGGGAGGTGCTCCACGCGGTGAACTTCGCCGGCGGCCTGCACCACGCGATGCCCGGCGGCGCCTCCGGCTTCTGTGTGTACAACGACCCTGCCCTCGCCATCGCCCGGCTGCTCGAGCTGGGTGCGGAGCGGGTCGCGTACGTCGACGTGGACGTGCACCATGGGGACGGCGTCCAGGCGGCGTTCTGGGAGGACCCGCGGGTCCTGACCGTCTCGCTGCACGAACACCCCCGCACTCTCTTCCCCCAGACCGGCTGGCCGGAGGAGACGGGCGCCGCGGGCGCGGAGGGCGGCGCGGTGAACGTGGCGCTGCCGGCGGGGACGGGCGACGCCGGATGGCTGCGGGCCTTCCACGCCGTCGTGCCCGAGCTGCTGGCGGCCTTCCGCCCGCAGGTGCTGGTGACGCAGCACGGCGCCGACACCCACTTCGAGGACCCCTTGGCCCACCTGGCCGTCTCCCTCGACGCCCAGCGGCTCGTCGCGGAGGCGTGCCACGCGCTCGCACACGAGCACGCGGAGGGCCGCTGGCTGGCCCTGGGCGGCGGGGGGTACGCGGTCGCGGACGTCGTACCGCGCTCCTGGGCCCACCTCGTGGCGATCGCCGCCGGGCAGCCGGTGGAGCCCGGGTCGCCGATGCCGGAGGAGTGGCGCAGCGAGGTCTACCGGCGGACACGCGAGCTGGGACCGCTTCGCATGACGGACGGTGTGGAGCCGGAGTGGCGGGACTTCTCGTCCGGCGGCTACGACCCCGCCGACCGGCTCGACCAGGCGATCCTGGCGACCCGCCGGTCGGTGTTCCCGGCGCACGGCCTGCTGCCCTGACCGCCCCGCCCCCTGACCGATCGCTTGCCCCTGACCGCCGCGCCCCCTGACCGGCGGCGGCCGCCCCGTTAGCTCACGCGCATGACGGCCCCCTCGAAACCGGCGCGGCCCGCCGCCCCTTCCTGGACCATCGGCCTCGTGACGCCTCCTGACGCCCACGACGCGCCCGCCCCCCGTGTGATCGCCCCCGAGGTCTCCGGGCCGCCCACCCGCCAGGCCCTGCGCGCCCACCTCCTGGCGGCCCGGCTCGCCGGCGCCGTGGCGACGCCGCGGGAGCGGAGCCTGGTGCGGTACCGGTTGTTCGCGGCCCGGGACCCCCGGGTGACCCTCGGTCTGGAGCCGGAATCTGACTGGCGCTTCGCCGATTTGTTGCGTCTGATGGGGCAGAAGTGTGGAGTTTCAGCCGATCCCAAGGACACTTCAGGGCAGGATGTGATCGACCCCGATCGCACGCTCGCGGCACTCGATGCCTTCGCCGACCGCCTCGCGACGGTGGCCGCGACGGGGGCGCCGGTGCTTTTCGGAACGGGCCACCCGGGCCCGCTCCTGGGCTTCTACGCCGCCTTGGCCGAGGGTCTGTCGGCAGGGGGGTGCGGTGTCCTCACCCCGGCGCAGGGTCGAAGTGTCGACATAACGACCCGGTTTGGCGTACGTCACTACAACCTTGACTACGTCCGAGGAGTCGCGATGGTGCGCGAACCCGGCGCACGGGACCACCGGAGTGAGCCGGGCGCACATACGCATTCTCCGCTCCCGGTTCGGGTCGCGCTGGCGGCTGCGGCGGAGGCCGGGGAAGGCCTTCCGGCCTTGGTGGTGGGCGACCACGGATGGGTCTGCGGGGCAGGTCAACTGGGCATTGAGGCGATCGGGCTGGCCGATTCTGACGACCCCTCACTCTTCGTCGGAGAGGCCGAGGGGCGAGTGTCCGTCGTCGTTCCGCTTGATGACACTGTGCGGTCTGATTACTACCGACCGCTTACTCGCTATGTACTCAATCGAGCGTGTCTGTCACAGTAGGCGGCCGATGGCTGCTCCTCTTCCCCACTCGCATCACCCGCCCCTAATCTGGGGAGTGAGCGCGCAGCGACGAGGAGTCACCGGAGGGGAAGCCGGTGCGCGTCATGTGCGGAAGGTTCAGGTGTGTCATGGCTGCTGGCGAAAGGCCTCTCAACGAGGTCGTGTTCCTGACCGTGGCGGAAGTCGCCGCGGTGATGCGTGTGTCCAAGATGACCGTGTACCGACTGGTGCACAGCGGTCATCTGCCGGCGATCCGGGTGGGAAGGTCGTTCCGGGTCCCAGAGCAAGCGGTGCACGAGTACCTCCGAGAGTCCTACGTGGGGGTGGAAACAGCCTGACGGGGGCCCTGGATTACGCTGATCGCCCGGTGCCGGGTAGGCTGGCCCGATGTAGGTCGTGTGGGCTCGGACGCCCCGCACCGAGTGAATCGATGTAAGCGAGGGTAGTCGTGGGCTCTGTTATCAAGAAGCGGCGCAAGCGGATGGCCAAGAAGAAGCACCGCAAGCTGCTCAAGCGCACGCGCGTTCAGCGTCGCAACAAGAAGTAGGCAGCACGCGTCGCAGTGCTCGTCCCGCAGCCCTCTCACCGTCATGGTGGGAGGGCTGCGGTGCGTTGCGGTGAGTGAATCTCTCGTCACGGCTTGAAATGACGCCCGACCCACCCGGCGGTCATCACAGTGCAACAACGACCCGCTACGGTGGCCGCGAGACGGCACCGCCCGCCGAGCGGAGCGCTCGTGCCGGGTGAGGGTGGGAAGGAAGGCGCTGATCTTGGGCAAGGTCGTGCTCGTCACCGGAGTCGCACGGCAACTGGGCGGTCGTTTCGTGCGCCGCATCCAGCGCGAGCCCGACGTCGACAGAGTCATCGGGGTGGACGCGGTGCCACCCGCGCACCATCTCGGCGGGGCCGAATTCATACGGGCGGACATCCGCCACCCGGCCATCGGCAGGGTGCTGGCCGGCGAGGCCGTCGACACGGTCGTGCACATGGACGTCAACGGCACCCCCCTGGGCAAGCGCGGCAGCCGGGCCACGGTCAAGGAGACCAACGTCATCGGCACCATGCAGCTCCTCGGTGCCTGCCAGAAGACGCCGTCCGTGAAGCGACTCGTGATCAAGTCGAGCACCAACGTCTACGGGTCCGCGCCCCGTGACCCCGCGATCTTCACGGAGAGCACCCCGCCCAAGTCGCTGCCCAGCGGAGGCTTCGCCAAGGACGTCGTCGAGGTCGAGGGGTACGTGCGCGGCTTCGCCCGGCGCCGGCCCGACGTGGCGGTGTGCGTCCTGCGCTTCGCGAACGTTCTGGGGCCCTGTGCCGACTCGCCGCTCGCGGAGTACTTCTCCCTGCCCGTCCTGCCCACCGTCCTCGGCTTCGACCCGCGCCTGCAGTTCGTCCACGAGGACGACGCCATCGAGGTGCTGCGGATCGCCACCGGTGAGCCCGCCAGGGGCACGCTCAACAGCGGGACGTTCAACATCGCGGGCGACGGCGTGCTGCTGCTCTCACAGGCCGCCAGGCGCCTCGGGCGCCCCACTCTCCCCTTCTTCCTGCCGACCGTCACCTGGGTCGGGTCCGCGCTGCGGTCGGTCGGGGCCCTGGACTTCTCACCCGAGCAGATCCGTCTCCTCACCCACGGCCGCGTTGTGGAGACCGCGCAGATGCGCGAGACCCTGGGCTTCCACCCCCGCTACACCACCTCGGAGGCCTTCGCGGACTACGTCCGCAGCCGCGGCGCCGGGCTGCTGCCGCCCGAGACCCTCGCCCGTACCGTCGACCGGATCGCCGCGCTGATGCCTGCCGGCCGCGGCCAGAACTGAGGAGCGCACGCACCATGGCCGATGCGAAGGTCATTCCGTTCGGCGAGGAACCCCGCTCCAAGAGGCGCTCCAAGCGCACGGCCCGCGGCCCCGCGAACCGGACGCCGGCGCCCCTCGCGCCCGTGCCGGCGCAGCGTGACGAGGGCCGGCAGCGGCCCACCGCCCCCGCCGTGCCGGAGCAGGATCAGGGCGGCCGGGCGGCGGCGGGGGAGGAGAGCGGCGGCTGGGAGCGGAAGGTGGCCCACGGGCTCAACTTCCTGCGGCGGCGGATCACCGGCGAGTACGACGTCGACGACTTCGGGTACGACCCGGAGCTCACCGACCAGGTGATCATGTCCGTCCTGCGGCCCTTCAAGGAGAAGTACTTCCGGGTCGAGGTGAAGGGCATCGAGAACATCCCGGAGAAGGGGGCGGCGCTGATCGTCGCCAACCACTCCGGCACGCTGCCCGTCGACGGCCTGATGCTCCAGGTCGCGGTGCACGACCACCATCCAGCCGGGCGCAACGTGCGGATGCTGGCCGCGGACCTCGTCTTCGTGCTGCCGCTCGTCAACGAGCTGTCTCGCAAGCTCGGGCACACCCTCGCCTGCGCCGAGGACGCGCAGAAGCTGCTGGAGCGCGGCGAGGTGGTGGGGGTGATGCCGGAGGGCTTCAAGGGGATCGGGAAGCCGTTCTCGGAGCGGTACAAGCTCCAGCGCTTCGGCCGTGGCGGCTTCGTGCAGACGGCACTGCGTGCCGGGGCGCCGATCGTGCCGTGCTCGATCGTCGGGGCCGAGGAGATCTATCCGATGATCGGCAACTCCCGGACGGTCGCGCGGCTGCTCGGCATTCCCTACTTCCCGCTGACGCCCAGCTTCCCCTGGCTCGGTCCGCTGGGACTGGTGCCGCTGCCGACGAAGTGGACGATCCAGTTCGGAGAGCCGATCCCCACGGACGGCTATCCGGAGGAGGCGGCGGACGATCCGATGCTGATGTTCAACCTCACGGACCAGGTTCGGGAAACGATTCAGCACACGCTCTACAAGCTGCTGGTGCAGCGACGCTCGGTGTTCTTCTGAGCCTTTCACAGCAGCTCGACACGGCAGTGCGACACGGCCGCCGGGCGTTCTGAAGCGGAGAAGGCGGAGACGACGGAAAGGGGTGGGGCGAGAGCCGGACCGGCTCTCGCCCCACCCCTTTCCGCGTGCGTCGTCCTACCTGTCGTCTTCCCCGTGGATGCCGAGCCCGGGAAGGATGTCCGGGAGCAGCGGCGGGATGGTGATGTCCGGCTTGTTGGACGGCTTGCCGTCCTTGCCGTGCGAACGGTCCTGGCCGGAGCCGTCGGCGCTGGGCGGCGGCTGGAGCAGGCCCGTACCGCCCAGGAGGCCCTCGCGCTCGCCCTGCCCGCCCGTCGAGGACTGCGACGGCTTGCCGCTGGGCTTGCCGTCGGCCGTGGACGGGGCGTGCGGGGTGGGCGCGGAGCGTCCGCCGTGGCCGCCCGGGGAGCTCTGCGGGGAGGCGCCCGGGCGGTTGGTGGAGCCGTGCTTGCCGCCCTTGTCGTGGAGCAGGGAGCGCAGCGGCTCGACGTCATCGTCTATGGCGGCGAAGACCGAGGTGACCTGCTCGCCCACGTCGTGGAGCTGGACGGGCAGCTTCTCGCGCAGCCGGCTCCAGCCCTCTCGGTGCGAGGAGGTGAAGGACGACAGCAGGCGCATCGCGCCGAGCGAGCCGTCGCGCTCGTAGACGCCGTGGAGCAGGCGGTGGCCCTCCTCGGCGTCGTGACGCATGCCGGAGAGGGTCCTGCGGATCTCGGTCACGGACTCGTGGTCGAGCGGGCCGGAGCGGCCGCGCTCCATCAGCCGGCGGGCCTCCTGGAGCCGCGTGGAGGCCTGGTCGAGGAAGAGCCTGCCCCGGGCGGAGTCGCCGTCGGCCATGCCGAGCTTGAGGTCCTCCATGCCGCGCTTGACCGGGTAGAGCGTGTCCCCGGGGAGGGCGTTGGAGCTCGCCGCGGCGACGCCGCCGAACGCGCCCGCCGCCACGCCCACCGTGAGGCCGCCGGCCGCGAGCCCCTTGGACCAGCGGGAGCGCGGCCTGAGCCGGCTCAGGGGTCCCGCCCGGTGGGCCCCTCGCCCGGATCGCTGCTCGGGGACGGCGGCCCCTCCGGCGAACTGGGCCTCCATGGCGGCGATCAGCTGCGCCCGCTGCACGGTTTTGACCTCGGGGTCCAGCTCAGGTGCCGGCAGCGCGCCGAGTCCGCTCGCCAGGGACAGTAGCCGTCCCTGTTCGGCTTCAGCCGCCGATGGGCTGGACTGTGCGGCCGCAGCACCCTGGACTTCCTGGTCCTCCAGGGCCTGGGCGAAGGCGTTCGCCCGCCGGTGCGCCGATACGTTCGCGATCACAGGCGGCACCTCCTCTCGTCATGACGGTCGACTCCCCAGGGCACATGAGGGTTGCACGCCTTGAGAGCATCCACTCGATCGAGTGAGTGAATACAGGCATGACGCGGCATCGGGAAGTCTGCACCCCGGACAACGAGCGGCGCGCCAGTCGGGTTACGCGGCTGAGAGCAGCTGCCCGCCGGTGAGTGAAACCCGGCGGAAAAGCAGCGCTCGGTCAGCGGGCGTCGTCCGGAAGCAGTCTTGCGAGGGTGCGTACGGCTCGGTACTGGAGGGTCTTGATCGCGCCCTCGTTCTTGCCCATCACCCGGGCAGTCTCCGCGACGGAGAGGCCCTGCAGGAAGCGCAGGGTGACGCATTCCTGCTGCTGGGGGTTGAGCTTGCGGACCGCCTCCAACAGGGCGGCGTTGGAAAGGGATTCGAGGACGGAGTCCTCCGGGCTGCGCTCCACCTCGTTGGCGTCGAGCATCTCGCCCGTGGTCACTTCGAGGCGGAACCTCGACGACTTGAAGTGGTCGGCGACCAGGTTGCGCGCGATGGTCACCAGCCAGGCGCCGAAGTCACGGCCCTGCCAGGTGAAGGTGCCGATGCGGCGCAGCGCGCGCAGGAACGTCTCGCTGGTCAGGTCCTCGGCCGTGGCCCGGCCGCCGACGCGGTAGTAGATGTAGCGGTAGACGGTGTCGGCGTACTGGTCGTAGAGCCTGCCGAACGCCTCGGACTCGCCCGCTTGGGCGCGCTCGACCAGGTCGAGCATGCGGGCGCTGTCGCTGTCGGCGCTGGGACGGCGGGTGGTCGTGGCGGCCGCGCCCGCGCCGGCTCCGCGGCGGGCGCGTCTGCCGACGGTCGCGGAACTCTCGGCGAGGGCGTAGCAGGGGCCGGCGGGTCCGCCCACTGCGGCAGGGGCGAGCATGGCGAGGGCGGGGACGGCGTACGCGGTGGGGACGAAGCCACGCAGACGGTCGAGGACCGCTGCGCGCAGCGTAGCCAGGCCCGAGGCGTCAACCCCGACGTGTGGGTACACGGGACTCCCAGAGGCAGAGCTTCCATCACGTGCAGTGCGGGACCATTCACTCGTCGTAGGGACAAGCGGGTACCGGCTTGCGTCTGAGGAGAATAACCCTTCGTACAGGCAGCGCTACACCGAGTTGCTCAAATCATCGTTTCCGTTCGATCTCCGGCTGATTGATGTCCGATCAAATATCGAACTTCTAGCGGAAGTTGACCGGGTTTGGTGATGGTGTGGCCGATTGGGCAGCGTGTTGTGGCAATCCGGGCACGCCAGGACTGGCGGGGGCCATGTGGGGGTATGACAACAGGATTGCCTGTGCGGCCCGTTCGGTTACGGGCTGTGGCGAGGAGGCGCGCCGGACGTGTCGCCCGTTCCGGTGATGGGGGGCGTCGGGCGCGGGTCAGCGCCGGCGGCGGTGGAGGGCGATCGCGGCGGCCGTGCCGCCCGCCAGCGCGCCCACTCCGGCGGCGGCCGGGATGCCGACCTTGGCCGCCTTGCGGCCCGTGCGGTAGTCGCGCAGCCGCCAGCCGTGTTCGCGCGCGTGCTTGCGCAGCCTGCCGTCGGGGTTCACCGCGTAGGGGTGGCCCACGAGCGAGAGCATCGGGATGTCGTTGGCGGAGTCGCTGTAGGCCGCGCAGCGCGTCAGGTCCAGGCCCTCGGCGACGGCCAGCGCCCGCACCGCCTCGGCCTTGGCCGGGCCGTGCAGCAGCTCGCCGACCAGGCGGCCGGTGTAGACCCCGCCGATCGACTCGGCGACCGTGCCGAGGGCGCCCGTGAGCCCCAGCCGGCGGGCGATGATCGTCGCCGTCTCCACCGGGGCGGCCGTCACCAGCCACACCTTCTGCCCGGCGTCCAGGTGCGCCTGGGCGAGGGCGCGGGTGCCGGCCCAGATGCGCTCGGCCATGTACTCGTCGTAGATCTCCTCGCCGATGGTCATCAGCTCGGAGACGCGGTGGCCCTTGACGATCGACAGGACGCTGTCGCGGGCCTCCTGCATGTGCTCGGGGTCCTCGATGCCGGCCAGCCGGAACCACGCCTGCTGCCAGGCGAAGCGCGCGAGCTCGCGCTTGCCGAAGAACTGCCGCTTGTAGAGGCCGCGGCCGAAGTGGAAGATCGCGGCGCCCTGCATGACCGTGTTGTCGAGGTCGAAGAAGGCGGCGGCCTTCTCGTCGCCGGCGACGGGGAACTCCTCTTCCCTCTCCCGGGCCTCCTCGGGCGCGGTCGCCTGGGCGTCCTCGTTCTCCTGAACGGACTTGCGGGCTGCCTCCGCCGCCGCCTCGCCGGCCAGCACGCTGCGTGCCGTGGCGGGGCGCCTGCGCGGGGTGAGCCATCCGAGTGCGGCCATGCCGCGAGCATAGCCAGTTTGTTCGGGGTAACCGGAAGCCGGGACGGTGCGATGGCGTGAACTCTGCGCGTCGACCCGGAGCGCCGCGGCGGCCGGGGGTCCCGCCCGGGCCTCAGCCGCCGAGCGCCTTGCGCAGGCGGTCGGGGTCCACCCGCCAGAAGTCGTGCTGGGCGCCGTCGATCAAGACGACCGGAATCTGCTCCCAGTACATGCGGTGGAGATCCGCGTCCTGGGTGATGTCCTTCTTCTCCCAGCGCGCGCCCGTCTCCTCGCACACCGTCGCGATGACGGCCTCGGCGTCGTCACACAGGTGGCATCCGGGCTTGCCGATCAGCGTGACCACGCTGTCGGCGGGGTTCTTGCGGGCGCTACGGCGCAGGAGCGGGCTCATATCCGCCATTGTGCCGGGACCGCGGGCGGTGCCGCGGGGGGTGGCCGGAGGTTTTCGAGGGCCCGGGTTGGATGCCTGAGTCGACTACCATCATGGGCGTTTTGTAGCTGTCCGGGGGGTTGGTGGTGAGGAGTGAGCGCAGGTGTCCCGGTCGACCCCCCTGTGGTGCGGGTGTGACCGGTGTTGCGGTCGCGGAGGTCTGGCCGGCGGTTCCCGGATCGGGCCGAATCACCACGTGACACCCATCACTTTGCCGGGGCAAAACGGACACCATCTTTGTGCACGCGTTCACAAAGGCATAGCCTGCGTTCGACAGGGCGGTTCTGGGACAAGGCGCTGCCCGCAGCCCCGCTCTACCCGCAGGAGCACCGTGGCAACTGGCCGAACTCACCGACCGGCGACCCGAAGCCGAGGGATCCCCGAGGCCACCGTCGCCCGGCTACCGCTGTATCTGCGTGCGCTGACCGCGCTCTCCGAGCGCTCGGTCCCCACGGTCTCCTCCGAGGAGCTCGCGGCCGCGGCGGGCGTCAACTCCGCCAAGCTCCGCAAGGACTTCAGCTACCTCGGCTCGTACGGCACCCGCGGTGTCGGCTACGACGTCGAGTACCTCGTCTACCAGATCTCGCGGGAACTCGGCCTGACCCAGGACTGGCCGGTCGTGATCGTCGGCATCGGCAACCTCGGCGCGGCCCTCGCCAACTACGGCGGCTTCGCCTCGCGCGGCTTCCGCGTCGCGGCGCTGATCGACGCCGACCCCGCCATGGCCGGCAAGCCGGTCGCCGGGCTGCCCGTGCGGCACACCGACGAACTCGAGTCGATCATCACCGACAACGGCGTCTCCATCGGCGTCATCGCCACCCCGGCGGGCGCCGCCCAGCAGGTGTGCGACCGCCTCGTGGCCGCGGGCGTCACCTCGATCCTCAACTTCGCGCCGACCGTGCTGTCCGTGCCCGAGGGCGTGGACGTGCGCAAGGTCGACCTCTCCATCGAGCTGCAGATCCTCGCCTTCCACGAGCAGCGCAAGGCCGGCGAGGAGACCACCCAGCCCGCCGCCACGCCGTCCCGGCCGGGCGCGCACGCGCGCGCCGCCGCGGGCGCGGGCAGCAGGAAGGGACCGGACGGGGACGTCCCCGCCGTGATGCCGGCATGAGCCTCCTGGTCGTCGGCCTCAGCCACCGCAGCGCGCCGGTCAGCGTGCTGGAGCGGGCCGCCCTCACGCCGCAGGACCGGGCCGAGCTGGTGCACGCCGCGCTGGCCGCCGAGCCCGCCACCGAGGCGGCGGTGCTGGCCACCTGCAACCGCATCGAGCTCTACGCCGACGTGGACAAGTTCCACGCCGGCGTCGCCGAGCTGTCCACGCTGCTCGCCCGCCACACGGGCGTCGCGCTGGACGAGCTCACGCCCTACCTCTACGTGCACTACGAGGACCGGGCCGTCCACCACCTGTTCTCGGTGGCGTGCGGACTGGACTCCATGGTCGTCGGCGAGGGCCAGATCCTCGGCCAGATCAAGGACGCCCTCGCGCTCGGCCAGGAGCTGCACACCGCCGGACGGCTGCTGAACGACCTCTTCCAGCAGGCCCTCCGGGTCGGCAAGCGCGCCCACAGCGAGACCGGCATCGACAAGGCCGGCCAGTCGCTGGTCACCTTCGGCCTGGAGCAGCTCGCCGACGGCGCCGCCGTCGCCGACTGGGCCGCCGGCAAGCGCGCCCTCGTCATCGGCGCGGGCTCGATGTCCTCGCTTGCCGCCGCCACGCTCGCCCGCGCCGGAGTGGCCCACGTGGCCGTCGCCAACCGCACGCTGGAGCGGGCCCGGCGCCTGGTGCAGATCCTCACCGAGCCCGGTGCGCCGGGCGCGGGCGTCCTCGCGGCCTCGGCCGTGGAGATGGCCGCGGTGCCGGCCGAGCTGGCGCTCGCGGACATCGTGGTGTCCTGCACGGGCGCCACGGGCCTGGTGCTGACCGCCGAGGCCATACGGACGGCCCTCGCGGCCCGCACGGACGCCGTGTGCGCGCTCGACGCCGGCTGCGCGGAGGGGGCCACCGGCCCGGACGTGCGCCTGGCCCTCCTCGACCTGGCCATGCCCCGCGACGTCGACGCCGCCGCGCACCGCCTGGCCGGCGCCCGGCTCGTCGACATCGAGACCCTCGCCGAGGCCTCCGCGGACGCCCCCATGGCGGCCGACGTCGACCAGGTCCGCACGATCGTCTCGGACGAGGTCGCCGCCTTCGGCGCCGCCCAGCGGGCCGCGCACATCACGCCGACCGTGGTCGCCCTGCGCACCATGGCCGCCGACGTCGTCGCGAGCGAGATGGCCCGCCTCAACGGCCGGCTGCCCGGGCTCGACGACAAGCAGCGCGCCGAGATCACCCAGACCGTGCGCCGCGTGGTCGACAAGCTCCTGCACGCCCCCACCGTGCGGGTCAAGGAGCTGGCCTCCACCCCCGGCGGCGCCGGCTACGCCGACGCGCTGCGCGAACTCTTCGACCTCGACCCGCAGGCAGTGGCCGCCCTCAGCCGGGCGGACCTGCGGCAAGGTCACCCCAACACAGCACGGGAGTCGGTATGAACGACACCTCCTCCACGGCGCCGCTGCGGCTGGGCACCCGCCGCAGCCAGCTCGCCATGGCCCAGTCGGGGCAGGTGGCCGAGGCCGTCCGCCGCGTCACCGGGCGTCCGGTCGAGCTGGTCGAGATCACCACGTACGGTGACGTCTCGCGCGAGGCCCTGGCCCAGATCGGCGGGACCGGCGTCTTCGTCTCCGCGCTGCGCGACGCGCTGCTCGCGGGCGAGATCGACTTCGCCGTCCACTCGCTGAAGGACCTGCCGACCGGGCAGCCGGACGACCTGGTGCTGGCCGCGATCCCGCGCCGCGAGGACCCGCGGGACGCGCTGGTGGCCCGCGACGGGCTCACCTTCGAGACCCTCCCCGCGGGCGCCCGCGTCGGCACCGGCTCGCCGCGCCGCATGGCGCAGCTCAACGCCTGGGCCCGCGCGCTCGGCCGCGAGATCGAGACCGTGCCGATCCGCGGCAACATCGACACCCGCATAGGGTTCGTCACCGGTGGCGAGCTGGACGCCGTGGTGCTGGCCGCCGCGGGGCTCAACCGCATCGGCCGGGCCGGCGAGGCGACCCAGTTCCTCGAGCCCGACACAGTTTTGCCCGCCCCCGGCCAGGGGGCCCTGGCGATCGAGTGCGCGTCGACCAACGCCTCGCTCGCCGCCGCGCTCGCCGAGCTCGACGACCCGCACACGCGGGCCGCCGTGACCGCCGAGCGTTCCCTGCTCGCCGCCCTGGAGGCCGGCTGCTCCGCACCCGTGGGTGCGCTGGCCGACCTGCAGGCCGACGGCCAGGCTGTCACTGAAATGCGCCTGCGCGGCGTCGTCGGCACGACCGACGGCTCGACGCTGGTGCAGCTGTCCACCACCGGTCCCGTACCCGCGTCCCACCAGGACGCCCTTGCTCTCGGCCGCGAACTCGCCGCCGAGATGCTCGCCAAGGGTGCGGCCGGTCTTATGGGGGAGCGAGCACATTGAACCCCACCGCCCCGACCCACCCCGCGTACGGGCACGTCACCTTTCTCGGTGCCGGCCCCGGAGACCCGGGACTGCTGACGCTGCGTGCCGTGGAGGCACTGGCGGCGGCTGACGTCCTGATCGCCGATCCGCAGGTGCTCGACGTGGTGCGTACGCATGCGCGGAGCACCGTGGACACGCCTGCGCAGACGGTTACTGACGAGGCATCAAAAGCCGCGGACATCCCCGTCCTTCGGGACACCGCCAATCTTGTCATGACGGCCGCGCGCTCCGGCAAGCGGGTCGTCCGTGCGGTCCTGGGCGACCCCGGGCTCGACGGCAACGCCGCCGAGGAGATGCTGGCCTGCGCCGACGCGGGCCTCACCTTCGAGGTGGTGCCGGGCGTCGCCACGGCCGTGGGCGTGCCCGCCTACGCCGGTGTGCCGCTGCGCGACGGCCAGGGCGGCGACGTGCGTTTCGTCGACGCCCGCACCGCCACCGCGGTGTGCTGGGCCGAGGCCGGCACGAGCGAGGCGACCACGGTCGTGTCGACCACGCTCGACTCGGTGGTCGCGGCCGCCGGCGAGCTGGTCTCCGGCGGCCGCAAGCCCGACACCCCGGTCAGCGTCACCGCCGCCGGCACCACCACCCGCCAACGCACCTGGACCGCCACCCTCGGCACGCTCCAGCAGGTGCTCAAGGCGGCGAAGGTGCTGCCGTCCGCCGACGGCTCGCAGCCCGTCATAGCCGTGGTCGGCGAGCGCAGCGCCGCCGAGCGGCGCGAGCGGCTGTCGTGGTTCGAGTCCAAGCCGCTCTTCGGCTGGAACGTCCTCGTGCCGCGCACCAAGGAGCAGGCCGCTTCGCTCTCCGACCAGCTGCGTTCGTACGGCGCCGTGCCCAGCGAGGTGCCGACCATCGCCGTCGAGCCGCCGCGCACCCCGCAGCAGATGGAGCGCGCGGTCAAGGGCCTGGTCACCGGGCGCTACGAGTGGATCGCCTTCACCTCGGTGAACGCCGTCAAGGCGGTGCGCGAGAAGTTCGAGGAGTACGGGCTCGACGCCCGCGCCTTCGCCGGCATCAAGGTCGCGGCCGTGGGCGAGCAGACCGCCAAGTCGCTGATCGAGTTCGGCGTGAAGCCCGACCTCGTGCCGTCCGGCGAGCAGTCGGCGGCCGGGCTGCTGGAGGACTGGCCGCCCTACGACCCGGTCTTCGACCCGATCGACCGCGTCTTCCTGCCCCGCGCCGACATCGCCACCGAGACCCTGGTGGCCGGCCTGATCGAGCTGGGCTGGGAGGTCGACGACGTCACCGCCTACCGGACGGTGCGCGCGTCGCCGCCGCCGGCCGAGACCCGGGAGGCGATCAAGGGCGGCGGCTTCGACGCCGTGCTGTTCACCTCCTCCTCCACCGTGCGGAACCTCGTCGGCATCGCCGGCAAGCCGCACAACGTCACCGTCATCGCCTGCATCGGCCCGGCCACCGCCAAGACGGCGGAGGAACACGGCCTGCGGGTGGACGTGCTGTCGCCCGAGCCCTCGGTGCACAAGCTCGCCGAGGCGCTCGCGGAGTTCGGAGCGGCGCGGCGCGATGCCGCGGTCGAGGCCGGGGACCCGGTCACCCGCCCGAGCGAGCGGCGGCCCGGATCGCGTAGAAGGGCACGGAGTTGAGCACCACCTACGGCACTTTCCCAGGGGCCCGGCCCCGGCGCCTGCGCACCAGCCCGGCCATGCGCCGCATGGTCGCCGAGACCCGGCTGCACCCGGCCGACCTGATCCTTCCCGCCTTCGTGCGGGAGGGCATCAGCGAGCCGGTGCCGATCTCGGCCATGCCGGGCGTCGTCCAGCACACGCGCGAGACCCTGCGCAAGGCCGCCGTCGAGGCGCTCGACGCCGGCGTCGCGGGGATCATGCTCTTCGGCGTGCCCGAGGACGCGAAGAAGGACGGCCTCGGCACCGCCGGCACCGACCCCGACGGCATCCTCCAGGTCGCCATCCGCGACGTGCGGGACGAGGTCGGCGACGAGCTGGTCATCATGTCCGACCTGTGCCTGGACGAGTTCACCGACCACGGCCACTGCGGCGTCCTGGACTCCGCCGGCCGCGTCGACAACGACGCCACCCTTGAGCGCTACGCCGAGATGGCCCAGGTCCAGGCCGACGCCGGCGTCCACGTCGTGGGCCCCAGCGGCATGATGGACGGCCAGGTCGGCGTCATCCGCGACGCCCTCGACCAGACCGGCCACGAGGACGTCTCCGTCCTGGCCTACACCGTCAAGTACGCCTCCGCCTTCTACGGCCCCTTCCGGGAGGCCATCGGCTCCTCGCTCCAGGGCGACCGCAAGACCTACCAGCAGGACCCGGCGAACGTCCGCGAGTCGCTGCGGGAGCTGTCGCTCGACCTCGCCGAGGGCGCCGACATGGTGATGGTCAAGCCGGCGCTGCCCTACCTGGACATCCTCGCCAAGGTCGCGGAGGCCGTCGACGTGCCGGTCGCCGCCTACCAGATCTCCGGCGAGTACGCGATGGTCGAGGCCGCCGCCGCCAACGGCTGGATCGACCGCGACCGCGCCATCATGGAGAGCCTCACCGGCATCAAGCGGGCCGGGGCGAACATGATCCTCACGTACTGGGCGACGGAGGTCGCCCGGCAGCTGTGAGCGGCGCTGCTCACCGCCCGTAACCCCAGGCGACGGCGGCGTCCCCCGGCCCTCAAGGGCTGTGGGGACGCCGCCGTTGGCATATGCGCATTGCGAGTTCTTGGCGTTTGCGCTGCTCACGCAGACGTCGTGGACCTTTTCGCGATCGTCACCCACACAGGTCGAGTCTCGCCGAAATGACGGAGGCGACGTGTACGCGCTCCGAGCATGGTTACGGTGTGTGTCAGATTGCTTACGCTACGGAGGCGTGCATGAGCCATGACCCCGAAATCACGGACGACTGGGAGTACACGCTTCAGGTCCCCTCGGACCCCATGGCGCCCTGCATCGCGCGCCGCACCCTGCGCACCATCTTCGAGGAGCACGGCTTCCTCGAACTCGCCGACACCGCCGAGCTCCTCACCTCCGAGCTCGTCACCAACGCCTACCGCTACTCCGACGGCCCCGCCTCGGTGCGCGTCAAGCGCGAGGGCGACCGGGTGCGGGTCGCCGTCTGGGACACCAACCCCCGCCTCCCCGCCCTCGACGGCGTCCGCGTGCCCGACGCCGAGGCCGAAGGCGCCGAGCGCGGCCGCGGCCTCGGGCTCGTCCAGTGGTGCGCCGACAGCTGGGGCGGCTTCGCCCTGCGCGACCAGCCCCAGGGGCTGGTCGGCAAGCTCATCTGGTTCGAACTCGGCGCCGGGACGGGCTGAGGGTCAGAGCCGCTCGGGCGTGCGGATGCCCAGCAGCGCCATGCCCTCGCGCAGCGTCCGGGCCGTCAGGTCGCACAGGAACAGCCGGTTCTCCACGAGCTCCGGCGCGTTGTCCTCGCTGAGCACCTGGCACTGGTCGTAGAACGTCGTGTAGAACGAGGCCAGCTGGTAGAGGTATCCGGCCAGCTTGTGCGGCGCGTACTCCCCGGCCGCCTCCGCCACCGTCGCCGCGAACTGGTCCAGGTGCAGACCCAGCGCCCGCTCGGCCGGCGCCAGCGACAGCTCCGGGTGCGCCACCGGCTTCGCCTCGCCCGCGCGGCGCACGATCGAGCGGATCCGCGCGTACGCGTACTGGAGGTACACCGACGTGTCGCCGTTGAGCGACACCATCTGGTCCAGGTCGAACTTGTAGTCACGCGCGGCCGACGTCGACAGGTCCGCGTACTTCACGGCGCCGATGCCCACGTACTCGCCGTTCTCGACGATCTCCTGCTCGCTCAGGCCCACCTTCTCGGCCTTCTCCCGCACCACGTCCGTCGCCCGGCCGATCGCCTCGTCCAGCAGGTCCACCAGACGCACCGTCTCGCCCTCACGGGTCTTGAACGGCTTGCCGTCCTTGCCCAGCACCGTGCCGAAGCCCAGCTGCACGGCCTTGACGTCGTCCGTCAGCCAGCCGGCCCGGCGGGCGGTCTCGAAGACCATCTTGAAGTGCAGCGACTGCCGGACGTCCACCACGTACAGCAGCGTGTCGGCCTTCAGGTTGAAGACCCGGTCACGGATCGCCGACAGGTCGGTGGCCGCGTACCCGAAACCGCCGTCCGACTTCTGCACGATCAGCGGCACCGGATTGCCGTCCGGGCCCTTGACGTCGTCGAAGAACACGCACAGCGCACCCTCCGAACGCACCGCGACACCGGACTCCTCCAGCATCCGGCAGGTCTCCGCCAGCATGTCGTTGTAACCCGACTCGCCGACGATGTCCTCGTCGCGGATCTCCACGTCCAGCTTGCCGAACACCGAGTAGAAGTAGATCTTCGACTCGTCGACGAACTTCTGCCACAGCGCGATCGTCTCCGGATCGCCCGCCTGCAGGTCCACCACCCGGCGCCGGGCCCGCGTCTTGAACTCCCCGTCCGCGTCGAAGAGCGCACGCGAGGCCTTGTACAGCCGGTTCAGGTTCGACATGGCCTCCTCACCGGAGACCGCCGGGCCGTCCTCGGCAGCCTTGTGGTCCAGCTCGTGAGGGTGCTCGATCAGGTACTGGATGAGCATGCCGAACTGCGTGCCCCAGTCGCCGATGTGGTGGCGGCTGACCACCTTCTCGCCGGTGAACTCCAGGAGCCGGACGACCGAGTTGCCGATCACCGTGTTCCGCAGGTGGCCGACGTGCATCTCCTTGGCCACGTTCGGCTGGGCCCAGTCGATCACCGTGGTGCCCGGGTGCTCCTTGAACGGCACGCCGAGCCGGTCGTCCGCCGCGCGGGCCGCCAGCGTCTCGGTGATCGCCTTGTCGGACACGGTGATGTTGAGGAAGCCGGGCCCGGAGACCTCGATCTCCTGCATCAGCAGACCCTCACCGACCGGCAGCGACTCGACGACCTTCGCGGCCAGCTCCCGCGGGTTGCCCTTCAGCTTCTTCGCCAGCGCCAGCATCCCGTTGGCCTGGAAGTCCGCCCGGTCGCTCCGTCGCAGCAGCGGGTCCGCCGCACCGGCCTCCGGCAGGGCAGCCGAGAGGGCGTCCGCGATGCGCTGGTGGAGCGTGGAAGCGAGGGAGGGAACCGAAGCCATGGGATGGGTGCCATTCCGGTAGGAGGCGTTTTCGACACCCTGAGTATCCCATGCGCCTATCACAGCCCCACCGGGATTTCACCGCCGGTCGGGCAACCCCCAAGCCACCTCCCACGTCTGGGACAATGGTCATGCCAGGACCGTAAGGAAGGAAGTGCCGTGGCTCAGGCTCAGAGCACCGAGGCCGACTGGGTCTCCCGTTTCGCAGACGAGGTCATCGCCGAAGGTGAGCGCCGCGCCCCCGGCAAAGCGATCGTCGTCGCCTCGGGCCTGTCGCCCTCCGGCCCGATCCACCTGGGCAACCTGCGCGAGGTCATGACCCCGCACCTGGTCGCCGACGAGATCCGCCGCCGCGGCCACGAATGCGTCCACGTCCTCTCCTGGGACGACTACGACCGGTACCGCAAGGTCCCCGCCGGCATCGACCCCTCCTGGGCCGAGCACATCGGCAAGCCCCTCACCGCCGTGCCCGCCCCGCCCGGCAGCCCCCACGGCAGCTGGGCCGAGCACTTCAAGGCCGCCATGATCGAGGCCCTGGACGAGCTGGGCATCGAGTACCGCGGCATCAGCCAGACCGAGCAGTACACCTCCGGCGCCTACCGCGAGCAGATCCTGCACGCGATGAAGCACCGCGGCGACATCGACGCCATCCTCGACCAGTACCGCACCAAGGCCAAGCCGGCCAAGAAGAGCCAGAAGCCCCTCGACGAGGCAGAGCTCGAGGCCGCCGAGGGCTCCGGCGCAGCCGCCGAGGACGACGGCAGCGGCAGCACCGGCTACTACCCGTACAAGCCGTACTGCACCGTCTGCAACAAGGACCTCACCACCGTCACGGCGTACGACGACGAGACCACCGAACTCACCTACACCTGCGCCTGCGGGCACGGCGAGACCGTCCTCCTCAAGGAGTTCGACCACGGCAAGCTCGTCTGGAAGGTCGACTGGCCCATGCGCTGGGCTCACGAAGGCGTGATCTTCGAGCCCAGCGGCGTCGACCACTCCTCGCCCGGCTCGTCCTTCCAGGTCGGCGGCCAGATCGTCGGCCCGATCTTCGACGGCGTCCAGCCCATCGGCCCCATGTACGCCTTCGTCGGCATCAGCGGCATGGCCAAGATGTCCTCCTCCAAGGGCGGCGTCCCCACCCCCGGCGACGCCCTCCAGATCATGGAGGCCCCGCTGCTGCGCTGGCTCTACGCCCGCCGCCGCCCCAACCAGTCCTTCAAGATCGCCTTCGACCAGGAGATCCAGCGTCTCTACGACGAGTGGGACAAGCTGAACGCCAAGGTCGCCGACGGCACCGCCCTGCCCGCCGACGCCGCCGCCCACAGCCGCGCCGTCCGCACCGCCGCCGGCGAACTGCCGGCGACCCCGCGCCCGCTGCCCTACCGCACGCTCGCCTCGGTCGTCGACATCACCGCCGGCCACGACGAGCAGACCCTGCGCATCCTCAGCGACCTCGACCCGGCCAACCCCGTCACCTCCCTCGACGAGGCCCGCCCCCGGCTCGACAAGGCCGAGCACTGGATCAACACCCAGGTGCCCGCCGAGTCCCGCACCATCGTCCGCGAGGAGCCCGACACCGAGCACCTCGCCTCCCTCGACGACCAGGCCCGCGAATCCCTGCGCCTGCTCCTCGACGGCCTCGACGACCACTGGTCCCTCGACGGCCTCACCACGCTCGTCTACGGCGTCCCCAAGGTCCTGGCCGGGCTGGAGCCCGACGCCAAGCCCACGCCCGAGCTGAAGGTCAAGCAGCGCGAGTTCTTCGCCCTGCTCTACCAGCTGCTCGTCAGCCGCGACACCGGCCCCCGCCTCCCCACCCTGCTCCTCGCGGTCGGGGCCGACCGGGTCCGCAAGCTGCTCGCCGCCTGACCGGCGACCGCACCCGCGGCACACGAAAGGGCCGCCCGCCCGGTGAGTGATCACCGGGCGGGCGGCCCTTTTCGCCAGGCCCCGCTCGCAGGACCTACTGCTTGTTCGCGTTCGCGACCGCCGCCACGACCTCCTTGGCCGCCTCCTGGGCGTCCTTCTTCATGTCGTCCGCGTTCGGCGACTTCGCGCCCTCGTAGCCCGCACCGCTGTACTTCACGCTGACCACGACGTTCTGCGAACGGGCGACGACCGTCTCGTTCGTGAAGTCGTTGTCGTCCTTCTTCGTCTGCGTGCTCACCACGCTCGCGTCGTCACCGACGTCGCCCGCCTTCTCCGTCTTGGCGTCCTTGGCACCGTCCTGCGTCGCCGCCTTCGTCGTCTGCTGCGCCGCGAAGTCCTGCGCGCGCTTCTCGCCCGAACCCAGCGTCGGGTCCGAAGGGAAACGCTTCAGCGACACCGTCAGCGAACGGAACTGCAGGTCCTTGACGTCCTCGTCGTTCAGACCGCTCCAGAAACAGCTCGCCGAGTCGTTCGTGTCGGTCGACGGAAGGGCCTTGCCCTCCTTCTTCTCCGCCTTCGGCACCAGCTTGTCGACGGTCTTCTCCGAAAGCGTCTTGCACACCTCCGGCAGCTTGCCGTACGCCGCCGGCTTCACCGAAGCGGTGGACGTCGGCTTCGCGGACTGCGTGGGCTTCGCCGACTCCTTCTTCTTCCCACCCGAGTCGTCGGACGAGCAGCCGGTGGCGACGAGCATCACCGGTACTGCGGCGCAGGCGAGGATTCGGGCGAGTCGCGGGGCTGTTCGTCGGTGCATGGATCCTTCGCTCATTCGATTAGGGGTGCGATGGGGGATGTCGCCGGGGCCGGCCCTCGAAACGCACGGGCGCCCCTGCCTACGGGCACGGTACGCGGCGACCAGTTGGCGACGGCCGAAATGCTGCGGTACTCGCCGGGCTAATTGCCGAAGTGCCCCGCATCCAGTTCACGAGCCAGACTCTGCGCCTTGCCCTGGAGATCCTGGCTGGCGGGAACGTGTTGCTTGTCCGTCGTCCACTGGTCGTACGCGATCGTGACCAGCACGTTGGCCGACCGGAAGACGACCGTCACATCCCGGTGCACGCTCGACGCCGAGCCCACCAGCCGGTCGTCCACGTACGCGTCGTCCCCGAGATCGTCCAGGGAACGCGGCGCGAGCTTGGGGTCCGAGGACGCCGACGCCGGCGCCGAGGGGGCCATCGAGGCGTCCGCCAGCTGCGGCCCCGGCCCCGGATTCCCGCCGGCACCCGGCGAGGCGGGGGCGGAGGGGCCGCCCGAGGGCGTGCCGGAGGGCTGCGCGGAGGGATTCGCCGAGGGCTTCGCCGACGGGGAGGCCGCGGCCGCCGGGATGTGCGCGGCGGTCGCCAGCCGGTCGTACAACTGCTGCGCGCGGTCCTCGTCGCTCACGCCCGCCTGGTACGACACGACGCGCTCGAAGTCCACGGACAGATGGCGGGTGCCGTCGGGGGTCTCCAGCTTCCAGCGGCAGCCGACGCGGCGGTCGGTGTCGTAGGTGATCGCCGCCTGGCCGCGCAGGAGCTTCTCGGCCTCGTCCTTCTCGGCCTCGTTCACCCCGGGCAGCATCCGGCGCAGGGTGTCCCTGCCGACGTAGCCACAGGGCTCGGGAAGGTTGCGGTACTTCCCCGGCGGCCCCGCGGGGGCCGCGGACCCCGCCTGCCCCGCCTTCGCGTCGACGCCCCCGCCACTGGCCCCGGCGCCCCCGCTGCACCCGGCGAGCCCCGCCGAGAGCACCGCCGCGGCGAGTGCGGCTACCGGTGCGTACGCCCTTCGCTGCACTGTCCGTGGCTCCCTTCGCCCGAAAACTGGTTGCTGCCGCTGGGCGGCGGCTGGACACAATGTGTACCGCACGCGCTGCCGCGTCTGCCGTCCCCCTGTCGTGGATGAGCGGATAGGTCCGGCTTTTGCGTTATTCACGCTTTTCGGGGGAATGAGGAAGATATGAGCTACGCCGAGGTGCCTGGCGCCCGGGTACCGATCCGCATGTGGGCGGACCCGGCGACCGTGGAGCCCGTAGCGATGCAGCAGCTGCGGAACGTGTCCACCCTGCCGTGGATCCAGGGCCTGGCCGTGATGCCGGACGTCCACTTCGGCAAGGGCGCCACGGTCGGCTCGGTGATCGCCATGCGGGGCGCGGTGTGCCCGGCGGCGGTGGGCGTCGACATCGGCTGCGGCATGTCGGCGGTGAAGACGTCGCTGACGGCGAACGACCTGCCGGGTGACCTGTCGCGACTGCGGTCGAAGATCGAGGAGGCCATCCCGGTCGGCTTCGCCATGCACGACGACCCGGTGGACCCGCGCCGGCTGCACGGACTGCCGACGGCGGGGTGGGACGACTTCTGGGCGCGGTTCGACGGGGTCGCGGAAGCGGTCAAGTTCCGTCAGGGGCGGGCGCTGAAGCAGATGGGGTCCCTTGGCGGCGGAAATCACTTCTGCGAAGTCTGCATCGACGACCAAGGGGCGGTGTGGCTCATGCTCCACTCCGGCTCCCGCAACATCGGCAAGGAACTGGCCGAGTACCACATCGGCGAGGCCCGGAAGCTCTCCCACAACCAGAACCTGGTCGACCGCGACCTGGCCGTCTTCATAGCCGACACGCCCCAGATGGCCGCCTACCGGCACGACCTGTTCTGGGCGCAGGAGTACGCACGGCACAACCGCGAGATCATGATGGCGCTCTTCAAGGACGTCCTCCGCAAGGAGTTCAAGAAGGCCAAGCCCATGTTCGAGCCCGAGATCTCCTGCCACCACAACTACGTGGCCGAGGAGACCTACGAGGGCGTCGACCTGCTGGTCACCCGCAAGGGCGCGATCCGCGCGGGCAGCGGTGAGTACGGGATCATCCCCGGCTCGATGGGCACGGGCTCGTACATCGTGCGCGGCCTCGGCAACGAGGCGTCGTTCAACTCCGCCTCCCACGGCGCGGGCCGCCGGATGAGCCGCAACCAGGCGAAGAAGCGCTTCTCCGAGCAGGACCTCGCGGAGCAGACGCGCGGCGTCGAGTGCCGCAAGGACCGCGGCGTGGTCGACGAGATCCCGGCTGCGTACAAGCCCATCGAGCAGGTCATGGAGCAGCAGCGGGACCTCGTCGAGGTCGTGGCGCACCTCAAGCAGGTCGTCTGCGTGAAGGGCTGAGCGAGACGGCCCCCGGGCTGGGACGGCTACACGTCCTGCGGGTACCAGCGCAGCTCGATCGTGTTGCCGTCCGGGTCGACGACGTAGACGGACTGGGCGTCGCCGCGGGCGCCGAAACGCTTGCCCGGGCCGTCGACGACGGTGAAGGTGCCGGCGTCGATCACGGACTGCCAGTCCAGGGGCTCGACGACGAGGCAGATGTGGTCGACGTTGGACTCGCCGCGCTCGCCCTCGACCAGGTCGATGATCGTCGTGGGGGAGACGCGCACTGACGGGAAGGAGACCTTGCCGGCGCGCCACTCGTCGACGCGGACGGGCTCCAGGCCGAGCGGGCCGGTGTAGAAGGCGAGGGAGCGCTCGACGTCGGAGACGTTGAGGACGAGGTGGTCGAAGGCGATGACGCGCATGGGATCCCCCTGTTTCGTAGGAGCCGCCCGATCCGGAGCGGCCTGGTGTACGAAACTAGCGCGCCATGATCGTTCGCGCATCCGTCCCGGGGGCCGCGGCCGGGGTCCCGGCCTTGGAACCGGTCCGGCTCAGGCCTCGCGGTGGACCTTGTAGTTGGAGGCCTGGGCGCGGGGGCGGACGACGAGCAGGTCGACGTTCACGTGGGGCGGGCGGGTGACGGCCCAGGTGACGGTGTCGGCGATGTCGTCGGCCGTGAGGGGTTCGGCGACGCCCGCGTAGACGGCGGCGGCCTTGTCCTGGTCGCCGCGGAAGCGGGTGAGGGCGAACTCGTCGGTCTTGACCATGCCGGGGGCGATCTCGATGACGCGTACGGGCCGGCCGCACAGCTCCAGGCGCAGGGTCTCGGCGATGACGTGGGCGGCGTGCTTGGCGGCGACGTAGCCGCCGCCGCCCTCGTAGGTGGCCAGGGCCGCGGTGGAGGAGAGGACGACCACGGTGCCCTCGGCCTCGGTGAGGCGGGGGAGCAGGGCCTGGGTCAGGTTGAGCACGCCGAGGACGTTGACCTCGTACATGGCGCGCCAGTCGGCGGGGTCGGCGGTGGCGACGGGGTCGGTGCCGAGGGCGCCGCCGGCGTTGTTGACCAGGACGTCCACGCGGTCCTGGGTGGCGGCGAAGGCGTCGACGGCGGCGCGGTCGGTGACGTCGAGGGCGTGGGGGACGGCCTGGTGGCCGGCCGCGGTGAGTTCGTCGGCCAGGGCCTGGATACGGTCCGCGCGGCGGGCGGTGAGCACGACGCGGTAGCCGGCGGCGGCCAGTTGCCGGGCGGTGGCGGCGCCGATGCCGCTGCTCGCGCCGGTGATGACTGCGGTGCGGGTGCTCATGGTGGGCCTCCTGTTGCGCGCGGGATCTACGCGCAGCATAGGCGGGGCGGTGCGGGCGGTCAGCGGCCGCGCGGCGCGTACATGATCACTGCCACGCCGGCCAGGCAGACCAGCGCGCCCGCCACGTCGTAGCGGTCGGGCCGGTAGCCGTCGGCGACCACGCCCCAGGCGAGCGAGCCGGCGACGAAGACACCGCCGTACGCGGCGAGAATCCGGCCGAAATGCGCGTCCGGCTGGAGGGTGGCGACGAAGCCGTACGCGCCGAGGGCGATGACGCCGGCGCCGACCCACGCCCAGCCCCGGTGCTCCCGCACGCCCTGCCAGACGAGCCAGGCCCCACCGATCTCCAGGAGGGCGGCGAGGACGAACAGCGCGGTGGAACGGACGATCAGCATGAGGCGCAGGGTACGGCCGGGGCGGGGTGAAAGGGGATTTCTACGGCCAGACCAGGCAGTACGGTTCGTGGCCGGCCTCGTGCAGGCGGTGGGAGAAGTCCTGCCACTCGTGCAGTAGTTGGTAGACCGTGAAGGCGTCGCGGGGGCCGCCCCGGTCGGGGACCGTGGACCAGATGAACGCCGCCGCGCCCACCGATTCCTCGCCGATGCCGCGCAGCGGGTCGACGACGGTCATGGGCAGCTTGACGACCGCGTAGTCGGGGTGGAGAACGACGAGCTCAAGCGGGGGGACCTTGTGCAGGGGTATGCCCTCGATGCCGGTGAGGACCATGGCGGCCACGGTCTCCGGCTTGATCCGGGTGAACATCCCGCCCATGCCCAGCTCGTCACCGCCGAGCTCCTCAGGGCGCATGGAGATGGGCACGCGGGCAGCGGTCGCACCGTTCGGTGCCCCGAAGTACTTGTAGGTCACCCCCACCCGGCCACTCCTGCTCACACTGCTCTGTTCGCGTTGTTCCTCGCGCCGGTGCCGCCCACGCTGGGCATGGGGCGCTCGCTCGGGGCCCAGGTCATCGGTGCCCTCGCCCAGTCCGCCACCGCGATGCATATCTCCACCTGACCGCATTTTTAGGCAGCAGAGCCCCCGCCGCGCAACCCGATCATCGTCTCAGAGACCTCCCCCGTGGGCGGCGCGTGAAACGCCCGGACGCGACTCCGTCCGGCGCTCTGAGATGTATGGCCAGCGTGAGCTATCCATACAGTGCCCTGCTTCATGTGACTAGGGTAGTTCGCTAGGCTCCGGCTGTGACCCACATCTCAGGAGCTGGGCACCCGGAGCACGTTGCTGCCGTGCTCCGGGTAGCAGCAGGGTATACCCGCCAGTCAAAGAAGAAGGCGGACAAGTCAGAAGCCAGTCCGGCTGCGCAGGACGAGGCCAACGAGAAGAAGGCACGGGACCGGGGCTGTAGGTTTCTTCGGCATTACCGGGACGTCGGAGTCTCCGGTTATGGCCCGAATGCGAATCGCAAAGCCTTCGAGCGACTGCTGAACGCCTGCCGTGCGGGCAAGGTCCACGAGATCATAGTCTTCGACGTCACGCGGTTTTCCCGTCGTGAGCCCAAAGACGCAATTCCGGTCGTGCTTGAGTTATTCAGCCTCGGCGTGACGATCACCTCGGTGTGCGAAGGCTCCTTCTCGCCCGGCGACACGATGGAACTCATCATGTTGATCACGCGGCTGGACGCGGAGCACCAAGACGGCAAGAACAAGAGCGACATGATCAAGGGCGCGAAGCGTACGGCCAAACAGTTCGGCGGGTGGCTCGGGGGCATCCCGCCCTACGGCATGGAGAGCTACTCCGAGCAGGTGACGCGCGAGGTGGACGGCAAGGCCGTGACCCTCACGATCCGTCTCCTGCGTCCGGTGCCGAGGAACGCTGACGGGACCGATCAAGGCAGTGTGGTCCTTCGCATGGTCGACCGCGTCCTCGCGTACAAGGGCAAGCGCTGGGAGGGGGAGAAGAACGCCCACCCTGCCTCGATCGGCGGAGTCACGACGTGGCTGAACACCAACTCGGTGCCGAGTCAAAAAGGCGGTCCGTGGCGGACACCCACGGTGAAGCGGATTCTTACCGATCCCCGGCTGGCGGGGTTCGCGGCCGAGGCGGTTTACCGAAAGGACAAGGACGGGGCGCCGACCGGCACTCTGGAGGGGTACAAGATCCTCCGAGATGAGGAAACGGGAGAGCCGGTCACGATCGGTGAGGCACTCATTCCTCCACCCCGCTGGTTCGAGCTCCAGGAGTGGCTGGAGGGGCGTCTACGCGGTACGGGAAGTACGAGGGCCCGGTACGTCCTGACGGCCATGGACAGGCTCAGATGTGAGTGCGACCGCCCCATGACCGGCTCGCCCCGCATCTACAAGTGCAGTCGTGCACCCGGCGTAGCCGAACCCGGCAAGCACGAGGGGGGTAACACGATCAATCAGGACGAGGTGAACGATTACGTCGCTCGCTGCATCATGGCTCTCCTCATGACCGCGGAGGGTGATCCGCAGACGCTGGACGTGCTTGCCGAGGCGAGGCGGCGATTCGCGCAGGCGAGCGAGACCCCGGTGAAGAGGAGCGAGCGCGCTTCGCTCGTGGGGGAGCGGGCGGCGGTCATCAAGTCGATCAACGAGCTGTACGACGACCTTGACTCGGGCATCTACGAAGGCCGGATCGGTCGGGCGCGCTTCCGGCACGAGAAGGAGGCGCGGGAACAGCGGCTGGCGGCGATCGAAAGCCGGATCCAGGACGTGGGCGGTCCCGAGGAGGCGGCACTTCCCGTCGAGCAGTGGACGTACACCGAGGACCCCGGGGGAGACCCGTTGGGCAGGGGGTCGTGGTGGGCCGGTGCCACCGTCGCTGAAAAGCGGATGCTGGTCAGCCTGTTCGTGGACGAGGTGCGCATCGCCAAGGCCGCCGGCCGAGGTGGGGTGAACCGTGTCTGCCAGGTCGAGAAGCGGGTGACGGTCAAGATGGCGAGCCGGAAGCCGGAGGAGGCGGAGGCGTACGTACAGGCCGTATAGGCGGCGATAGTTCAGCGGTGAGGCCCCGGTCGAGCGTGAGAGCTTGACCGGGCCTTTTGCACGGGGCGGCGCCGGGGTCTTCTCCTCAGTGTTTCCTCGCAGCGGCCTTTCGCCGGTCATGCATGGAGGGCAGCCATAGGTGTCTCCTCGCACGTTTCGGGGCTCGGAAAGATTTCCCCGCCGCAGTGATGGACGAGCCGGGATCGGTTCCCATCCTTTATTTCCGTGGTGGGGCCGGTCGGGCTGGCAATCGTCATTCGTAGGGGATATGTGCGTGCTGGCCACTGGCGCCTGTCGATTCTCTCGCGGGCGACCTCACGGTTCCGGCGGAGGTCATCGGCGATGCCTGCTGCGATGAATGCGGCGCCCGAAGAATGGCCGGAAATCATGTGTCGCCACCGCGCTTCTGTGACCACCCCGGCCCCGTCCCGCAGGTCGGGGGAGGGTCGCACATGGGCTCCACGCCGTCACGTCGTCACGCTGCCTGGCGGAGTGCGCTGGATCGGGGCCCGCCTCATGGCGTGGAGGTCAGCACCACGCAGCCGTCTCCCCCCGTTCCCGCCGTTGTGGGGGGCGGTCGCTCCATTCGAGGCCTGCAGGACGCCACCCCCACGCCCTCCGTGAGCGTCGGGCCGTGAGGAGACAGGGCCCCAGAGACCGAGACGTACCCTGTCGGCATGGCAGATGCGTACGTAGAAGGGGCCCTCGCGCGCCCCTGCGGGGCCGTCCCGGCGCCGTCGGAAGCAGCAGCGCGAGGCGTGTCGAGGACGATCGGAGCGAACCAGTGAACGAGTTTCCGCAGGTCAGCCCCCAACTGCCCTACACGTATGAAGCCCCGGTCTCGCAGACGCTCTTCGACCGCGCGGCGGTCGTGACCCCCGGTGGCGTGAACTCTCCGGTCCGCGCGTTCCGCGCCGTGGGCGGTACACCCCGGTTCATGGTGTCCGGTACGGGTCCGTACCTCACCGATGCGGATGGCCGGGAATACGTGGACCTTGTGTGCTCGTGGGGGCCGATGATTCTCGGCCATTCCCACCCCGAGGTGATCGCGGCCGTCCAGGAGGCCGTGGCGCGCGGCACGTCCTTCGGCACGCCCGGCGAGGGCGAGGTCGCGCTGGCCGAGGAGATCGTCGCCCGCGTCGAGCCGGTCGAGCAGGTGCGCCTGGTGTCGTCGGGCACCGAGGCCACGATGTCGGCGATCCGACTGGCGCGCGGCTTCACCGGCCGCGCCAAGGTGATCAAGTTCGCCGGCTGCTACCACGGTCACGTGGACGCGCTGCTGGCCGCCGCCGGCTCCGGCGTGGCGACGTTCGGGCTGCCGGACACGCCCGGGGTCACGGGCGCGCAGGCCGGTGACACGATCGTGCTGCCGTACAACGACCTGGAGGCGGTGCACGCCGCCTTCCACGCGCACCCGGGTGAGATCGCCTGTGTGATCACCGAGGCCTCGCCGGGCAACATGGGCGTGGTGCCGCCGCTGCCGGGCTTCAACGAGGGGCTCAAGACGGCCTGTGCGCAGAACGGCGCGCTGTTCATCTCCGACGAGGTCATGACGGGCTTCCGGGTGAGCCGGGCCGGCTGGTACGGGATCGACGGCGTGAAGCCGGACCTGATGACCTTCGGCAAGGTCATGGGCGGTGGTTTCCCGGCGGCGGCCTTCGGCGGCCGGGCCGACGTGATGGCGCACCTGGCGCCGGCGGGCCCCGTCTACCAGGCCGGTACGCTCTCGGGCAATCCGGTGGCGACGGCGGCGGGCCTGGCGCAGCTGCGGCTGCTGGACGACGCGGCGTACGAGCGGGTGGACGCGGTGTCGGCGGAGATCAGCGGGCTGGTGACGCGGGCGCTGGCGAAGGAGGGCGTGGCGCACCGGCTGCAGACGGCCGGGAACATGTTCTCGGTGTTCTTCACCGAGTCCGAGGTCACGGACTACGACCGGGCCCGGACCCAGGAGGCGTTCCGTTTCAACGCCTTCTTCCATTCGATGCTGTCGCAGGGCGTGTACCTGCCGCCGTCGGCGTTCGAGTCGTGGTTCGTCTCCGCGGCCCACGACGC
Source organism: Streptomyces cinnamoneus (assembly GCF_002939475.1). Lineage (NCBI taxonomy): Bacteria > Bacillati > Actinomycetota > Actinomycetes > Kitasatosporales > Streptomycetaceae > Streptomyces > Streptomyces cinnamoneus. The sequence goes on along the minus strand of NZ_PKFQ01000001.1, from coordinate 3,244,965 downwards.
GGCGGCGGTCGAGCGGATCGCGGCGGCCCTGCCGGCCGCGGCGCGGGCGGCGGCCGAGGCGACGGAGGGGGACAAGTGAGCAACGACAGCGACATCACCGTCGTGCACCTGATGCGGCACGGCGAGGTGCACAACCCGGACGGCGTGCTCTACGGGCGTAAGGCCGGGTACCACCTGTCGGACCTGGGCCGGCGGATGGCGGACCGGGTGGCGGAGCACCTCGCCGAGCGGGACGTCACGCACGTGGTGGCCTCGCCGCTGGAGCGGGCGCAGGAGACGGCGACGCCGATCGCGAAGGCGCACGGCCTGGACCTGGCGACGGACGAGCGGCTGATCGAGGCGGCGAACGTCTTCGAGGGCAAGACCTTCGGGGTCGGTGACGGCGCGCTGCGGAAGCCGGCGAACTGGAAGCACCTGACGAACCCGTTCCGTCCGTCGTGGGGCGAGCCGTACATCGAGCAGGTCGTGCGGATGATGCGGGCGCTGGACGCGGCGAAGGACGCGGCGCGTGGTCACGAGGCCGTGTGCGTGAGCCACCAGCTGCCGATCTGGATCGTGCGGAGCTTCGTGGAGAAGCGGCGGCTGTGGCACGACCCGCGCCGGCGGCAGTGCACGCTGGCGAGCCTGACGACGTTCACCTACCGCGGCGACAAGATCGTTTCGGTGGGATACAGCGAGCCCGCGCGGGATCTGGTGCCGGCTCATCTGCTGGCGGGCGCGAAGCCGGTCAAGGGCGGCGCCAAGGCGTTCGGGGCCTGAGGGGTCGTACGCCGGGGCGCGTGCCTCCCGCGTCATGCCTCGGTAAGTCCGTAAAAACCCATAAAGAGCAGGGAAAGAGCGCAACCGACGTACTTCGACGCGCCCTCGTACTCAATGTCCACTTATATGGACCGCATATGGTACGGGGGCGCAGCGAGCACGGACGGAGCCGACATGCGCGACATCACCCGAAGGGACCTGCTCGGCATGGGGGTGGGGGCGGCCGCGGCGCTCGGTGTCGCCGGCTGCTCCGCGGAGCCGGAGGCCGTGCGGGCTCCCTCCTCGAAGGCGAGCGCCCGGGCCAAGGCCCGGCCGATCGGTGACGGTTCGACGGCGGACATGGGGGCGCAGCCCAACCAGCCGTCGAAGCCCGAGCCCCTGGAGCCGGGTCAGAAGCCGCCACAGTTCGTGATCTTCTCGTGGGACGGGGCGGGGGAGGTCGGCAACGGCCTCTTCCCCCGGTTCCGGAAGCTGGCCCGCGACCACGGCGCCACGATGACGTTCTTCCTGTCCGGCCTGTACCTGCTGCCGGAGGACAAGCGGCACCTCTACGAGCCGCCGAACAACCCGGCCGGGGCCTCCGACATCGGCTACCTCACCGACGCGCACATCAAGGAGACCCTGAAGAACCTGCGTGCCGCCTGGCTGGAGGGCCACGAGATCGGCACGCACTTCAACGGGCACTTCTGCTCGGGCGGCGGTTCGGTCGCCCACTGGACGCCGGAGGACTGGGAGTCCGAGATCGAGCAGGCCGTCTCGTTCGTCACCCGGTGGCGGACGAACACCGGGTTCACCGGGCTGGACCCGCTGCCCTTCGACTACCGCAAGGAGCTCGTCGGGGGCCGTACGCCGTGCCTGCTCAACCAGCGGCGGCTGCTGCCGACGGCGGCCAGGCTCGGCTGGCGGTACGACGCGAGCTCCGAGGGCGGCCAGCAGGTGTGGCCGCGCAAGAACCACGGGCTGTGGGACCTGCCCCTGCAGCAGATGCCCTTCCCCGGGCACTCCTTCGAGGTCCTGTCCATGGACTACAACATCCTCGCCAACCAGTCGAAGAGGACCACGCGCGGCCCCTCGCACCACTACGACAGCTGGCGCGAGCAGGCCACCGAGGCCTACATCTCGGGGTTCCAGCGGGCCTACGAGACGAACCGGGCGCCCTTCTTCGTGGGCAACCACTTCGAGACCTGGAACGGCGGGATCTACATGGACGCCGTCGAGGAGGCGTTCAAACACATCGCCGACGAGAAGCACCGTGACGTGCGTCTGGTGTCGTTCCGGCAGTTCGTCGACTGGCTCGACGTGCAGAGCCCGAAGGTCCTGGAAGGGCTGCGCAGGCTCGACGTGGGCGAGAAATGGAGCCCGCGGGCCGTCTGAGCCGGCCGCCCGGGGCCGTCGCCGGCGGCCGGAGCGGACCGAGGGGGGTGCGGAAGATCCCCAAACCGCCCATGCGAAACTTTTCACATGAGTGCCTGCCGCGCCCTTCGACGCCACCCTTCCCGCCGTCGTACCACCGTGCTGGCCGCCGGAGCCGCCCTCGCGGCACTGACGCTGACCGCGTGCGGTTCCGGTAAGGACACCTCCGGTGGCGGGGGGCAGACCCAGTTCGTGCAGGGCACGGGCGGGGTCGACGTCGCCAAGGACCGGGCGGGCCGGCGGGACGCGCCGGAGCTGTCCGGCAAGACGATCGACGGCAAGCAGCTCGACGTCGCCCAGGAGTACAAGGGCAAGATCGTCGTCCTTAACGTCTGGGGCTCGTGGTGCTCGCCCTGCCGGGCCGAGGCCAAGAACCTCGTCACCGTGGCCAACGACTACAAGGACAAGGGCGTGGAGTTCGTCGGGCTTGACACCCGCGACCCCGACCCCGCCCCGGCCCAGGCCTTCGAGAAGGAGTTCAAGGTTCCCTACCCGAGCCTGTACGACTCCTCCGGCAAGCTCCTGCTGCGCTTCCCCAAGGGCAGCCTCAACCCGCAGTCCATCCCCTCGACGGTCTTCATCGACCGCGACGGCAAGATCGCGGCCCGGGCGATGAAGGCCCTGAGCGAGGAAGAGCTGCGCAAGACGCTCGACCCGCTGGTAGCGGAGAAGTGACCCCGTGATCACCGGGTCCCCCGCCGCCGCGCACGTCCTCGCCGCCGCGACCGACACCAACCAGACCGTCCTGTCCGGCGCGCTGCTGCTGGCCCTTCCCGTGGCCGTGCTCGGCGGGCTCATCTCCTTCTTCTCGCCCTGCGTGCTGCCGCTGGTGCCCGGCTACCTCTCCTACGTCACCGGCGTCAGCGGCGCCGACCTGGCGGAGGCCCGGCGCGGCCGGATGGTGGCCGGGTCCTCCCTCTTCGTGGCCGGCTTCTCCGCCGTCTTCGTCTCCGCCGGCGCCTTCTTCGGCTACTTCGGCAAGACGCTGCAGGACCACAAGGAGACGATCTCCATGGTGCTCGGCGGCCTGACGATCGTGCTCGGGCTGGCCTTCATGGGCGCCCTGGGCCTCTTCGGGCAGCGCGAGTTCCGCTTCCACACGAGACCCGCGATCGGCCTGGCCGGCGCGCCCGTGCTCGGAGTGCTCTTCGGGGTCGGCTGGACGCCGTGCATCGGGCCGACGCTCGCCGCCGTGCAGTCGCTCTCCTTCAACCAGGCCAGCGCCGGCCGGGGGGCGCTGCTGACGGTCGCCTACTGCCTGGGCCTGGGGCTGCCCTTCGTCCTGACCGCGGTCGCCTTCCGGCGCGCGCTGGGCGCGTTCGGCTGGGTCAAGCGGCACTACGTCTGGGTCATGCGGGCCGGCGGCGCGATGCTCGTCGTGGTCGGCCTGCTCCTGGTCACAGGAGTGTGGGACAGCATGGTCGGCGAGCTGCAGACGTGGTCGCAAAACTTCACCCCCGGGATCTGAACCATGGCCAAGACCGATAGCACCCCCTCCGCGCCGGCGCCGGAGGAGCCCGACGCCGGTGCCGGAGCCGCGGGCGCGCAGATGTCCACGGCCCCCGCCGAGGACCGCGAGCAGGCCGTACCCGGCTCCTTCGGCGGCATGCGCGGGCCCGGTGCCCTCGGGTGGCTCGCCTGGACGGCCCGCGAGACCTTCGGCTGGTGCCGCTGGTTCTGGCGGCAGCTGACCTCGATGCGGGTCGCGCTGCTCCTGCTCTTCCTGCTCTCCCTCGCCACGATCCCGGGCTCGCTGGTCCCGCAGAACAGCGTCGACCCGCTGAAGGTCGAGCAGTGGAAGGAGAAGCACGAGAGCCTCACGTCGGTCTACGACAAGCTCGGCCTCTTCCACGTCTACAGCTCGGTGTGGTTCTCCGCGATCTACATCCTGCTGTTCGTCTCCCTCATCGGCTGCATCGTCCCGCGCACCTGGCAGTTCGTCGGCCAGCTGCGCGGCCGCCCGCCGGCCGCCCCCCGCCACCTCACCAAGATGCCCGCCCACGCCACCTGGCACACGGACGCCGATCCGGAGCGGGTGCTGGCTGCGGCGCACCGGGCGCTGCGCCGCCGGCGCTTTCGCACCGTGGCCGCGGGCGACGCCGTCAGCGCCGAGAAGGGCTACCTCCGCGAGGCGGGCAACCTCCTCTTCCACGTCTCCCTGATCGTGCTGCTGGTGGCCTTCGCCTCCGGCCAGCTGTGGAAGTCCGAGGGCGGCAAGCTCGTCGTCGAGGGCGACGGCTTCGCGAACAACCTCACCCAGTACGACGACTTCAAGTCCGGCTCGCTGTTCACCGCCGACGACCTCGACCCCTTCGACTTCGACCTCGACAGCTTCTCCGGGACCTACGAGCGCACCGGCCCCCAGAAGGGCACGCCGCGCGACTACGCCGCCCACGTCACCTACCGGGACACGCCCGACGGCCCGCGCCGCAAGGCCACCATCAAGGTGAACGAGCCGCTGGAGACCGGCCGGTCGAAGGTCTACCTCATCGGCCACGGCTACGCCCCGATCGTCACCGTCCGCGACGGCCAGGGCAACGTCGCTTTCCGGGGCCCGATCCCCTCGCTCCCCCTGGACAGCAACGTCACCGAGACCAGCGTCCTCAAGGTGCCGGACTACCGCGACAAGGACGGCAAGGAGGACGACCTCGGCTTCAAGGGCAACTTCGTGCCCACCCTGGACCTGCGCACCGGGCGGATGGCCTCCCAGTTCCCCGCGCTCGACAACCCCGCCCTGGTGCTCACCGCCTACCGCGGCAACCTGGGCATCGACGCGGGCCTGCCGCAGAGCGTCTACCAGCTCGACGTGTCCAGGATGAAGCAGTTCACCGAGCCGGACGGTTCGAAGTTCGCCAAGGCCCTCAAGGTCGGCGACACCATGAAGCTGCCGGACGGCGCGGGCGAGCTGCACTTCGACGCCATCAGGCAGTGGGCGACCTTCCAGGTCTCCCAGAAGCCCGGCAACGAGCTGGCGCTCGCCGGCGCCGGCGCCGCCCTGGTCGGCCTGGCCGGCTCGCTGTTCATCCAGCGCCGCCGCGTGTGGGTGCGGGCCGTCGCGGGCGAGGACGGGCGTACGGTCGTCGAGGTGGCCGGCCTCGGCCGCAGCGAGTCCGCGCGGCTGCCCGAGGAGCTCACCGGCATCGTCGCCGCCCTCCAGCCCGACGCACCGCCCGCGGCCGCTGACGACACCGCCGGGACGCCCACCGAAGAACCCGCCGAAGACCCCGCCGAACCGTCCGAAGGAGCGCGCGCGTGACCCTCGCCGCCGCAACCAACGAGAACCTGGCCCACGTCAGCAACGTGCTGATCTATTCGGCCATGGCCGTCTACACCCTGGCCTTCCTCGCGCACATCGCCGAGTGGGTCTTCGGCAGCCGCAGCGCCGTCGGCCGGACCGCCGCCGCGCTCACCGCCGAGGCGCCGGCCCGGCCGGCCGTCACCGTGAAGAAGGCCGGCGGCACCGCCGTCCTGGAGCGCCCCGAGGTGATCACCCGCGCCGCCCCCGGCTCCCGTGACGTGCCCGACGGCCCCGGCGCCGCCGGCACCAGCGAGAAGGGCGACCTCTACGGCCGTATCGCCGTCTCCCTGACGGTGCTGGCCTTCGCCCTCCACGCCGGCGGCGTCCTCACCCGCGCCCTGTCGGTGCAGCGGGCGCCGTGGGGCAACATGTACGAGTTCTCCACGACCTTCGGCATGACCGCCGTCGCCGTCTACCTCGGCCTGCTCGCCGCGAAGAAGAACGTCCGCTGGCTGGGCCTGCCGCTGACCACGTCGATCCTGCTCGACCTGGGCCTGGCCGTCTCGGTGCTGTACACCGACAGCGACCAGCTGGTGCCGGCCCTGCACTCCTACTGGCTGTGGATCCACGTCTCCTGCGCGATCATCTCCGGCGCGGCGCTGTGGGTGGGCGCGACCTCCACGCTCTTCTACCTCTTCCGCGACGGCCACGAGGTCCGGCTCGCGGAGGGCCGTGCCACCGGCGCCTGGGACAACGCCCTCTCCCGCCTGCCCTCGGCCGCCACGCTCGACAAGTTCGCGTACCGCATCAACGCGACCGTCTTCCCGCTGTGGACCTTCACGATCATCGCGGGCGCGATCTGGGCCGAGGCCGCCTGGGGCCGCTACTGGGGCTGGGACCCCAAGGAGGTCTGGTCCTTCATCACCTGGGTCGCCTACGCCTGCTACCTCCACGCCCGCGCCACCGCCGGCTGGAAGGGCCGCAAGGCCGCCTACCTGGCCCTGCTGGCCTTCGCCTGCTACCTGTTCAACTACTACGGCGTGAACATCCTGCTGAGCGGCAAGCACTCCTACGCGGGGGTGTGACCGCACGGTCGCGCCGCGCGCGTCCACGAAGGCCCGCTCCCTCGTTCGGGGGAAGCGGGCCTTTGTGCGAGCGGTGGACGGCGTGCGTCCATAGACTCGAATGAGACCAGGGGAGGTGTCGAATGGCGGCTGTGCGGGACTCGGCGGAGCTCGACAGGATGTTCGATGATCTTGAGCATTTGAATCTGCCTGCGGACTACCGGGTGGAGATCATCGAGGGGGAGATCATCATGAATCCCCAGCGCAAGGTCCATTCGAAGATCATCCAGCTGCTGACCATGGCGTTGACGGACGCGCTCGGCCGGAAAGCGAACATCCTCTGGGACGTACGCGTCGATTTTCCCGGCTATCTCAATGGCTTCGCGCCGGATGTGGCGCTGGTGAAGGACGGCGCTGAAGAGGACGAGGCGGGTAACCACGATTACCGCGATGTCGAGTTCGTGGCCGAGGTCGTCTCCCGCGGCAGTCGGCGCGCGGACTACGAGGCCAAGCTGAACGTCTACGCCGTCGCCGGGGTGCCCACCTACCTCATCGCCGACCCGAAGTCCGGGCTTGTGCACGTCCACCACGATCCGCGTGAAGGAAAGTACACCGACGAGGTCGTCTACACCTTCGGGTCCACGTTCACCCTGCCGTACCCGGAGGTCACCATCGACACGTCCGACTGGCCCCGCGACCACCGCGCGAGCCGCACCTGACCGTGTTAGACGTGGACCCATGGAGATCCCCTCCCCCTACGGCGCGTCCGAGTCCACGGGCGACACCCACACCCTGCGCTACGAGCTGTCGATCCCCTACCCCGTCGACGAGGTGTGGGCCGCGGTGGCCACGCCCGAGGGGCTGCCGTCCTGGCTGGCCGTGGCCGAGCCGTTCGAGCAGCGCGAGGGCGGGGCCATCACGCTGCGGTGGCAGAACACCGACCCACAGGGCCACGCCACGGTGGCTCCCGGGCGGGTGACCGCCTGGGATCCGCCGCGGCTCGTGGAGTACACGGTCGACATCCACGGGCGCGTCCGCTTCGAGCTGGAGCCGGGGCCGCTGGGGGTCGGCGGGACGCTGCTGCACTTCACCAACGAGCTCGCCGGGACCGACGACGTGCGCCTGGACTGCCTGGCGGGCTGGCACCACCACTTCGAGTACCTGCTCCAGGCGCTCGGCGGGCATCCCGCGGACTGGTCGCAGTGGACGCTGGACCGCTGGCGGGAACTGCGAGGGCGCTACGAGCGCGGCGACACGTCCTGACGCCGGGCGCCCCCTAGCGGCGCGGCCGGGTGCCGGGTTCCTGCGGCGGGACGGTCTGGGCGCGGCCCGGCAGCTTGGGGGTGGGCAGGTTGGCGACCTCCCACTCCGCCTGCTCCAGCTGCCGCTCGGTGTCCACCGGCAGCCGCGGCGGCGGGCTCGGCGGCTCCCCGAAGCCGAAGGCCGAGGTGAGGTCGCCGAAGGTGCGCCGTCGCCAGGTGCTGATGTTGGGCTCCCGCACGCCCGTCCAGCGTTCCAGGAACCGCAGCGCCGACGTGTGGTCGAAGGCCTCGCCGGCCGCCCAGCCGCCCACCGTCCAGGGCGAGACGATGACGCACGGCACCCGGAAGCCCCCGCCGATGGGCAGACCCCGCACGAACTCGTCGGCCGTCCCCGCGGGCGGCACCGGCGGCGGCACGTGGTCGAAGAGGCCGTCGTTCTCGTCGTAGTTCAGGATGAAGACCGTCTTGCGCCACACCTCCGGGTTGGCGGCGATCGCCTCGATCTTCTTCGCGATGAAGTCCGCCCCCGCGGCCGGCAGGTAGTCGGGGTGCTCGCACTGCCCCGCCGTCGGCATGATCCAGGACACGGCCGGCAGCCGGTCGTTGCGGGCGTCGTCCTCGAAGGTGCCCTCCGGAAGGCGGCGCATGCCGCGTTCGTACAGCGGGCTGCCGGGCTTGGCGTCGCGGAAGGTCCGGAAGTACTCCAGCATGTTGCAGCCGTAGTTGTCGGTCTGCTGGTAGACGCGCCAGCTCACGCCCGCCGCCTGGAGCCGCTCGGCGTAGGTGGTCCAGCGGTAGGGCGCGGGCATGGTGTTGTCGATGACGGGGCCGCCCCGGCTGCCGGCGGGGTCGATGGTGCCCGTCATCCAGTAGAGACGGTTGGGCCAGGTGGGGCCGAAGACCGAGCAGAAGTAGTTGTCGCAGACGGTGAACGTCTCGGCCAGCGCGAAGTGGAACGGGATGTCCTCGCGGGTGTGGTAGCCCATCACGTACGGGCCGTTCTTGCCGTCCGCCTTGCGGTGCGCCGGCAGCCAGCGGTCCATCTTGCCGCCGTTCCACGCCTCGTGCTGCACGGCCCAGGCGTGGCTGGTGGAGGGGATGGCCTGGGCGCTGGAGCTGCGGGTGTCGAGGTGGAAGGGCAGCAGGTAGCCGGCCGGGTTCTCGGCGTCCGGCTGGTGGAAGACGGTCCGGCCGCCCGGCAGGCGCAGCGCGTCGGGGTCGGCGAAGCCGCGGACGCCCTTGAGGGTGCCGAAGTAGTGGTCGAAGGACCGGTTCTCCTGCATCAGCATGACCACGTGCTTGACGTCGCTGAGCGAACCGCGCCGGGCCGGCCCCGCCGCCACCGCCCGCTGCACGCTCGGCGGCAGCAGCGACAGGGCCGCCGCGCCGGCGGCCGCGCCCACGGCGGAGCCGAGGAGTCTGCGCCGGGTCATGTCGGGTGTGGGCATGGTTGTCCCTCCCTGGAGTCGCCTGCGGCCACAGTGTGACCGCTACGACTCTCCCGGCACGGCATCGTCGGGGACAGGGGGGAGGGAGTGAACGACCCGTCAAATGGGCGTGAAGAAACCAGAGTTGAGCAGATGATCGGCTTTTCCGAGCGGTTTACTTCACCCGTTCGATATCGGCCGTCTAGGCCGTCCGGCCGACCGCCGGCCGTATGATCGGCCCGCCGCGGGGCGGGTCAGCTCGCCGGGCCGCCGTCGCCCTTGTCGTCCGGCTTGAGCGAGCGGAGGAACTCCGGATTGTCGTCCGGCGCCACCCAGCGCCGTTCCTTGTCCGCGCCCCGGCGCCCGTACGACCGGGGGCCCGCGGCCGCGCGCGGGCGGCCCGCCATGATCCAGGCCACCGGGCCGACCAGCACCTCGCCGAAGAGCAGGATGACGAACACCCACGCCAGCTTCGGCAGGCCCCGCACCTCGTCCTCGGGAGTGTTCAGACAGTCCACGAAGGCATAGATCCACAACGCCAGGATCAGCAGAAACGGCAGATACCTGAGCATGGCGGCGGCCCCCGGAGTGCGGTGTTGCGGGCCGCGCGGCGGCCCCCGTGACGAATCCAGGGTAGTGCGTGCTCGATACTGGAACGCATGGCTTATGACGATCTTCGCTCTTTCCTCCGGGCTCTGGAGCGCGACGGCGATCTCAAGCGCATCAAGGCCGAAGTCGACCCGTACCTGGAAATCGGGGAGATCGTCGACAGGGTGAACAAGGCGGGCGGTCCCGCGCTGCTCTTCGAGAACGTCAAGGGCGCGGCCATGCCGCTCGCCATGAACGTCTTCGGCACCGACCGCCGGCTCCTCAAGGCGCTCGGGCTGGGGTCGTACGACGAGATCAGCGAGAAGATCGGCGGACTGCTCAAGCCGGAGCTGCCCCAGGGCTTCGTCGGGGTCAGGGAGGCCTTCGGCAAGCTGGGCGCGATGGCGCACGTACCGCCGAAGAAGGTGAAGTCCGGCGACGCGCCGGTCCAGGAGGTCGTCCTCACCGGGGACGACGTGGACCTGGAGCAGCTGCCGGCGCTCTTCACCTGGCCCGAGGACGGCGGCTCCTTCTTCAACCTCGGTCTCACGCACACCAAGCACCCCGAGACCGGCGTCCGCAACCTCGGCCTGTACCGCCTCCAGCGCCACGACAAGCGCACCATCGGCATGCACTGGCAGATCCACAAGGACAGCCGCAACCACTACCAGGTCGCCGCCAAGCGCGGCGAGCGGCTGCCGGTCGCCATCGCCTTCGGCTGCCCGCCGGCCGTGACGTACGCCTCCACCGCGCCGCTGCCCGGCGACATCGACGAGTACCTCTTCGCCGGCTTCATCCAGGGCAAGCGCATCGAGATGGTCGACTGCAAGACCGTCCCGCTCCAGGTCCCGGCCAACGCCGAGGTCGTCGTCGAGGGCTGGCTGGAACCCGGCGAGATGCTGCCCGAGGGGCCCTTCGGCGACCACACCGGCTTCTACACCCCGCAGGAGCCGTTCCCGGCGCTGAAGATCGACTGTGTGACGATGCGCAGGCGTCCGCTGCTCCAGTCGATCGTCGTGGGCCGGCCGCCGACGGAGGACGGTCCGCTGGGCCGCGCCACCGAGCGGTTCTTCCTGCCCCTGCTGAAGATCATCGTGCCGGACATCGTGGACTACCACCTGCCGGAGTCCGGCGGCTTCCACAACTGCGCGATCGTCTCGATCGACAAGAAGTACCCCAAGCACGCCCAGAAGGTCATGCACGCGATCTGGGGCGCGCACATGATGTCGCTGACCAAGCTGATCGTCGTCGTGGACGCCGACTGCGACGTGCACAACCTGCACGAGGTGTCCTGGAGGGCCCTCGGCAACGTCGACTACGCCCGCGACCTGACCGTCGTCGAAGGCCCGGTCGACCACCTCGACCACGCCTCGTACCAGCAGTTCTGGGGCGGCAAGGCGGGCATCGACGCCACCGCGAAGTGGCCCGAGGAGGGCTACACCCGCGACGGCGGCTGGCCGCACATGGTCGAGTCGGACCCCGAGGTCGCCGACCGGGTGACCAAGCGCTGGAAGGAGTACGGGCTGTGACCTCCGCCGCCGAGGGCGTACTGAGCCCCGGGCCCGCGCCGTCCAGCGGCAAGGTCAAGGCGTTCTTGAGGATGGTGCTCATCGAGCACTCCGTCTTCGCTCTGCCCTTCGCCTACATCGCGGCCCTGACCGCCATGTTCCAGCTGGACGGGAACATCCACTGGATCAGGCTGCTGCTCGTCACCGTCGCCATGGTCGGCCTGCGCACCTTCGCCATGGCCTGCAACCGCATCATCGACCGCGAGATCGACGCCCGCAATCCGCGCACCGCGGGCCGCGAGCTGGTCACCGGCGCGGTCTCGGTGCGGTCGGCGTGGACCGGGGCCGGGGTGGCCGTCTTCTTCTTCCTCGGTGCGGCCGCGCTGCTCAACCCGCTGTGCCTGGCGCTCGCGCCGATCGCCGTCGTCCCGATGGTGGTCTATCCGTACGGGAAGCGCTTCACCAACTTCCCGCACGCGATCCTGGGCCTGGCCCAGGCGATGGGCCCGGTGGGCGCGTGGCTCGCGGTGACGGGGGAGTGGTCGTGGGACGCGGTGATCCTCGGTCTCGCGGTCGGCGTCTGGATCGGCGGCTTCGACCTGATCTTCGCCTGCCAGGACGTGGCCGCCGACCGTGCCCACGGGGTGAAGTCGACCCCGGCGCGCTTCGGCGTTCCGGCGGCGCTGTACGGCTCGCGCGCGTGCCACGCCGTCACCACCGGTCTGCTGGTCTGGTACGCCCTGGCCGCGCATGCCGGGGTTTTCTTCTGGACGGGTCTGGTGGTGGTCGCCGGTGCGTTCCTTTACGAGCATTCGATCGTCAAGCCGCGTGATCTTTCGCGCTTGAACCGGGCGTTTTTCACCGTGAATGGTTTTATCGGAATCGCGCTTTTCGTGTGCGCGTTGCTCGACCTTCTGGTGCGCGGGCTGACGGTCTGAGGACCTGTGCGAAAGGGCGGCACCACCGAGAGGTGGTGCCGCCCTTTCCGTGCGTGAGGGTCCGTACGGACAGCGGGTCCGCCGGGCGTCAGAGGCCCGACTCGTCCTTGCCGCCGCCCATGACGAACATGGCCGCGCCCATCAGGTCCTGCGGCTTGAGCTCCTGGGCGCCGGCCGGGGCCTCGACCTTGCCCGAGCCGGACTTGAAGCCGATGCTGAGGGGGAGTTCGCCCTTGGCCTTCGTGTCGAACTGACCGATGTCGAGGGTCAGGCCGGCGAGCATGCCGTCCTTGATGGAGACGTCGAACGTGACGTTCTTGTCGTCCTTCTTGTCCAGCTTCTCGAGGTCGCGGTCCAGCTCGTCCAGCTTGCCGGCCTTGTCGCCGAGCTTCGCCTTCAGCGGCTTGAGGCCCTCGGAGATGTCCTTGGCGACCTTCTTGGCCGGGACGGTGGCCTTGACGTGGTCGATGCCGTCCTTCTTGCCCGCGTCCTTGACCTCGGCGTTGTCGGTCAGCGCACGCTGGAGGACCTCGTAGATCTGCTTCTGCGTCTTGGGGTCGGGCTTGGCGCTCTTGGTGTCGCCGCCCTTGTCCATCGACTTGGCGAACTCCTCGAAGGTCGCCGGGTCGAGGCTGATCCAGTCGCCCTTCAGGGCGCCCTTGACGGAGGCCAGGGACGAGGGGAGCTGGTCGGCGTCGTTGATCAGCTTCTGGAAGGCCTTGTCCTCGGCGTCGGCCTTCTTGCCCTTCTTCGCCTGCTGCTTCTCGACGAAGGAGGACAGGCCCTTGAAGTCGAGGCGGAGGTAGGCCTTCTCGTCGACCTGGCGCGCCTCGAACATCGGCTTGTCGCCGGTGAGGGTGAGCGCCACGCCGTACTTGAAGCTCTTGTCGTCGCTCTCGGCGTCCTTCAGGGCCTTGTCGGAACCGAAGGAGTAGGCGAGGCGCATGCCGGCGAGCATGTCCGCGTCCTCACGCGTGAAGCCCTTCTCGTCCTTCATGGCCTTGAAGATCTGGTCGGCGCTGGCGTTGAAGCCGATCTCCGTGGAGAGCGACTTCTGCTTGCCGAGCTTGTCGAAGGCCTGCTTGACCTTGGCGGCCGGGCTCAGGCTGTCGCTCGGGTCGCAGGCGGTCGTTCCGGCGGCGATGACCGCCACAACGCCGGCGGCGGCCAGTGCTTTACGCGTGGTGTTGATGATGCGCTCCCCCATTGACGGTTCTTGGCAAACGATAACTAAAGTGCAAAGCGATCGATCATGTCAAAGTTCTTTCACGACAGCTTGATGTGGATCTTGAGCGGTGAACGCCGCCTCGTAAAGCGCCCGGTGCGTCACCCGACCGAGTCGCCTGGCCCGGCCCGGGGTCATTACCTCCGGATAGGCTCGGGGGTGTGGAGCGCAACGAACACTCAACGCGACGCCGGCCCTGGGTGGTCGGGGTGTCCGGCGCGTCCGGGACGCCCTACGCGGCGGCCGTCGTGCGGGGGCTGCTCGCGGCGGGCGAGGCCGTGGACCTGGTGGTCAGCCGCGCCTCGCGGCTGACGCTGCTCGACGAGACGGGGATCGCCTTCCGGGACGCGCACTGGCGGCAGGACCTGACCGGCTGGCTCTCGATGGGGGCGGACGGCAAGCCGCACGCCTTCGACGTCGACGTGTCCGACGTGCGGTACTGGCCAGCCGGGGATCTGGCGGCCGGCCCGTCCTCGGGCTCGTACCCCGTCAAGGGGATGCTCATCGTCCCGGCGAGCACGGCGTGCGTGGCCGGGGTGGCGCTCGGACTCTCGAAGGACCTCTTGCAGCGCGTGGCGAGCGTGACGCTGAAGGAGCGGCGACCGTTGATCGTCGCGGTGCGGGAGACGCCGCTCAGCGGTCAGACGCTCAGACAGCTGGTGGCGCTCGACGAGGCGGGAGCCGTGGTGCTGCCCGCTTCGCCGGCGTTCTACGCGGGGGCGACGCACATCCAGGATCTGGTGGACTTCGTCGCCGGGCGGGTGCTGGACGCGGCAGGGGTGCCGCATCGGCTGTACCGCCGGTGGGAGGGAGAGCTCGGTGGTGCGCGTGGCTCTCGCCGTGAGGGCTAGCTCTTCTTCGCGCGCGGGGTGCGGGACTTCGCGGTGCGGCGCGGCTCGGGGGACTGGTGGGCACGCGAGCGGTTGGCCAGGTCCTGCAGCTCGCGCATACGGGCGTAGGCCATCTCGATCGAGTACACGGGGGCCTCACTCCTGAGGATCGAAGGATCGTCGCTGGTTCGACGATCTGGTGAAAGATTTGCGGGGTCTAGCGCCCCACGTGCCTTAGATTCTACACGTAAACCGGCGAGTTCGCTGATTATTGAAAGGTGCCAGGTTATGGACGCGGTGGACAGGCAGCTCATCCAGGCCCTGCGGGAGAACGGCCGGGCCTCGTACGCGGAACTGGGCAGGCTCGTCGGCCTGTCCGGGCCGAGCGTCACGGACCGGATCAACCGCCTGGAGGCGGCGGGTGTCATCACCGGCTACCGGGCGACCGTCAACTCCGCGTCCCTCGGGCTCGGCGTCACGGCGCTCATCGGCATCCAGCTCTCGGACGCCGCCGACCACGAGGACGTGGCCCGCCGGCTGCGGGACCTGGAGGAGATCGAGGACTGCTGGTTCATCGCCGGCGACGACTCGTACATGCTCAAGGTCCGCGTCGGCGACGTCGACGGCCTGGAGCGCACCATCCGCCGGCTGTCCGGCACCAAGGGCGTCAGCCGCACCCGCACCACGATCGTGCTGTCCACCAAGTGGGAGAACCGGGTGGGCGAGCTGCCCGAGGACGTGTAAAAGCGGGGGAGTACGCTCGAAGCGGTCATCCGGAGCATCAGGAGAGGCGGGCGCACCCATGGACGCTGGGCTCAAGCGCGAGCTGGAGGAGAAGGTCTTCGCCGGGGAGCGGCTCACCCGCGAGGACGGCGTCGCGCTGTACGAGTCCGACGACCTGGCCTGGCTGGGCGGGCTGGCGCACCACGTGCGGACGCGGAAGAACGGCGACGTCGTCCACTTCAACGTCAACCGTCACCTCAACATGACGAACGTGTGCACGGCGTCGTGCGCCTACTGCTCGTTCCAGCGGAAGCCGGGCGAGAAGGACGCGTACACCATGCGCATCGAGGAGGCCGTCCGCCTGGCCAAGGCCATGGAGAGCGAGAACCTCACCGAGCTGCACATCGTCAACGGCCTCCACCCGACGCTGCCCTGGCGCTACTACCCGCGCTCCCTGCGGGCGCTCAAGGAGGCGCTGCCGAACGTCTCCCTGAAGGCGTTCACCGCGACCGAGATCCAGCACTTCGAGAAGATCTCGGGAATGCCCGCCGAGGAGATCCTCGACGAGCTGATCGACGCCGGTCTGGAGTCGCTGACCGGCGGTGGCGCGGAGATCTTCGACTGGGAGGTGCGGCAGCACATCGTCGACCACGACACCCACTGGGAGGACTGGTCGCGCATCCACCGCCTCGCCCACTCCAAGGGCCTCAAGGGCCCGGCGACGATGCTCTACGGGCACATCGAGGAGCCCCGGCACCGGGTGGACCACGTGCTGCGGCTGCGTGAGCTCCAGGACGAGACCGGCGGCTTCCACGTCTTCATCCCGCTGCGCTACCAGCACGACTTCGTGGACATGAAGGACGGCAAGGTCCGCAACCGCCTCCAGGCCCGCACGACGATGGCGACGGGCACCGAGGCGCTCAAGACCTTCGCCGTCTCGCGCCTGCTGTTCGACAACGTCCCGCACGTGAAGGTGTTCTGGGTCATGCACGGCGTCCAGACGGCCCAGCTGGCGCTCCAGCACGGCGCGGACGACATGGACGGCTCGGTCGTCGAGTACAAGATCACTCACGACGCCGACAACTACGGCACGCCCAACAAGCTCACCCGCGACGACCTGCTGGACCTCATCCGCGAGGCCGGCTTCCGTCCGGTGGAGCGCAACACGCGCTACGAGATCATCCGTGAGTACCCGGGCCCGGACGCCTCGCTGCGCGAGTCGCCCCAGCCGATGCGTGTGTGACCCCCGGGTGCGGTCCGGGTTTGACCGGCCGTGTTTGACTGGAAGCGACCCTTTTGGTTGCCGCTGGAGAAGAAGGTCCGACTGTGAGTACCGCCAGTAGCCACAAGTACGCCTCGCTGCGCTACACCGCCTCGCGCATAGGCCTGCTCGTCGCGTGCTTCGCGGTGGTGTGGGTGCTGTGCTACGCCCACCTCATCCCGATCGGGGTCAACGGCTCGAACATCTTCTGGATGCTGCTGCTCGCGCTCGTCATCTCGGGGCCCCTCAGCTTCGTGCTGCTGCGCAAGCAGCGCGACGCGATGTCCGTGCAGATCTCGCACCGGGTGGACCGGGCTAAGGAGCGCTTCGCCGCCAACGCCGGCCAGGAGGACGGGGTGTAACGCCCGTATCGCCCGCAAGGCGTCGTAGAGGTGTAAGACTCCTCACACCGACTCAAAGCCCCGCCATGGAATCCCCCTTCCGTGGCGGGGCTTCGGCGTTTTTCCGAAGGCGGAACCCCAAGAATTCCTATGGGTTCCTCAAAGAACAAGTGTTAACGTGGTCGACATGAAGACAGCAGCAGCGCCCCAGCCCCCCACGAGCCCCGTGCTCGTGGCGCGCCTGCACGTCGATCTTTGCCGCCGCGTCTCCGCGGCCTGTCGCCGCCGTTGATGTGACGCTCCCGCTCTCGTGGCGTCCCGCGGCCGGAGATCCCGTACGCAACGGTTCGGACTCTCCCCGGTGCCCCGGCGCCTCTTTCTGACTTCTGCCTGTCCCCCGGAGATCCCGTTGTCCTCATCCCCCGTGCCCGCGACGTCGCGCACGTCCCGCATACCCAAGGTCCCCTTCTGGGCCCAGATCCTGCTCGGCCTGGTGCTGGGCGCCCTGCTCGGCTGGGCCGCCAAGAGCGGTGACGTCGGGTGGCTGCAGACCACCCTCGACAAGATCGGTGGCATCTTCGTCCAGCTGCTGATGGTCGTGGTCGCCCCGCTGGTCTTCTTCGCCATCCTGGTGTCGATCACCAACCTGCGGAACGTCTCCAACGCCGCCCGGCTGGCCACCCGCACCCTGCTCTGGTTCATGATCACGTCGCTGATCGCGGTGGTCATCGGCCTCGCCATCGGTCTGCTCACCGACCCGGGCGCCGGCACCGGCCTGACCGCCGCCGACGGCGCCGACCCCAAGAAGAAGGGGTCGTGGCTGGACTTCCTCACCGGAATCGTCCCGACCGACGTCATCACGCCGTTCACCGAGCTGAACGTGCTCCAGATCGTCTTCATGGCCGCCGTCGCCGGCGTCGCCGTCCTCCAGGTCGGCGAGAAGGCCCAGCCGCTGCTCTCGCTCAGCGAGTCCGTGCTGGAGCTGCTGCAGAAGGTGCTGTGGTGGGTCATCCGCCTCGCCCCGCTGGGCAGCCTCGGCCTCGTCGGCAAGGCCGTCTACAAGTACGGCTGGAACCTGATCAGCAAGTACGCGACCTTCACCGCCGACATCTACGTCGGCTGCGCCCTCGTGCTGTTCGTCGTCTACCCGCTGCTGCTGGCCACGGTCGCCAAGGTCAACCCGCTGCGGTTCTTCAAGGGCGCCTGGCCCGCCATCCAGCTGGCCTTCGTCTCCCGCTCCTCCGTCGGCACGATGCCGCTGACGCAGAAGGTCACCGAGCGCCTCGGCGTGCCCAAGGACTACGCCTCCTTCGCGGTGCCGTTCGGCTCGACGACCAAGATGGACGGCTGCGCCTCCATCTACCCGGCCATCGCCGCGATCTTCGTGGCCCAGGTCTTCGACGTGCCGCTGGAGGTCAAGGACTACGTCCTGATCGCCTTCGTCTCGGTCATCGGCTCCGCCGCCACCGCCGGCCTCACCGGCGCGACGGTCATGCTGACCCTGACCCTGTCGACGCTCGGCCTGCCGATGGCGGGCGTGGGCCTGCTGCTGGCCATCGACCCGATCGTGGACATGATGCGCACCGCGACGAACGTGGCCGGCCAGTCGGTCGTCCCGATCCTGGTCGCCTCCCGCGAGGGGATCCTCGACCGCGAGGCCTACGAGACCGCCGACGGCTCGAAGCTGGAGGCCGAGCCCCGGCCCGAGCGGCAGCCCGCGCCGGTGGCCGCGTAGCCGTACCGTCAGCGCCCCCGGTCGCCGCCCCGCGCGGCCGGGGGCGTCGGCGTGCGCGGGGCGGGCACACGCCTTGCGGACCCCCGGGGACGGCGGGCCGACGTCGTGTCGGCTTGATCCGTACCCTTGACGTCCTCCCTCCCTGTGATATTACCTGCCGGTACCGTCACGGGGGCGGAGGGATTTCTGTCGTGAATTTCGTGAATGCTGCACGGATACCGGTGGCCGCGCCGCGCAAGCGGGGCGCCGTGGCCCGCGCCGAGCCGGAGCCCAAGGCCGGCGGGCAGGGCCGCGCGGCGAAGCCCGGCGCGGCCGGCAAGCGCGGCGCCGGACCGAGGGCCGGGGGCAAGGCCAAGCGGATGCCGCGCGAGGTGCGCGAGCGTCAGATGCTCGACGCCGCCGTGGAGGTCTTCGCCCGGCGCGGCTACCGCGCCGCGTCCATGGACGAGATCGCCGAGCTGGCGGGGGCGTCGAAGCCGCTGGTCTACCTCTATCTCAACTCGAAGGAAGACCTCTTCAGCGCGTGCATCCGGCGTGAGGCGACGGCGCTGATGGAGGCCGTGCGGGCCGCGGTCGACCCGGCCGCCCCCGCCGAGAGCCGGCTGTGGAGCGGGCTGCGCGCCTTCTTCGCCCACACCGCCGAACACCCCGCCGGCTGGGCGGTGCTCAGCTGCCAGGCCCGTACGCACGGGGAGCCGTTCGCCGTGGTGGTGGCGGAGCTGCGGCAGGAGATCGTCGACCTCGTCACGCGGTTGCTGGCGGAAACGGCGGACGGCGCGGCGGCGGCGGGGGAGCGGGACGCCGGCGGCGCGGGGGCGCTTCCCGGCCACGAGGTCTCCGGCCTCGCGCACGCCCTGGTCGGGGCGGCGGAGTCGCTCGCCGGGTGGGCCAACGACCGCACCGGTGCCGTGCCCACGGCCAAGGAGACGGCGGCGACGCTGATGAACGTCGCGTGGGTGGGCCTGGAGAACCTCATGAACGGGCAGCGGTGGACGGCCTCCGCCCGCCCCTGACGCCCCTTCCGGCGCGGCCGGCGGGCCCGGCCCGGCGCCGGGCCGCGCCCGGCCGCGGGGGCCGAGGCCCTCTGGAGACGGGACTGCGCGAGGCGTACCTTTGCGGCCAGGGTCTACCGCCGAGTAAGTAGCTTGCCCGTGGGTCTCGCATGTGGGTCTGGAACAGGAGCCGCACGTGTCCGTACCGCACAGCCCCGTACCGCCGCCCGTACTCGTTCCGCCCCGCACGACGTCCCTCGGCGGCGTCGTCCGTGAGGCCGCCGTCCCCGCGCTCGCCCCTCCCGTCTACTGGGGCTCGCTCGGGGACCTGCCGTTCGACAACGCCGCCGCGGCCCCCGCCGACGTCGCCTTCAGCCGCAAGGAGCAGGACGGACTCTGGCGGGACGTCACCGCCGCCCGCTTCGCCGCCGAGGTGCTGGCCGTCGCCAAGGGACTCCTCGCCCACGGGCTGCGGCCCGGCGACCGGCTCGCGATCATGGCGCGCACGCGCTACGAGTGGACGCTGCTGGACTTCGCGGGCTGGGCCGCGGGGCTGGTCACCGTCCCCGTCTACCCCACCTCCTCCGCCGAGCAGGTCGGCTGGATCCTGCGGGACTCCGGGGCGGTGGCGTGCGTCGTCGAGACCGGCGCGCAGGCCCGGCTGGTCCGCGCCCTGCGCACGGAGCTCCCGGGCCTGGCCCACCTGTGGCGGCTGGACGCCGACGCCGTCGGCCGGCTGTGCGCCCTCGGCCGGGACGTGCCCCGCGAGGCCGTGGCCGAACGCCGGGCCACCCGCACCCCGGAGGACGTCGCCACCCTCATCTACACCTCGGGCACCACCGGCCGCCCCAAGGGCTGTGTCCTCACCCACGCCAACTTCTTCAGCGAGGTCGACAACGCGACCGAGCTGCTGCACCCCGTCTTCGCCTCCGTGAGCCGGCGGCCCGCCTCCACCCTGCTCTTCCTGCCGCTCTCGCACGTCTTCGGCAGGATGGTCGCGGTCGGTTGCGTACGGGCACGGGTGCGCCTGGGGCACGCGCCCACCACGCGCACCGACGAGCTCCGCGCGGACCTCGCGGCGTTCCGGCCGACGTTCCTGCTCGCCATCCCGTACGTCCTGGAGAAGGTCTACAACACCGGCCGGGCGACGGCCGAACGGCTCGGCCGGGCCTCCGTCTTCGACCGCGCCGCCCGCGTCGCCACGCGGTACGCGCAGGCCGAGGCCGCGCGCGCCCGCGGTGCCGGCGCCGGGCCGGGACCCCGGCTGCGGGCCGCCCGCGCCCTGTACGACCCGCTCGTCTACCGCCGTATCCGCACCGCCCTCGGCGGCCGCGTCCGGTACGTCATCAGCGGCGGCTCACCGCTGGGCGGGCGGCTTGCGGCGTTCTACACCGGCGCGGGCATCGAGGTCTTCGAGGGCTACGGGCTCACCGAGACCACGGCCGCCAGCACCCTCACCCCGCCGCTGCGGCCCCGGCCGGGCACGGTCGGCTGGCCGCTGCCGGGCACCGCGGTGCGCATCGCCGACGACGGCGAGGTGCTGCTGCGCGGTGCCCACGTCTTCGCCGGCTACTGGGACGCGGCGAAGGGCGAGGCGGTGCCGGACGCGCCGGGGGAGTGGTTCGCCACCGGTGACCTGGGGGCGCTCGACGGGGACGGCTACCTCACCATCACCGGGCGCAAGAAGGAGCTGATCGTCACCTCGGGTGGCAAGAACGTGGCCCCCGCCCCGCTGGAGGACCGGGTGCGGGCCCACCCGCTGGTCGGCGACTGCCTGGTCGTCGGCGACGACCGGCCCTATGTCGCGGCGCTGATCACCCTCGACGCGGACGGGCTCGCGCACTGGCAGCGGATGCACGACATGGAGGACGTGCCGGTGGAGGAGCTGGTCCGCGACGGCGGGCTGCTCGCGGACGTCCAGACGGCGGTCGACGAGGCCAACGCGGCGGTGTCGCGGGCGGAGTCGATCCGGCGGTTCGCGGTGCTGCCCGTGGAGTTCACGGAGGAGTCCGGGCACCTGACGCCGTCGCTGAAGCTGCGGCGGGCGGCGATCGCGCGGGACTTCGCCGAGGAGATAGCGGGGCTGTACGACGGGGTCGGGCGCGCGCTGCCCTGACCCCGGCGGCGCCCCGCGGTCACACCCGCACCACGATCTTGCCCAGGTGGGAGTTGGACTCCATCAGGCGGTGGGCGTCGGTGATCCGCTCCAGGCCGTCGAAGGTCTCGGCGATCACGGGCTTGAGGGCGCCGCTCGCGAGGCCCGAGCCGATGAAGGCGCCGGCCCGCCGGCGGAAGCCCTCCTGGCGGCTGAGGGCGCCGTTGGAGTACGCGTGGACGGTGAGCGGCCAGTTCAGCGACAGCTGCGCGGGTCGCCGGTCCAGCGTTCCGTAAATGACCGTCGTGCCGCCGGGCGTGAGCGCGTCCCCGAGGGCCGCGAAGCGGGGGCCGCCGACCGCGTCGAAGGCGAGCCGGGCACCCTGGCCGCCCGTGATCCGCTTGACCTCCTTCACCAGGTCCTGGGAGTCGGTGGTGATCACGTGCTCGGCGCCGAGGTCCAGCAGGCCGGCCCGCTTGGCCTCGCCGCGCGTGACGGCGATCGGGACCGCCCCGACCCGCAGGGCCGTCTGGATCGCGGCCGTACCGACGCCGCTGGACGCGCTCGTGATCACCACGTGGTCGCCGGGGGCCAGCCCGCCCGTCTCCACCATGCCGCCGTAGGCCGTGGAGTACGTCAGCCACATCGCCGCGGCGGTCACCGCGTCCGCGCCGTCGGGCCCGCGCACCACCGACTCCTGCGGCAGCACGACCCGTTCGCCGTACACCCCGTGGACGCCGAAGTCGAAGTTGGCCGCGGCCATCACCGCGTCGCCGGGGGCGAAGGCGCTCACGCCCTCCCCGACCGCCTCCACCACCCCGGCCGCCTCGTAGCCGAGCCGGGACCCCGGCAGCGTCGGCTGGTAGTAGTACGTGCCCGAGCGGAAGAGGGCCTCGGCCCGGTTGAGGCCGACGGCCTCGACGCGCACGGCGACCTCGCCGGGCCCGGGCCCGACCAGCGGCACGTCCTCGACCCTCAGGACCTCGGGGCCGCCGAGCTCGTGGAAGAGGACCGCCTTGGTGGTGGTGCCGCCGCTGATCGCCCTGGTTGCGGAAGGAGTTGTCATGAGGACGACCGTACGCAGCGCGTACGAGACGATCCATATCTCAGGCACTCTCTTTCATGTCTGATCGTCTCGCTCATAAAGCGGTACGGTGCGGTCATGGACGTACTGAGCGACGCGATCGCCGCCATCCGCACCGGACGCCCCCATTCCTCGCGCACGGTCAAGCACGCGCCCTGGGGCGTGCGGTTCCCCGCCTCGGACGGCGCCGGCTTCCACGTGGTCCTCCAGGGCACGGCCTGGCTGCTGCCGCCCGACGGGGCGGAGCCCGTACGGCTCGGCGCCGGTGACGTCGTCTTCCTGGCGCACGGGTACGGTCACGGCCTGGCCGACCGGCCCGACACGCCCCTGGAGGACGCCCGGCTGGAACCGGACGGGTCCTGGCCCACGCTCCGCCACCGCGGACCCGTCCACGGCGACGACACCCTCATGCTCTGCGGCGCCTACCAGTTGGACAAGGCGCGCGCCCACCCGCTGCTGACCGACCTGCCGCCCTTCGTCCACATCCCGGCCCGCGTCGGCTCCCACGACCGGCTGCGCTCCGCCATCGACCTGCTCGGCGCCGAACTGGAAGACCCCCAGCCCGGCTCCGACGCGATCGTGCCCGCTCTCCTCGACACCCTGCTGCTGTACCTGCTGCGGACCTGGTGGCTGACCGAGCGCCCGGACGGGCCGACCGGATGGGCGGGCGCCTTGAAGGACCCGGCCGTCACGGCCGCCTTGCAGGCCGTCCACGGCGACCCGGCGCGGCCTTGGACGGTGGAGGAGCTCGGTGCCCGGGCCGGGCTGTCCCGCGCCGCGTTCGCCCGCCGCTTCACCGCGCTGGTCGGCCAGCCGCCGCTCGCCTATCTGACGTGGTGGCGCATGACGACGGCGGGCCGGCTGCTGCGCACGGCCGACGCACCCCTGCGCACCGTCGCCGAACAGTGCGGATACGCCTCCGAGTTCGCCTTCGCCAAGGCGTTCAAGCGGGAGTACGGGGTGGCGCCCGGCCAGTACCGCAGGCAGAGCGCCTGAACCCCGGCCCGGTCAGACCGCCTGGCAGTTCCCCCCGGCCGGCCGTCCGGCGAAACGGTCGGCCAGCCAGTTCGCGGCCGGTATCGACTCCGTGACCGCCCCCAGGACGTGCTCCGCCAGCGGCAGCGGCTTCCACTGCACCGCCACGCCCTTCGCGCACCAGTCCGCCCGCAGCCGCTTCCCCACGGCGTAGGGGATCAGCTCGTCGACCAGCCCGTGGTAGAGGTACACGGGCCGGTCGGGCGCCCGGGTGCCGAGGGCCGACGCGCGCAGGACCGCCTGCCAGTCGGCCTCGTGCAGCGGGTTCTTGACCGTCACGTCGGAGATGCGCTTGAAGAGCCCCGCGACCACGCCCACGACCACGCAGTTCTTCTTCAGGAAGTCGACGTAGAAGCGGCCCTTGTCGTTGAGGTACGACGCGAGCCGCAGCTCCGGGTGGGCGGCGTCCTGGCCGGCGGCGGCCATGAGGATCAGACCCGCCCCGATGCCGCCGTCGTCGTAGTCGGCGGTCTTGAGGAGGTCCGCGGGCACCCCGCCGCTCGCCGTGCCGCGCACGTCCAGCTCGGGGGCGTACGACGCGTGCAGCTCGGCGGCCCACGCGCTCGCCTGGCCGCCCTGGGAGTAGCCCATGATGCCGACGGGGCCCCTCCCGCCGAGGCCGGCCTCCGGCAGCCGCTGCGCGGCGCGGGCGGCGTCCAGCACGGCGTGGCCCTCGGCCGGACCGACGGTGTAGGTGTGGTCGCCGGGGGTGCCCAGGCCCTCGTAGTCGGTGACGGCGACGGCCCACCCGCGCAGCGTGAGCTGCTGGATCAGGTTGGCCTCCACGGTCGTGCCGTACGGGAAGCCCGCCGACGGGGCGCAGGCGTCGCCCAGGCCGACGGTCCCGACGGCGTAGGTGACCAGCGGGCGCGGGCCCGTTCTGCCGTCCTGGGGGACGATCACGGTGCCCGACACGACGTTGGGCGTGCCCTTGGCGGTGGTGGAGCGGTACGTGATGTGCCACGCCCTGGTGTTGGTCGGCTGGCCGGGAAGGGGGTGGAAGGAGGTGGGGGCGGAGCTGACGACGTCGCCGGGCGCCCCGGCCGCCTGGGGCGACCCGGGCGCCGAGGCGGCAGCCGTGGTGCCGGGCAGGCCCAGCGCCACGGCCAGGGCGGTCAGCGCGGCGAGGGCGGTGCTGCGCAGGTGCATGCGGCTCTCCCAACTGTCCCGTGGTGCGAAGCAGTTGGGGGGACCGTAGTGACCGGTGGGTAAGTCCGGGCTGACCGGGAAGCTCAGCTTTGCTGACCGTGGAGCCGGTAGGCGCCCGGCGTGGTGCCCGTCCAGCGCCGGAACGCCCGGTGGAAGGCGGTGTCCTCGGAGAAGCCCAGCCGCTCGGCGAGCTCCGCGATCGGCTCCCGCCCCTCCGCCAGGCTGCTGACCGCCGCCTCCCGCCGCACCTGGTCCCGCAGCCGCCGGTAGGACGTGCCCTCCGCCGCCAGCCGCCGCCGCAGCGTCGCCGGGCTCACCGCCAGGCGGGCCGCCAGCTGCGCCACCCCCGGCAGCCGCGCCGGCCGCCCCGCGCGCAGCGCCCGCGCCAAGTCGCGCCGCACCTGCTCGGCCACCGTCGTGCCGTACTCCCGGCGGCTGAGCAGCCCGGCCGGGGCGCTCCGCAGCAGCTCGGCCAGGGCCGCCTCGTCCCGCACCGGCGGCGCCGCCAGCCAGCGCGCGTCGAAACCGGCGGCGGCGCCGAAGCCGCGCCCCGCCCCGAACGTCACCGGACAGCCGAACATCGCCCCGTACTCGCCCGCGTACGGCGGCGCCGGACAGTCGAAGCGCGCCCAGCGCAGCGGGATCCGGTGCCCTATCAGCCAGCTGGCGAGCCGGTGCCAGACGATCAGCACGCACTCGGCGAGGAAGCGGCCCTCGGCGAGGCCCCACAGGTCGCCCCGGACGGCGAAGACGGCCTCACCGGCCGGCCCCGCGCCGGCGAGCCGGTCGAGCGCCAGGTCGGGGCCGTGCGGGAAGAGCCCGTAGAACCGGACGGCCCGCTCCAGCGCCGCGCCCAGGTCGCGGCAGCCGACGCACGCGTGGCACATCATGGCGAACGTCCCCGGCCGGCTGGGCGCCGCGCCCAGCCCCAGGAACTCGTCCCGCGTGGCCCGGTGCAGCGCCCGCACCAGCCGCGCGAACTGCTCGGGCGGCACGCGCGCCAGCTCGTCGCCCAGCAACAGGGGGGAGATCCCGGCGCATTGGAGGAGCGGCACGGTGTCGATGCCGAGCCGCAGCGCACCGCCGAGCGCCGCCTGGACGTGGTGCACGCCGACCGTGGTCCTGCCCATGCCCGCACGGTAGCCCCCTTGAGCGCCGGGGTCAGCGGGGCTGACGGTTCCGGTCGTCCCCGGGCGGCGGGCGCAACTCCTAGCGTCGGGGGCGGACACGGGGGCGGCAGGGGAGCGGGAGGCGGCGGCATGCGGCAACGGCCCGGAACACTGGCGGAGTTCATCGAGTGGGCGGCGGACCGCCACGGCCCGGCGCCCGCGCTGCGCTTCCGCCCCCGGACCGCCGGCGGCCCGCGCTGGGCGGAGACCGGCTACGAGGCCCTGCGCGCGTCCGTCCGGGCCGCCGGCCGCGGCCTGATGGGCCTGGGGGTGCGCCCCGGCGACCGGGTGGCCGTCTTGGCCGAGACCCGCCCGGAGTGGACCGTCGCCCACTTCGGGGCGCTGACGGCGGGTGCGGTCGTCGTGCCGGTCTACCCGACGGCGGGCGAGGAGGAGCTGACCTGGGTGCTGGGCGACTCGGGCGCCTCGGTGGCCGTGTGCGAGGACGGCCGGCAGGCCGCCCGGGTGGCGGCGGTCCGGGCGAAGCTGCCCGCGCTGCGGCACGTGGTGCTGATGGAGGAGGACACCGGGGCGCAGGCGCCCCCCGCGCCGGTACTGGGCGCCCTGCCGGCCGGCGCGCCCCTGGAGGAGCTGCTGGCGCGCGCGGCGGCCCGTACGGCCGACGACCTCTGCGCCATCGTCTACACCTCCGGCACCACCGGCCTGCCCAAGGGCTGCCGCCTCACCCACGGCAACCTCGTCGCCGTCCAGGACGCGACCGAGCACCTGATCGAGGGCGGCCCCGGTGACACCACCTACCTCTACCTGCCCCTCGCCCACCTCCTGGCCCAGCTCATCCAGCTGTCCTCGCTGCGCCGGGGCGGCACGCTCTGCTACTTCGGCGGACGGATCGAGGACGTCGTCGCGGAGCTGGCCGAGGCACGGCCCACCCATCTGCCGTCCGTGCCCCGGCTGTTCGAGAAGGTCCACGCCGGCGTCGTCGCGCTCGCCGAGTCCGAGGGCCCGGCGGGACGGGCCCGGCTGGAGGCGGCCGTGCGGGCCGGGGTCGCGGTGGCGGAGGCGCAGGGCCGGGGCGAGGAGGTGTCCGAGGAGCTGAGGGCGGTGTGGGAGGCGGCGGAGACGACCGTCTTCGAGCCCGTGCGGGCGGTCTTCGGCGGGCGGCTGCGGTGGGCGCTCACGGGTGCCGCGCCCATCGCGCCGCGCACGCTGGACTTCCTGAGGGCCTGTGGCATCCGGGTCTTCGAGGGCTACGGCATGACCGAGTCCGCCGGGGTGATCTCCCTCAACCACCCCGGGGCGGTGCGCCACGGCACGGTGGGGCGGCCGATCGCGGGCTGCGAGGTGCGGATAGCGGAGGACGGCGAGGTGCTGGCCCGGGGGCCGGGGGTCTTTCCCGGCTACCACGCGAGCCCGGCGGCCACTGCCGAGGTGCTGGACGGCGAGGGCTGGCTGCACACCGGCGACCTGGGCTCCCTGGACGCGGACGGATACCTCAGCATCACGGGCCGGAAGAAGGACCTGATCATCACCTCGGGCGGCAAGAACCTCACCCCGTCGGAGGTCGAGTTCGCCCTCCAGCAGTCGCGTTGGATCTCCCGGGCGGTGCTGGTCGGCGACCGGCGCCCCCACCCGGTGGCGCTGCTCGCGCTCGACGCCGAGGAGGTCGCGGCCTGGGCGGCCCGTGCGGGGGTGGACCTCGGCGGCGCTCCCGCCGGCCGCCACGCGGCCGTGCGCCGGCTGTGCCAGGAGGCCGTGGACGCGGCCAACGCGCAGGTGTCCCGGCCGGCCCGCGTCCGGGCGTTCGCGATCCTCGACGAGGACCTGACGGTGGCGGACGGCACGCTGACGCCGACGCTCAAACTGCGGCGGGCGGCGATAGGTGAACGCTATGCGGCGGTAATCGATGCGTTGTACGAACATCGCTAATCAGGTGGACGTCGAAACGGATCAACCTGATCCGCCCGGCGCGTCTCCAGGAGGGGGAGGACGGACCGGGCATCGCGGTACGGGCGGGAACTCGCCAATTCGGCGGAAAGGCGACCCGCGCGGACGCCCGCTGAAAAGGCAGGAGCCCTGTCTCCGCCGAAGCGGGAGCAGGGCTCCTTAAAAGATCCGGGGATCCCGGAAGATCCCCGGATCCGGAAATCACGCCGGGGTGACGTTCTCCGCCTGCGGACCCTTCGGGCCCTGCGTGACGTCGAAGGTGACCTGCTGGTTCTCCTCAAGGGAGCGGAAACCGGCGGCGTTGATCGCGGAGTAGTGGACAAAGACGTCGGGGCCCCCGCCGTCCTGGGCGATGAAGCCGAAGCCCTTTTCAGCGTTGAACCACTTCACGGTTCCGGTAGCCATAAAGCCCTCCTTGGGCCCAAAGGGTTGCCCTGCTCCAGAACCTGCAAGAAGTCTGAAAACTACAAAAGCCTGCGGGTCACATGCTCCGCAGGCTCTGTACTGCAAGGGAAACCAAACTGCAACTTGCGGCGAGCCTAGCACGGCAAGTTCGCTCGGGGAAGGAGTTGAAGATCACGCCGTAGGTGGGTTTTCAGGTCCTTCCGCCCGGAAAAGATGCAGGGTCGGGCACCCTCCGCCGGCACCCCCGCCCCAGCGGCCGCCGAGCGGCGGGGCTAGCCTCCGGATGTGGACAATTCAGCCTCAGACGGAGCGATCGCCGCCCAGGCGCCCGGCCCGCTCCGCAGCCGCCCGCGCGTCGGTCACATCCAGTTCCTCAACTGCCTGCCGCTCTACTGGGGCCTCGCCCGCACCGGCACGCTGCTCGACCTGGACCTGACCAAGGACACCCCCGAGAAGCTGAGCGAACAGCTGATCGCGGGCGAGCTGGACATCGCCCCCGTCACCCTGGTCGAGTTCCTGAAGAACGCGGACCGGCTGGTCGCCCTGCCGGACATCGCCGTGGGCTGCGACGGCCCGGTCATGTCCTGTGTGATCGTCTCCCAGCTGCCGCTGGAGAAGCTGGACGGGGCGCGGGTCGCGCTGGGCTCCACCTCGCGGACCTCGGTCCGGCTGGCGCAGCTGCTGCTGGCCGAGCGGTACGGCGTCCAGCCGGACTACTACACCTGCCCGCCCGACCTGTCCCTGATGATGCGGGAGGCGGACGCCGCGGTGCTGATCGGGGACGCCGCCCTGAGGGCCTCGCTGCACGACGCGCCCCGGCTGGGCCTCCAGGTGCACGACCTGGGGCAGATGTGGAAGGACTGGACGGGCCTGCCGTTCGTCTTCGCCGTCTGGGCCGCCCGGCGCGACTACGCGGCCCGTGAGCCGCGGATAGTCGCCAAGGTGCACGAGGCGTTCCTCGCCTCCCGGGACCTGTCCCTGGAGGAGGTCGGCAAGGTGGCCGAGCAGGCGGCGCGCTGGGAGGTCTTCGACGCCGAGCTGCTGGAGCGCTACTTCACCACGCTGGACTTCCGCTTCGGCTCGGCGCAGCTGGCCGGTGTGACGGAGTTCGCCCGCCGCACCGGGCCCACCACCGGCTTCCCCGCCGACGTGCGCGTGGAGCTGCTGGGGGCCTGAGGGCCGGCCGCCGGGACGGGCGGGGGAACCGCTGGAGCCCCGGCCCCCTTGTCGGGGGCCGGGGCTCCGGAGCGAGCGTGACGCGGCGGGTGGTGGCGGGCGCCCCGGGGAACAGGCCGGGGCCCGGCGGAGGCCGGCGGTCGCGAGGACCGGCCGGCCGGTGACCGGGGGGTCAGGGAGCGACGGGGCCTGCCATGTGCTCACTGATCCACTGCATGCTGCCCGCGTCCATGCCCTCGATGTAGGTCTTGGCGTTGTGCTTGCCGCCCTCGATCTTCTGCAGGCGCGTGTGGACGGGGCCCTTGTTGCCGTAGGTGGCGATGAACTTGTCCACGTGCGGGATGACGCTGCTCTCCTTCGTCCCGTACTGGAACGCGAGGTAGACGTCCGGTCCCTTGCGGGCGATGAGGTCCTTCGCCAGCACCTCGGGGTTGTTCTCGGCCTTCTCCTTCTCGTGGCCCTTCCACAGCGGGGAGTCCGGGACGATGTCCGGGCCGGAGGCGATGACGGCCTTGAACTTGTCCGGGTGCTTCAGCACGGCCTTCAGGCCCGAGAAGGCGCCGGAGGAGGAGCCCATGAAGGCCCAGCCGTCCCGCGACTTGATGGTGCGGAAGTTGGCCTTCATCAGGTCCGGGACGTCCTCGGTGAGCCAGGTGCCCATCTTGGGCTGGCCGGGGATGTCACTGCCGTCCCAGTAGAGGCCGCCGTCGTCCGGCTTCGGGTTGAGGACCGGCATGGCGAGGATGAAGGGCTTGCCCTTGCCCTCGTTGTACCACTTGGTGATCGACGACTCGAGGTGGAGACCGCCGTCGTCCATCCAGTAGTTGTTCGGGAAGCCGGGACCGCCGGGGAGGGCGACCAGGACCGGGAAGCCGTGGTCCTTGAACTTCGGGTCGCTGTACGCCTTGGGGGCCCAGACCCACACCTTGCCCTTGAAGCCGGACTTCTTGCCGTCCAGGGTGGTGACGGCGACCTGGGTGCCGTCGGAGAGGGTGCTGGTGTTCTTGAACTCGGCCTTGGGGCCGGTCGGCATCGAGACCTTGGAGTCCGGCTTCTGGGCGTTCGCGCCGCCGGCCTGGCCGCCGTCCTTGTCCTGGCCGAAGCTGACCGGCTTGCCCTTGTCGGAGAACGGGCCGATCTTGAAGTAGTTGAGCACGCCGGCGGCTATCAGGCCGAGCACGGCTATGGTCGCCACCACGATCAGCCAGCGCTTGCCGCGGCGTGACTGACGGCGGTTCTGGGACTGGTACATGCCCTCGTGCTGGTGGTAGTCACCGGCGGGCGGGTAGGGCGGGGCGGTCTGGGTCTGGTAGCCGCCGTGGGGCTGTTGGTAGTCCCCGGCCTGCTGGCCGTAGCCGCCGTGCGGCGGGTAGCCCCCGTTGGGTGAATGCGTCATCGCGTCGCTCCGGACGATGATGCCCCGAAGGACATGACGGTTTGTTCCGTCCTAGGGGATGGGCAAACCCAGGTGCGGGGTTCCTGGGACGCCTCGTGAATTGAGTCATAGGCTGAAAATCGGGGTCCGCGCGGCCCCCTCGGGGGGAGGCGAAAGTCCCAGTGCAGCCATTGCTGGCAGAAGATCCGCAGGTCATCGGCGTCTACCGGCTGCTGGGCCGGCTGGGCGCCGGCGGCATGGGCCGGGTGTACCTCGGCCGCAGCGCCGGCGGACGCACGGTGGCGGTCAAGGTCGTCCATCCGCATTTCGCCCTCGACGAGCAGTTCCGGGCGCGCTTCCGCCGGGAGGTCCAGGCGGCCCGCCGCGTCGGCGGCGCCTGGACGGCCCCCGTCCTCGACGCCGACCCGGATGCCGCGGTGCCGTGGGTGGCCACGGGCTACGTCGCCGGCCCGTCCCTCACCCAGGCCGTCGCGGAGACGGGCCCGCTGCCCCGGGCGACCGTGCGGGTCCTGGGCGCGGGGCTCGCGGAGGCGCTGCTGGCGGTGCACGGGCTGGGGCTCGTACACCGGGACGTCAAGCCTTCGAACGTGCTGCTGGCGCTGGACGGCCCGCGGCTCATCGACTTCGGCATCGCCCGCGCCTCCGACAGCACGTCCTCCCTCACCTCGACCGGGGTCTCCGTCGGCTCGCCGGGCTACATGGCGCCCGAGCAGATCCTGGGCAAGCCCGTCACCGGCGCCGCCGACGTCTTCTCGCTGGGCGCGGTGCTGACGTTCGCGGCCACGGGCGTGCCGCCCTTCAGCGGCGACAGCTCGGCGGCGCTGCTCTACAAGGTCGTGCACGAGGAGCCGGAGCTGGGCCCCGCCCTGACGGGCGAGCTGCGGACGCTGGTCGCGCACTGCCTGGCGAAGTCCCCCGAGGCGCGGCCGGCCCCCGAGGCCCTCGCCCGCGCCCTCGCCCCCGCGGAGTCCGGCAGCGTGCGCGGCCGCGTCCGGTCCGGCTGGCTGCCGGGGCAGCTGGTGGAGCGGGTGAGCCGGCAGGCGGTGGCACTGCTGGACCTGGAGGGCACGGTGGCGGACGCCGGGCCCGGGGCGCCGAGCGGCCTGATCCCGCTGCCGGGGCAGGCGCCGCCGGTCTCCTCGGGGGCGGCGTCCGTGCCCGGGGGCGCGGGCCGTCCGGCGGTGTCCGGCTCGTCGCGGGCCGGGGACGGGAGGGTCGAGGGGCCCGCGGGCCCGGACCCCACCGGTCCCGACGCCGGCCGGCGTGTCGCCCTGGAGGCCACGGCGACGGCCGGCACCGCCCGGCGCCGCCGCCTGAGCTGCACCCTCGTGGTCAGCGTCGCCGGCGCGCTGGCCGCCGCCACGACCGCGGCGTTCGTCTTCGGCCTGCTGCCGGGCACCGGTGGCGGCGGCGAAGAGACCGCGAAGCCGCCGTCCGGGTCCCAGCCGGGCCCCAGCTCGCCCCCGGCGACGGGGAGCGCCGTGCCGCAGGCGTTCCTCGGCACCTGGACCGGCGAGGTCGTCCAGTCCGACGGGACCCCCAACGGCACCATGACCAGCGTCATCACCGCGGGCGGCAAGGACGATTACGTGGTGCGCACGACCTATGCCGCGCTCTCCCTGAAGTGCCGCAGCAAGGCGAAGCTGTCCTCCGCCGACGCCAAGACCATCACGCTCCAGGAGGTCGCCGACGGGCCGCAGGGCGCCTTCTGCACGGGCGCCACCGCGTACGTGGCCTACGTCCTCAGCGCCAACGGCACCCTGGCCTTCGCCTCCGTCGACTCGGCCGGCGGCAAACCCCACGCGATCCTCACCCGCACCGGCTGACCGCCCTGTCTCCGGCCCGGCCGAGGCCCTCGCGTAGGCTGACCCGGTATTCGCATACCCCCTCCGAAGGGACGCCCGGTGACCGAGAACGCCGACCTTCAGTTGGTCCTCGACCGCGCCGCAGCAGGCGGCCGGATCACCCCGGAGGAGGCGCTCGAGCTCTACCGCTCCGCGCCGCTGCACGCCCTGGGGCAGGCGGCCGACGCCGTGCGCCGCCGGCGCTACGCGGGCACCGAGCACATCGCGACGTACATCATCGAGCGCAACATCAACTACACGAACTCGTGCGTCACCGCGTGCAAGTTCTGCGCCTTCTACGCCCCGCCGAAGAGCGACAAGGTCTGGACCCGGCCGCTGGACGACATCCTGCGCCGCTGCGCGGAGACCGTGGAGCTGGGCGGCACCCAGATCATGTTCCAGGGCGGTCACCACCCGGACTACGGCGTGGAGTACTACGAGGAGCACTTCGCGGCGATCAAGAAGGAGTTCCCGCAGCTCGTCATCCACTCCCTCGGCGCGTCCGAGGTCGAGCACATGGCGCGCATCTCGGGCGTCTCGGCCGAGGAGGCCATCCGCCGCATCCACGCCGCGGGTCTGGACTCCTTCGCGGGCGCCGGCGCCGAGCTGCTGCCCGAGCGGCCGCGCAAGGCCATCGCGCCGCTGAAGGAGTCCGGCGAGCGCTGGCTGGAGATCATGGAGCTCGCCCACACCCTGGGCGTCGAGTCGACCTCCACCATGCTGATGGGCACCGGCGAGACCAACGCCGAGCGCATCGAGCACCTGCGGATGATCCGCGACGTGCAGGACCGCACGGGCGGCTTCCGCGCCTTCATCCCGTACACCTACCAGCCGCAGAACAACGTGCTGAAGGGCCGGACGCAGGCCACCGTCTTCGAGTACCTGCGGATGATCGCCGTCGCCCGGCTGTTCCTCGACAACGTCGCCCACATCCAGGGCTCGTGGCTGACGGTCGGCAAGGAGGCGGGCCAGCTCTCGCTGCACTACGGCGCGGACGACCTGGGCTCGGTGATGCTGGAGGAGAACGTCGTCTCCTCGGCCGGCGCCAAGCACCGCTCCAACCGCATGGAGCTCATCGACCTCATCCGCAAGGCGGGTCGCGTCCCGGCGCAGCGCGCGACGACGTACGAGCACCTCGTCGTCCACGACGACCCGGCGAACGACCCGGTCGACGACCGTGTGGTCTCGCACCTGTCGTCGACGGCGATCGAGGGCGGCACGGCGCACCCCGAGCTGAAGATCGTCCAGGCGAGCTGACGGCCGGCCGACCGTGCTGACGATCCACGCCGCGCCCCTCGTCCTGCCGGTGGGCGCGGCCCCCGTCGTGGACGGCGCGGTGGCCGTCGACGGTGACACCGTCGCGTCCGTCGGCCCGTACGAGCAGGTGGCGGCCGCGCACCCGGCGGCACGCGTACGCCGCTGGCCGGGCGTGCTCACGCCGGGGCTGCGGCAGTGGCACGGGCTGTGGCTGCTGACCCGCGCCTACCACCCGGACCCGCGCGAGTACGACGAGCTCGGTGACCGTCCTCTGACCGGCGAGCGCCTGGCGGCCCTGGACATGACCGAGACCCGCCGGGCGGGCAGCGTCCGGCGGGGGCTCCAGCAGATGCTGCGGCACGGCACGACGGCGCTGGCGGGGTCCTTCCACGAGCCGGTGGTGGCGACGGCGGTCGCGCGCTCGGGCCTGCGGGTGGTCTCCGCGCTGCGCGCGCCGGGAGTCCTGGCCGGCGAGCCGGACCTCGACCCGTTGCGGGAGACGTTCGACCTGGCCGGCGCGGTCGGGACGCCGCTGACCGTGGGCGCCCGCGCCGACCTCGCCGCCTTCGACGCACCGGACGAGGCCGCGCTCCTGGCGGCCGGCGCGGGGACCTGCGTGGCCACGGTGCTGGGCGGGCGGCTGGTGTACCGGGGGCGCTGAGGGCGGCGCGGGAGCCCGTTCATTACTTCGGACGACGCTACCGTCGTATAGGGGACCGCGATCCGCACCCTCGTCCACACTCAACGTCCATGGGAGCTGTGATGGCTATCGGACGACCTGGTCAGCCGGCCACGGCGGACAACTGGATGTTCCCGCCCGGGGATGGTTGGACGTTCGACCAGGTGAAGGAACTGGAGTTGCCCTGGGACTGGGAACTCGTGGACGGAGCGATCGTGGTGCGGGGGCAGACGAAGCTTTGGCATGACATCGTGCGGGACAATCTGCATCGGCAGCTCCAGCTCGCAGCCCCTTCTCCGTACGGAGTCAATGTCGAGCGCTGCGTCATGCTGACCGAGGACAACGTCCGGAAACCCGACGTGGTCGTCTACGACACGACGAACCTCGACATCTTCACTGCTGAATGCACTCCTGCCAGCGAGGTGAAGCTGGCGGTGGAGGTGGTTTCTCCCGGCTCCAGGAGCGACGACCGGTTTCGTAAGCCCGCACTGTTCGCCGAGGCGAATGTGCCGTGCTACTGGCGCATCGAGCTGGAGCAGGATCGGCGGCTCGCGGTGCATGAGTTCTGGCTGCCGGTCGGGGAGCAGTCCTACATCCCCGCGCCCTTGCACCCTGTGCACCGGGAGAAGCTCGTCACCGACTTGCCGTTCTCCCTGGAGATCGACCTGACGGCTCTGCTCAAGCTCTGAACGGGGGGCGGACGCCTCGGTCCGTTCCACGGCGAGCCGTCCCCGTCCGGAAGCCCCCCGGGCCGTGGTGAAGAATGGGGGCGTGACCCGAGCCTCCCTGGACAAGCAGCCGCACGAAGTCGCCGCGATGTTCGACGACGTGGCGGCCAAATACGACCTCACCAACGACGTCATCTCGCTCGGCCAGGCCC
Organism: Streptomyces cinnamoneus; assembly: GCF_002939475.1. Classification (NCBI taxonomy): domain Bacteria; kingdom Bacillati; phylum Actinomycetota; class Actinomycetes; order Kitasatosporales; family Streptomycetaceae; genus Streptomyces; species Streptomyces cinnamoneus. The sequence goes on along the minus strand of NZ_PKFQ01000001.1, from coordinate 3,209,587 downwards.
GGCTCTGGCGCAAGGCCGTGGCGCAGGCCGTCGACGCCCGCCCCGGGCAGAAGGTCCTCGACCTCGCCGCCGGTACGGGCACGTCCTCCCTCCCGTTCGCCATGGACGGCGCCTACGTCGTCCCCTGCGACTTCTCGATCGGCATGCTGCGCGAGGGCAAGAAGCGCAACCCCTGGCTGCCGCTGACCGCTGGTGACGCGACGAAGCTGCCGTTCGCGGACGACGTCTTCGACGCCGTCACGATCTCCTTCGGGCTGCGCAACGTCCAGGACACCGACACCGCGCTGCGGGAGCTGCTGCGGGTGACCAAGCCCGGCGGGCGCGTGGTGATCTGTGAGTTCAGCCAGCCCACCTGGGCGCCGTTCCGCACGGTCTACACCGAGTACCTGATGCGTGCCCTGCCGCCGATCGCGCGGACCGTGTGCAGCAACCCGGACGCGTACGTCTACCTCGCCGAGTCCATCCGCTCCTGGCCCGACCAGCCCGCGCTCGCCGCGCTGCTGGGCAAGGCGGGCTGGTCGAAGGTCGCGTGGCGCAATCTGACCGGTGGCGTCGTGGCGCTGCACCGGGGGACCAAGCCCTCAAGCTGACGAAAAGCGGGCGGCGACTGCGTCCATAGCGGGTGAAGCCAGGCGGTTGGGAGCTTCCTGGACGTCCCGCCGATTGTCATGGCCAGGTTGTTTTCGGTCGGTACGATCTTGATCGCTTACACCGCGATGACATCGGATCGAACCGCCCGGAGGCGCCCTATGCCGTCCTTCTGTCCCGCCTGTGGCTCCGCGTTCGTGCCGGAGGCGCGTTTCTGCATGAAGTGCGGGAGGGAGCGGCCCGAAGGCGACAGCGAGGGCGGTGCGCCGGCGGGCGAGGCCCCCGCCGCCGGGAAGGCGGCTCCGGCTCCGGCGACCGTCCCCGCGATGCCCGCCACCGCGCCGCCGCCCCCGCCTCCCGCCCGGCCCCCGCTGCCGGGCGCCCCACCGCCCCCGTACGCACCGGCGGCGCAGGCGCCCCCGTCCCCCTTCGCGCTGTTCCTGCGGCGCACCTTCGCGGGTGACTGGGCGGGCGCGGCCAAGGCGGCCCTGTGGCCCGCCGGCCTGCTGCTCGTCCTCACGGTCGCGATCTCGGCGCCGTCCTATGGCGACTACGAGGGCATGCGGTTCTCCAACTGGTCCGACCGCTTCCAGGTCGTCGCCGGTCTGCTCATGCAGGGCCTCGGCGGCACCCTGGAGGTCGAGACCCGCAGCGGCGGGCTCTTCTCGCTGTTCATGCGGGGCAGCGGCTCGATCTCGGTGTGGCCGCTGACGGTCACCGCCCTGTGGGCGGCTGCGGTGGCCCTCGGCGCCAGGCGGCTGCGCGCCTCCTGGCCGGCCGGCGCGGGCGGCGGCGCGGAGGCCGCGCTGCGCGTCGCGCTGCTGAGCGCGGGCGTGGTGCTGGTGCTCGCCCTCATCGGGCAGCCGGACCTCGAACTGGTGACGGTCTCCACCACGCCGTGGCTGGCCGGGCTGGTCTCGTTCGCGCTCGCGGGTGCGGTCGCCGGCGCGGTGCTGTGCCGCGACGAACTGGCCGTGCGCCTGGGCGCCGGCGCGCAGATGGTCGTACGGGCGTGGGGCACGGCCCTGCGCGCCCTGGGGCTGTCGGTCGCGCTGTGCGCGGTGATCGTGTTCGTCGTCCTCGCGGCCAACCAGGACGAGGTGGGCGAGTGGACCTGGGCCGGCTCGATCCCGGTCCTGGTCAACCTGGGCCTGATGGGCCTGGGCCTGTCCTGGGGCGCGGGCGTCGAGGGCGAGAACACCGACCACGGTGCCCACAAGAGCGGCACCCTCGGCCTCTCCGAGCTCGGTGCGGCGGTCGGCGACTGGGCCCAGGTCGGCGCCCTCGCCGTCGGCGCGGTGTGCGCGGTGATCCTGGCCGTCCTGGCGGCGCGGCGCTCGGCGGACCGCTTCGAGCAGGTGCTGTCCGGGGTGTTCTTCCTGGGAACGGTGTGGCTGCTGTCCTTCGTCTCCGGTGCGGCGACGGAGATGGCGCCGGCGCCGACGTCCTTCTCGGCCCGCCCGCGCGGCATGGAGGCGTCGGTCGGTACGAACGCCGGTGAGCTGCTGCTCTTCGGGTTGCTGTGGACGGCGGGCGCGCTGCTGCTGGCGGCGGTGATCGGCCGTGGCGGCGGCACGGCGGGCACGGGCCCGGGTCTCGGCGTGGGCAAGGCGGCCGGGGGCGCGGTGGCGCCCGTACCGCCGATGCCGGCCGTGTCCCCGGCCCCCGCCTCGCCGGCCTCGCCGCCGGCCCCGGCGGCTCCGCCCGCGCCCCCGGCCCCGGCGGAGGCCCCCGCGGCGCCCGCCCCGCAGGCCGCGCCCCCGGCTCCGCCCGCGTCCCCGGCGTACGCCATTCCAGCCCCCGCTCCCGCTCCCGCGCCGGCTCCCGCTCGCTCCTCGACCGGCCGGGTCCTGACCTGGGTCGCGATCGGCGTCGCGGCGTTCCTCGTGGGCGGCGGGGCCGTCGGCGGCGTGATGCTCGTCGGCAAGAGCGGCGACACCAAGAAGGACGGCTCCAAGGACGGCAAGCCCGTGGTCGTGCGCAGCGACGCGCCGCCGGAGGGCGCCGACGGCGACGGCCGGGAAGGCGTCGCGAGCCCGTCCGCCGCGCCGTCGGCGGGGGAGTCCGCGTCCGCGTCCCCCTCGCCCGGCGCCTCGCGCCCCGGCCAGGTCGTCGTCCCCGACCGGGCCAGGGCCACCCCGCCCCAGGGCTTCGAGCGGATCACGTCCCCCGAGGGCTTCACGCTGGCGGTGCCGGAGGGCTGGCACCGGGAGGACAAGGGCAGCCGGCAGGTCGACTTCGCGGGCCCCACGGGCCTGGCCCACCTGCGGGTCGGCATGGCGGCGAGCGAGGGCAAGTCCGCGTACGACCACTTCCAGGAGATGGAGAAGGTAGTCGGACAGCAGGAGGGCTACAAGCGGCTGAAGATGACGCCCAACACCTTCCAGGGCAGGCCCGGCGCGCTGTGGGAGTGGACCCGCACCGAGAAGGGCACGGGCCGCGTCGTCCACGCCGTCGACCAGGCGTACGTGGACGAGCACGGCACGGAGTTCGCCGTCCTCTACGAGGACCGGGACGAATACTGGCCGGTCGTGCACAAGACGTTCGACACGGCGCTGGAGTACTGGTGGAGCGGCCCCGCCGACCTCGACTGATCCCGACCGACCCCGACCGGTAGGGGATGCTGCCGGGTGCCCGCGGGCACCCGGCTCATAGACTCGGCGTCGACCCTCGTCCTTGCCGATCCTTGCGGATCCCTGCCGAACCGGGAGAGCCGACTGTGACCGAGTCCCCCACCGAACACAGCGCCGACGTCATCGTGGTCGGTGCCGGTCCCGCCGGTTCGACCACCGCGTACTACCTGGCCAAGGCCGGCCTGGACGTCCTGCTGCTGGAGAAGACGGCGTTCCCGCGCGAGAAGGTCTGCGGCGACGGTCTCACCCCGCGCGCCACCAAGCAGCTCGTGGCGATGGGCATCGACATCTCCGAAGAGGCGGGCTGGCTGCGCAACAAGGGTCTGCGCATCATCGGCGGCGGCGTCCGTCTCCAGCTCGACTGGCCGGACCTCGCCTCGTTCCCGGACTACGGACTCGTACGCAAGCGCGACGACTTCGACGAGCAGCTGGCGCGCCAGGCGGAGAAGGCCGGCGCCCGGCTGTACGAGCGCTGCAACGTCGGCGCGCCGGTCATCGACGACCGCACGGGCCACATCACCGGCGTCCACGCCAAGCTCGGCGAGGAGAAGACCCCGGTCACCTTCCACGCCCCCCTGGTCGTCGCCGCCGACGGCAACTCCTCGCGCCTGTCCCTGGCGATGGGCCTCCACCGCCGCGAGGACCGCCCGATGGGTGTGGCCGTGCGGACGTACTTCACCTCCCCGCGCCACGACGACGACTACCTGGAGTCCTGGCTGGAGCTGTGGGACCGCCGCGGCCCCGGCCCGGACCGGCTGCTGCCCGGCTACGGCTGGATCTTCGGCATGGGCGACGGCACGAGCAACGTCGGCCTCGGCGTCCTCAACACCTCCGACTCCTTCAAGGAGCTGGACTGGCGCGAGGTGCTCAAGGCGTGGTGCGCCTCGATGCCGGAGGACTGGGGCTACACCCCCGAGAACATGACCGGCCCGATCCGCGGGGCCGCCCTCCCCATGGCCTTCAACCGGCAGCCGCACTACACGCGCGGCCTGCTGCTGGTCGGTGACGCGGGCGGCCTGGTCAACCCGTTCAACGGCGAGGGCATCGCCTACGCCATGGAGTCGGGCCAGCTCGTCGCCGACGTCATCGTCCAGGCCCACGCCCGCGCCTCGTACGCGCAGCGGGAGCTGGCCCTGCAGCGTTACCCGAAGGTCCTCAAGGAGACCTACGGCGGCTACTACACGCTGGGCCGCGCCTTCGTGAAGCTGATCGGCAACCCGAAGGTCATGCAGATCGCCACGCAGCGGGGTCTGTCGCACCCGCTGCTGATGAAGTTCACGCTGAAGATGCTCGCGAACCTGACCGACCCGACGGGCGGCGACGCGATGGACCGCATCATCAACGGGCTGAGCAAGGTGGCGCCGAAGTCGTAGCGGCCGGGGCGGCTCCGGTCGGTACTTCACCCCGTCGGGCAACTTTGGTGCGGTTTCAGCGAGTTGTCGGGCGGAAGCCATGAGGTGAGCGTTCCGTTTCCGGTGGTGCCCGGGACCCCCGTACCGGGGCACCACCGGATCCGGAACGCTCACCCGGTCGTAGCCGGGGCCCGCCCCCCCGGTTGTCCCCGCCCGTTGTGCGTCCTCCGCGTACGGCGGTCGGTCGGGTGCTGTGCGGCCGCCCGTTCCCCCCTCGGGTCCGCGTGCCGCGTTCGTACGGCCGGGGGTCTGCAGCCCCCCGGCGCGGTGTGAGCCCTGGGCTCGGTGAGAGCCCACGACTCGGTGTGCCCCCCCCGGGCTCGGTGTGAGCCCCCGGGCTCGGTATGGGTGTCCGGCCGGATCAGTTCAGCCGGGCGTCGGCGTAGGCGACCATCGCGTCACGCTGGTAGCCGGCCAGGCCCTCGGCGATCTTGTCGAAGTTCGCCTGGAACTGCGGGTCCTCGGTGTAGGTCCGGCCGAGCCCCTTGTACGCCTCCGCATTCGGCGTCCAGAACCGGCACACGCCCTGGTAGTGGGCGTGCACCTCGGCCTGCACCGCGGGGTCGGCGACCGGGGTACCGGCCACCATGAACTCCGCCATGCGGATCATCTGCGCCGTCACCTCCCGCTGCCACTGCTCGGTGTCCTCGGGGGTCATCCCCTCGACGGCCTGCCGGGACTCCTCCCACGCCTCAGGCCACCGCTCGCGCACCTCGGCCTCCGCGCGGGAGGTCTCGGGCTCGAAGCCCTCGAAGAGGTTCTCCGGTCGGTTGATCTTCGTCATGTCGTTCTCGTCCTTCCCCTCCAGTTCGGCGATGGTGCGGTCGACGGTGCGGGCCAGCGTCTCCAGCCGGTCCCGTTCCCCCATCAGTCGCCTGTGGTGTTCGCGGAGCACCGCCACCTGGTCGATCTGGCTGTCCAGGACCGCCTGGATCTCGCGCAGCCCCACCCCCAGCTCCCGCATCAGCAGGATCTGCTGCAGCCGCAGCAGATCGGCCTCTTCGTAGTAGCGGTGCCCGTTGCTCCCGAGCCACGCGGGCGGCAGCAGGCCGATCTCGTCGTAGTGCCGCAGCGTCCGGGACGTCACTCCCGACATCCGGGCCACCTCCGCGATCGACCAGGCCATCGCCCCTGCTCCCCTCGCCGGGCCGGTCTTTCCGGCCACAGGAAAGACCGTAGAAGTTGACGTTACGGCAACCGCAAGTCGCAATCTCCGGCCCGATCCCTCCGCCCCCTCCCGGCGGCCGTCACCCCCGGGGCCGGCGCCCGAAGTGCACGGTCTTCGCCGTCAGCAGGAACAGGTCCGCCCGCCGGTCGACCCCCGCCGGGTCGGCCGGGTCGAGCAGCCTCTCCAGCGTCGCCGCGTCGTCGGCGTCCAGGAACTCGCCGGCCACCGTCTGATGCCGCTCCAGCCACCGCCGCACCGACCGCCGCGGTCCGTCGGCCAGCGGCGCGGGGTGGTCCACGAGGAAGGTCCGGCTCTTCACGTCCGTGAGCCCCGTCTGCCGCAGCATGCCGGGCCAGTCCTCCACCACCGCCACCGTCCCGGGCAGTTCGGCCCGCATCCGGCTGAACCGCTCCTCCGTCGCCGCGTCCAGCCGCGCCTGGAGGCCCGGACGCCCGAAGCCCAGGTCGCGCGGCAGCCAACGGGCCGGCAGACCGCCCTCGACGATCGCCAGCACGCCGCCGGGCGCGAGCAGGGCGGCCAGCCGGTTCAGCGCGTCCTGCTGGTCGCCGACGTGGTGCACGACCTGCCCCGACCACACCAGGTCCGCCGCCCCCAGCCCGTCGAGCCCCTCCGGGAACTCCGCCACGCGCGTCCGCAGCCGAACGCCCAGCCGCCCGGCCCGCTCCTCCGCCCGTGCCAGCAGCTCCGGCGACCCGTCCACCGCCGTCACCTCGGCCCCCGGGAACGCCGCCGCCATCCGGCACGCGGCGACGCCCGGCCCGCTGCCGACGTCCAGGACGCGGCGCGGGCCGAGGTCCCCCAGCTCCTCCAGGGCCTGGCGCACGTAGGGGCTGTGCGTCTCCCCCTCCAGCTCCAGCAGGTCGGCCATCGCGGCCCAGTCGAAGTCGTTCCTCGCATGGCTCATCGCACGCGCTCCCTCAGCTCGTCCTCGATCGGATGCCGGGTGTCGATGCCTGGCGCTCCCAGGCGTCGATCCCTGGCGTCGACGGTGCGCTCGGGGCGGCCCGATTGACAAACCTTGTTGCCGTTTCTGCAATAGGGGGATGGAAGAGGTGCTCGCCGGGGTAGGCCCGAGGCTCAAGCGCCTGCGCGCGCAGCGCGGCCTGACGCTCGCGGCGCTGTCGGAGACCACCGGCATCTCGGTCAGCACGCTGTCCCGCCTGGAGTCCGGCCACCGCAAGCCGAGCCTGGAACTCCTCCTGCCGATCGCCCACGCCCACCAGGTGCCGCTGGACGAACTGGTGGGCGCCCCGCCGGTCGGCGACCCCCGCGTCCGCCTGAAGCCGGTCGAACGCGGAGACGCGACGGTGGTGCCGCTGACCCGGCAGGCGGGCGGGGTGCAGGCGTTCAAGATGGTCCTCCCCGCCGCCCGCAACGAACCGGAGCCGCGCACGCACGAGGGCTACGAGTGGCTGTACGTGCTGAGCGGCCGGCTACGGCTCGTGCTCGCCGAGCACGACGTCGTGCTGACGGCGGGGGAGGCGGCGGAGTTCGACACCCGGCTGCCGCACTGGTTCGGCAGCACGGGTGAGGGGCCGGTGGAGGTCCTCAGCCTCTTCGGGCCCCAGGGCGAACGCATGCACGTGCGGGCGAAGCCGCGGGCGTGAGCCACACCCGGAGGTGTGGGCCGCGCAACGCCTTGCCCGCCGTACGCGGGGCCCAGGGCGCGACGAGAGTTCGGAGTTCCGGCAGTGCTTTTCGACGTCACCCGCAGCGAATTCGCCGGCATCTTCGGTGAGGACCGGATCGCGACTCTGCCCGTCACCGCCTTCCCGCCCGCCGCCGCGGACACCGAGGGCGCCCGCCTCCTGCAGACCGTCGGCCTCCCCAGCGGGACGTTCCCGCTGCGTCAGCCCGACGAGCACGACGGCCTGCTGCCCCTCGTCCAGGACGTCGTCCACATCGAGGACTTCGAGGACGCCGCGGGCGACTGGCCCGTCATCGGCTGGCTGGTCAACGCGCACCTCGCCCTCGACCCCGTATCCGGCATGGTGCATGCCTTCGACCCCGACGAGGGGACCGTGCGGGAACTCCACACGGACGTCTCTTCCCTCGTCCAGGTCACCTTCCGGTTCCAGCGCCTGCTCGCGGAGTTCACCTTCAGCGGCGACGAGGGCGACGAGGAGGCCGACTTCGAGCGCCTGGACGGCGAGGCCGATCGCATCCGTCGGGAGACGAGCGGCATCGACCCGCTCCCCTTCCAAGACGACGAGACCGTCTGGTCGGTGGTGGGCGATGAGATCGCCATGGGCCGGCGCTTCAAAGGCGACAGCCCGGGAGCCCGCTCGCTCTACGGGTGATCGCCGGCCGATGCCCGCCACGCACCCCGCTTCCGGCCGCGCAGCGTGCGGAGCCGGGCGCAGCCCGGCGGCTCTTCGGGGGCGGCGTTGCGGGCTCGGGCGGCTTCGGCGCGGTGGGGCAGTGAATTCGGCTCGGCCGGGTGCGGGTTTCGTCTCGCGCGCCTTCGGCACAAGGCGCCGGCAGCGGAAGGGGACGGGGCGGGGCTGCGGTCCGGTGGCCGGGGTGTCGGGCCGGCTTAGGGTCGGGGGCACCGATGCCTCCGCTGCGCTGCGGTGCGGGTTGCTGCCGCGGTCCTTCCGCCGGTCCGCTGTCGAGGTGCCGCTGGTGGGGTGGCGCAGCGAAGCGCGACCCGTCGCTGCGCTCCTCACCGCGGACGGCACCGCCCCGGCGCAGGGCCCGCGCTTCCGGCCGCGCAGCGGGCGGCCTCTGGGGCGCAGCCCTGCCCCCTCCCCGTCCCAAGCCGCGAAGCGGCGCAGCGCACACTTCGTGCCGTGGCGGGCACCCTCTCCATGGCTGCTCCGGCGCGTCCGGCCGCGCACGGGTGGCCCCCGAGGGCGCAGCGCGAGCGAAGCCGCGGGGGTAGAGGACGCGGTCCCGGGTCAGCCGCGCTGTTGCTTGAGGCTCGCGATCAGCGCTCCGAGCGCGGTGGGGTTGGTCTGGATGACGGTGCCGGGGGCTTCGCTCTCTCTGAGGTGCAGGGGTCCCGCTGCGGGGCGGGCTAGCTCGACGCAGTTGTTGCCGCCCCCCGCACAGAATGAGGAGCGCTGCCATGCGCGGACATCTGTTCCATAGCCCCCGCTCGTCAATTCGTCAGACATGCTGCTCCTTGAGGCTGCGGAGGAAAGCGCGGACGTTTGTGGGGTTGGTGGCCAGTACTGTCTCGGGTGTGTCGCTTTCGCGTATCCAGACGGTCCTGCCGTGTTGCGCGACCTCGACGCAGTTTTCTCCGTTCGCTCCGGAGAAGCTCGATTTCTGCCATTGCGGTTCTTGGCTCACTGCTGACTCTCTCAGGACTCGCTTGCGACATGGTGGATGAACTTGAGTGACTCTTCCGGCGAGAGTGCGGCCCGCTCTGCTGCGGTGAAGAGAGCTCGATACCGTTCGAGGTCGGCTTCGGAGTCCAGGAAGCTCCCGCCGAGTGCGCTGTCGATTTGAACAGTGTCGAGCTGTGGCACGCACCCGACCGCATAGAGGACAGGCTGTGTGGCGGCTTCGATGAAGCGTTCACTGTTGAACGGGACCACGCGAACGGTGACGCGGGGCCTTTCACATGCTGCCATCAGGCATTTGAGCTGCGCTCGCGCTGTTGATGCGCCGCCGAACCTCATCCGCAAGGCCGCCTCGTGGATGATCGCCGAGAAGGCCGGCGGGTCCTCCCCCTCCAAGAGAAGTTGACGCCTCATCCGATGGGCGAGGCGGGCTTCCAGCTCCTCGGTCGGCAACTCAGGGATCCCGCTTCCGAACAACGCGCGGGCGTAAGCCTCGGTTTGTAGCAGTCCGGGAATCGTCACCGTTTGCATGCTGCGAAGGGCGGTTGCGTGGTGCTCTAGCTCGGAAATGTCGAGGAAACCAGGCGAGAGCACCCCACGGTACTCGTCCCACCAGTGCTGCCCCCGGTGCTCCCGAGTGATGGCGCACAGTGCCTCGATCAATGCCTCGTCGCTGCAAGAGTAGAAGGTCGCCAGTCGACGGACGCGCTCCTCGCTCACGCCGACGCGTCCCGCCTCGATGTGGCTGATCTTGGCCTGGTCCGTGGACACCCGGGCGGCAGCCTCGCGGGCCGTCTTGCCTGCGCGTTCGCGAAGCTTGCGGAGCTCCGTGCCCAGGCGCACCTGTCGTGCGGTCGGGTTCTCCCTTGGCGGCATCGGCCCCTCTTCCCTACTTCCCTATCGGTGTTCAGTGTTGCGCCAACCGTGCCACGGGTCCATCGTCCGGGTCAGGAACTTGCGACAACCTTGCTCCGGGGCATAGTTGCCCCTACGGTCGTACCCACATCGCGCAGCAGGCCGTCAGGCCCAAGTGCCGCCCCAGGCACGCCCATTGGTGCGCGTCTCATCGGCTGATCACCCTGGGAGCAACCCATGTGTACCGCCATCGCACCCGCCCACCGGCCCAGCGCCTTCTACGAGCTGGCCGCGCCCGTCAGCGTCACCACCCCGCGCCTCGCACGTCAGTTCGTCACCGGCGCGCTGGAGGCGACCGGGCACCCCGCGCTCATCGACGACGCTCGCGTCTGTGTGTCCGACGCCGTCACCAACGTCGTGCAGCACGCGCGCGTGGCCGCCCTCTCCGTCGAGGTCACCGTCTGCGCGGCGCACGCCGTCATCGGGGTGCGGGACGGTGACGTGCGCCGGCGGCCGTACCGGCGACAGGCGGGCGCCGGGGACGAGAGGGGCCGCGGACTCGTGCTCGTCCGCGGCCTCTCCTACGACTCCGGCGTGAGTCTCGTCTGGGACGGGCTCGAACTCATCGGCAAGCGCGTGTGGTTCGAGCTGCGCGAGCAGTGAGGGCTACGGCTCCCGGTGGCCGCCCCGCCAGGCCGCGTACAGGCCCGACAAGGCGATGGCGATGGCGGCCAGGGACTGGGGCGCGACCCCCAGCGCGACCAGAACCGTGCCCGTCGCGAGCACGGCGAGAAAGACGATGAGGTCGTGAACTGCACGTCCGTCGTTGCTCATTGGCACCCTTTTCCGTTGTCCGTGGTGTACGACATCAGAGTCGGCGGGGACGGACGTGCTGCGGCAGGCGCAGCGGTGCTGCCACGCCGCCTGGCAGCAAGGGGGAAGCACGCGATGGGGGAGTTACTTCCGTTCGGCGACGGGCTGTCGCCCGAGACGCGCGCGCTCGCGCAGGCGTTGCGGGAGCTTTTCGCGGGGCTTGGCATTTCCGAGCGCCGGTACGCCGCCCGGCGGAGCTACGACTCCTCCACCGTCTCCCGCTACCTCAGCGGGCAGCGGATGCCGTCGTGGGAGTTCGTCCTCAACCTCCTGCACGACGTCGCGGAGGAGCGCGGGACCGTCCCGACCGCGGAGACGACCGAGATGCTGCGCGCGCGGCACACCGCCGCGCTCAAGGCGGGCAAGAGCCCGACGCACAAGGTCCAGCTGCTGGAACAGCAGCTGGCCGTCGCCGACCAGCAGGCCCGGAAGGTCGCCGCGCGGGAGCGGTGGCTGGAGGACACGCTCCGGGACCGGGAACACCGCATCCGGGATCTCCAGATGCAGCTCCAGGCCGGGCCGGGGCCGCTCGGCCCCGAGGCCGGCGCCCTCGGCGACGACCACGTGGAGCTGCGGGCCGAGATCGAGCAGCTCAAGCAAGAGCTGGCGCGGGCCCGGGCGCTGCACCGGCAGGCGGAGGAGCGGTGCGAGGAGCTCGAACGCCAGCTGGCCGAGGCCGACCGGGGCGAGGGCGAGGGCGCGAAGCCCGTGGGGGTGGTGCCTGAAGGCGACAGCGTGGCGGGCTGGACCGGCACTGTCATCCACGGGGACGTCCACGTGACCACGGCGGGCGGCTGGAACGTCGACGAGGAGCTGGTCGCCTCCGCGACCGTATCGATCCTCACCCAGGGGGTCCTCTCCAACGGGCTGCTCGTCGACCGCACCACGGTGGTGACCTCGTGGGCGTCCCTCTCGTCGGTGGTGATGCCCGCCGAGGCCGAGGTGCTCGACCGCTGGCACGGCACCCGCGTGCCCGCCCGGGTCGTCGAGCGCCTCCCCCCGGAGATGGGACCCGTGGCCGATTCCTCCCGGCCGTACCCGGGCCTCGCGGTGTTGCGGCTGTCCCGGCCGTGGACGGCCCCCACCCCCGCCCTCCGCCTCGGCAGGCAGCCGCTGCCGGGAAGCCAGCTGCTCGTCAACGCGAGCGGTGGGCGTGACGCGGAGACCGCCGGGCCGTACTCCTGCCTGCTGGAGGTCAAGGGCCGCACCGGCAGCTGGCTACGGGTCGAGGGCGAGCTCGTGCGGGGACTGTGGGGGGCGCCCGCCTTCAACGTGGCGACCGGCGAGCTCGTCGGCATGGTCAGCAGCCTCAACATGACCACGCAGAAGGGCCTCCTCGCCCCCGCCGAAGCCCTCCTCGACCTCACCACCCTCAACTTCACCACCCCCTAATCCACCCCATCGTGTGCGCTCAGCACCCCCTTGGGCGGGAAGCATCGGAATAGTCCGTTCTGTGGCAGTAAGAGCAGGACGGACCGGAAACACCCCCCAGCGAAGGAAATCCACCGATGCCGCATCCGCGTCCCGCCGTCCGGCGAACCGCACGTCGTCGCCGGCCCCGCCCGGCTCCGCGCCCGTTGCCACCCCGCGCCGTCCGGCTGGCCCTCGTGGCCGCGGCGCTCGCGCTGCCCGCCGCCGGGCTGGTGGCGGCGGCCGCGGCGGAGCCCGGGCACGCCGTCGTGACGTGCACCGTCGACGGCACCGTGGTGACCGGGACCCTCGTCAGCGGCACCGCCGGCCACGAGGCGATCGTCTGCCCCGGCGCCGTGGGCGACACCGTGATCGACGAGCAGAGCGCCGCGACGGCGCCTCCCGTGGACGGCGACGCCGGGAACGGCGTCCTCCACGTCGGCACCCACCAGGGGGCCGTCGACCCCTGCACCGGCCACCGGGGTGCCCCGGCTCTCCGCTGCGCACCCTGAATGTCGGAATTCGCCTCGGGCCGAAGAGGTTTGTGCGGAGGGGCGAGGAGCCGCAGACTCCAAGTACCGGCACGGGGGACCGGGCGCCCAGGGAACTACGGGGGTGGGCACCTGGGCGCACCCGCGCGAGCGGGTGGCCGGCAACGGGGGAAACGGGGGAGAACGGGGGGAAACGGGGGAAAGCCGAAGGGCCGCCGTTCCGAGCGGGGGAAACGGCGGCCCTTCGTCGAGCTGTCACACGGTGACGTCGGGCGTCACAGGACGCGCACGGCACCCGTGGGCGGGGAGTAGCTCAGGCTGCGCTCGACGATGCCGGTGCTGGGGTTCTGCGCACCGATGAACTTGCCGCCGCCGACGTAGACGGCCACGTGGTGCGCGCTGCCGGCCGGGCCCCAGTAGAGGATGTCGCCGACCTGGAGGTTGCCGAGGCCCACCTGGGTGCCGGCCGTCGACTGGTCCTCGGAGACGCGCGGCAGGTCGATGCCGATCTGGCTGTACGCGGCCATGACCAGGCCGGAGCAGTCGTAGGCGTTGGGGCCGGTGGAGCCCATCACGTACGCCTTGCCGAGCTGGCCCTCCAGGAAGGCGACCAGGGAGGCGGCGTTGCCGGTGGCGGCCTTCGTGGTCTTGGTGGAGGCGGTGCTCAGGGAGCCGCGCTCGGAGGAGCGGGAGGCGCGGGCCTCCTCGGCCTCGCGCTTCTCCTTGGCCTCGGCGGCCTTCCGCTCGGCCTCGGCCTTGCGCTCCGCCTCGTCCTTCACCTTCTTGGCGTCGGCCTTGGCGTGGGTCGCGGCCTCGTCCACGTGCGCGCGGACCTCGAAGTCGTCGGCGGTCTGCTGGGTGGCGACCGCGCTCTCGGCGATCGAGTTGGCGATGGCCGCGTTGAACGCGGGCATCTCCACCGTCGCCTCGGTCGGCTTCTCGACGGCGTGGGCGGAGGCGGAACCCGCTCCGGCCACGGCCAGGGTGCTGAGGACGCCACCGGCCACACCCGTGCGGACGACCCAGGACTGGGTCGTGGTGCGACGGGGCTTCCGGTGGCTGGTTATGTGCGCGTTCGGGGACATGGCACAACGGACTACCAGTACGCACAGGTTGAGTTCAAGAAGAGTGGCGTGCGTCACAATTGGCGTGTACGGGCTCAGAATTCGGGCTTTTGATCACAGGGGGGTCACGACCCCGCCCCGCACGGGCGACCCGAACAGGCTCCCCAGCATGGCGTTTGACCCCACCGAACCGCTGGCGACCGTGTCTTATCACTTTTACGGCTCGCGCGTCGAGGCTACCCAGCAAAACCGGACTCCGAACCTCTTGGCGCGTGGCACAACTCACGCAACCGCCGCCCTGCCCCCTCGCTCGTGAATCGAAGCGCGAGCCGGCGTTCCGTCGAGGGTCCGCGGACGCTTCCGACCCCTCCCCGTCGTCGGTCGGTCGCCGGGGCGGACCGCCCGGGAGGCGGCGCTGACGGCCGTCGCCCCAGCGGGTGGCGCTCATTATCAGTTGACAGTCGATCACGCCAATTTGCCTGTACCCGCCACGGCTTGATAATGCCTCACCCCCTTTGACCAGCGGTCGGGCCTCCGAATGTCACCTCTGGTGATCACTCAACCGCTTCGCGTATGAAGATCACCGCTCATCCGACTTAATGATCGTTCGTCAGGTGGTGGAGATCACAAACGTGGTGCCGTACGCCGTGTCGCAGATCACAGACCGGCGGGCATAGGATGCAGTCGAACCGGGCTTGTGAACTGCCTCACATGTTGGCGATCTTCGCGGCGACCACGCGGTGACCACCCTCCCGAGGCGGAGCGCCCGCCGGGTCCGGTCAGCCAGCAGTCAGTGTCGACAGACTGGAAGGAGCGAGGAGCGGTGAACGCCTACGCGCCCATCCTCGTACTGGGAGCCCTCGGTGCCGGCTTCGCGATCTTCTCCGTGGTCATGGCATCGCTCGTCGGGCCCAAGCGGTACAACCGCGCCAAGCTCGAGGCCTACGAATGCGGCATCGAGCCGACCCCGCAGCCGGCCGGTGGCGGTCGCTTCCCGATCAAGTACTACCTGACGGCGATGCTCTTCATCGTCTTCGACATCGAGGTCGTCTTCCTCTATCCCTGGGCGGTCACCTTCGACTCCCTGGGGTTGTTCGGGCTCGTGGAGATGCTCCTCTTCGTGCTCACCGTCTTCGTCGCCTACGCCTATGTATGGCGTCGCGGCGGCCTGGAATGGGACTAGGGGGCACAGCAATGGGACTCGAGGAGAAGCTGCCCAGCGGCTTCCTGCTGACCACCGTCGAGCAGGCCGCGGGCTGGGTGCGCAAGGCGTCCGTCTTCCCGGCCACCTTCGGCCTGGCCTGCTGCGCCATCGAGATGATGACCACCGGCGCCGGGCGCTACGACATGGCCCGCTTCGGCATGGAGGTGTTCCGCGGCTCGCCCCGCCAGGCCGATCTGATGATCGTGGCCGGCCGGGTCAGCCAGAAGATGGCCCCCGTGCTGCGGCAGGTCTACGACCAGATGCCGAACCCCAAGTGGGTGATCTCCATGGGCGTCTGCGCGTCCAGTGGCGGCATGTTCAACAACTACGCGATCGTGCAGGGCGTCGACCACATCGTCCCGGTCGACATCTATCTGCCCGGCTGCCCGCCCCGCCCCGAGATGCTCCTCGACGCGATCATCAAGCTCCACCAGAAGATCCAGAACGAGAAGCTCGGCGCCCACCGCGAGGAGGCGGAGCGCGAGGCGGAGGAAGCCGCGCTCAAGGCCCTGCCCCTGATCGAGATGAAGGGGCTGCTGCGATGAGCGAGCCGAACCCCAAGGGCCCCGAGGACCGCAAGGACCCGAAGGACACCAAGGCCGCCAACGGCACCGGTGTCGGTGGCGGCCCCCCGAAGCGCAACGGCGCCGCCGCGGACCGCAAGCCCCCCGAGGCCGCGCCGGCCGCCCAGGGCGGCAAGACCGCCCCGGGCCCCGACGGGCCCAACCCGGACAAGGAGCTCGACGCCCAGAACCTGCCCGGCCAGCGGCTCGACCACGGCGACGTGATCGGCGTCCGGCGCGGCATGTTCGGAGCCGACCGGGGCGCCGACACCTCCGGCTACGGCCGCCTCGTGCGCACCGTACGGCTGCCCGGCGAGTCCCCCCGTCCTTACGGCGGCTGGTTCGACGAGGTGGCCGACGAGCTGGAGGGCGCGCTGGAGGAACAGGACCTCCTCCCGGAGAACGCGATCGAGAAGACCGTCGTCGACCGCGGCGAGCTGACCTTCCATATCGCCCGCGAACACCTGCCGCGCGTCGCCCGGACCCTCCGCGACGACCCCGCCCTCCGCTTCGAGCTGTGCACGGGCGTGAGCGGAGTGCACCACCCCGGCGACAAGGGACGCGAGCTGCACGCCGTCTACCACCTGCGCTCGATCACCCACAACCGGATGATCCGGCTGGAGGTGAGCGCCCCGGACACCGATCCCCACATCCCGTCCGTCGTCGACGTCTATCCGACCAACGACTGGCACGAGCGCGAGACCTACGACTTCTTCGGGCTGGTCTTCGACGGACACCCGGCACTCGCGCGGATCATGATGCCCGACGACTGGCAGGGCTTCCCGCAGCGCAAGGACTACCCCCTCGGCGGCATCCCCGTCGAGTACAAGGGCGCTCAGATCCCGGCTCCGGACCAGCGGAGGTCGTACAGCTGATGTCGACACCAACCAGCCCCCGCGAGACCACCGAGGGCGCCGTCTACACCGTCACCGGCGGCGACTGGGACGAGATCGCCGAGGCCGCCAAGCGGGCCGACGACGAGCGCATCGTCGTCAACATGGGCCCGCAGCACCCCTCCACCCACGGCGTGCTCCGGCTGATCCTGGAGATCGACGGCGAGACCGTCACCGAGGCCCGCTGCGGCATCGGCTACCTCCACACCGGCATCGAGAAGAACCTCGAATTCCGGAACTGGACCCAGGGCACCACGTTCGTGACGCGCATGGACTACCTGACGCCCTTCTTCAACGAGACGGCCTACTGCCTGGGCGTCGAGAAGCTGCTGGGCATCGCGGAGCAGGTGCCCGACCGCGCGAGCGTCATCCGGGTCATGCTCATGGAGCTGAACCGAATCTCCTCGCACCTGGTGGCCATCGCCACCGGCGGCATGGAGCTCGGCGCCACCACGATCATGATCTACGGCTTCCGGGACCGCGAGCTCGTGCTCGACATCTTCGAGCTGATCACCGGCCTGCGCATGAACCACGCCTACGTACGCCCCGGCGGCCTCGCCCAGGACCTGCCGCCCGGCGCCGTGGACCAGGTGCGCGAGTTCGTGAAGAAGATGCGCAGGAACCTGCCCGAGTACGACAAGCTCGCCACCGGCAACCCCATCTTCAAGGGCCGCATGCAGGACATCGGCTACCTCGACCTCGCCGGCTGCCTGGCGCTCGGCGCGACCGGCCCGATCCTGCGCTCGGCCGGCCTTCCGCACGACCTGCGCAAGGCACAGCCCTACTGCGGTTACGAGAACTACGACTTCGACGTGCCGACCGCCGACACCTGCGACGCCTACGGCCGCTTCCTGATCCGCCTGGAGGAGATGCGCCAGTCGCTGCGGATCGTCGAGCAGTGCCTGGACCGGCTCCAGCCCGGGCCGGTCATGGTCGCGGACAAGAAGATCGCCTGGCCCGCCCAGCTGGCCCTCGGGCCGGACGGGCTCGGCAACTCCCTCGACCACATCAAGAAGATCATGGGCACCTCCATGGAGGCCCTGATCCACCACTTCAAGCTGGTGACGGAGGGCTTCCGGGTGCCCCCCGGGCAGGCGTACACGGCCGTGGAGTCGCCCAAGGGGGAGCTGGGCGTGCACGTGGTCAGCGACGGCGGCACCCGCCCCTACCGGGTCCACTTCCGGGACCCGTCCTTCACCAACCTCCAGGCGATGGCGGCGATGTGCGAAGGCGGCATGGTCGCCGACGTGATCGTCGCGGTCGCGTCGATCGACCCCGTGATGGGAGGCGTAGACCGGTGAGCGACGTCTCGCTGGGGATGCCGCAGCTCCCCGCCCCCGACTACCCCGCCGACGTCCGGGCCCGGCTGGAAGCGGACGCCAAGGACGTGATCGCCCGCTACCCCGACAGCCGCAGCGCCCTGCTGCCCCTGCTGCACCTGGTGCAGGCCGAGGAGGGGTACGTCACCCGCACCGGCATCCGCTTCTGCGCCGAGCAGCTCGGGCTCACCACGGCCGAGGCCACGGCGGTCGCCACCTTCTACACGATGTACCGGCGCAAGCCCGGCGGCGACTACCAGGTGGGCGTCTGCACCAACACCCTGTGCGCCGTGCTCGGCGGGGACGCGATCTTCGACGCGCTCAAGAGCCACCTCGGCGTCGGCAACGGCGAGACCACCGCCGACGGCAAGGTCACCCTGGAGCACATCGAGTGCAACGCCGCCTGCGACTACGCCCCCGTGGTGATGGTCAACTGGGAGTTCTTCGACAACCAGACCGTGGAGAGCGCCACCCGCCTCGTCGACGACCTGCGCGAGGGCCGCACCGCCAGGCCCACACGCGGCGCGGCCCTGTGCACGTACAAGGAGACGGCCCGCATCCTGGCCGGCTTCCCCGACCAGCGGCCGGGGGCGGTCGAGGAGAGCGGCGGCGCCGGGCCCGCCTCCCTCGCGGGGCTGCGGCTGGCCAAGGGCGAGACCGGCCCGGCCCGGGTCGGCCCCCCGCGCGGCGAACCGCCGCAGGACGAGCGCCCGCCCGAGCACCCCAGCTCCCACGACGCGCCCCAGCAGACGTCCGCATCGGACCCTCAGCACCCCAGCGGGCCCGTCACCGAGGAGGGGGAGGGATGACCGTGGCACCCGAGATCTTCGAGACCAGTCCCGAGAAACTGCTCGCGCCCGTGCTCAGCGCCTTCTGGGACGAGCCCCGCTCGTGGACGCTGGAGACCTACCTGCGGCACGACGGCTACGAGGGCCTGCGCAAGGCCCTGGACATGACGCCCGACGAACTCATCGGCTACGTCAAGGACTCCGGGCTGCGCGGCCGCGGCGGCGCCGGCTTCCCCACCGGGATGAAGTGGCAGTTCATCCCCCAGGGCGACGGCAAGCCCCACTACCTCGTCGTCAACGCCGACGAGTCCGAGCCCGGCACCTGCAAGGACATCCCCCTCCTCTTCGCCAACCCGCACTCCCTCATCGAGGGCATGGTGATCGCCTGCTACGCGATCCGCTCCAGCCGGGCCTTCGTCTACCTGCGCGGCGAGACCGTCCCCGTCCTGCGACGGCTGCACGAGGCCGTGCGCGAGGCCTACGCGGCCGGCTACCTCGGCCGGAACATCCTCGGCAAGGGCCTCGACCTCGACGTCACCGTGCACGCCGGCGCGGGCGCCTACATCTGCGGCGAGGAGACCGCCCTCCTCGACTCGCTCGAAGGCCGCCGCGGCCAGCCCCGGCTCCGGCCCCCCTTCCCCGCCGTCGCGGGCCTGTACGCGTGCCCCACCGTGGTGAACAACGTCGAGTCCATCGCATCGGTTCCCGCGATCCTCAACAGGGGCAAGGAATGGTTCCGTTCGATGGGCAGCGAGAAGTCCCCGGGCTTCACGCTGTACTCCCTCAGCGGCCACGTCGCGGGCCCCGGCCAGTACGAGGCCCCCCTCGGCATCACGCTGCGCCAGCTGCTCGGCATGAGCGGCGGCATGCGCCCCGGCCACCGGCTCAAGTTCTGGACGCCCGGCGGCTCCTCGACCCCCCTGCTCACCGACGAGCACCTCGACGTGCCGCTGGACTACGAGGCCGTGGGCGCCGCCGGCTCGATGCTCGGCACGAAGGCCCTCCAGTGCTTCGACGAGACGACCTGCGTCGTGCGGGCCGTCACCCGCTGGACGGAGTTCTACGCGCACGAGTCCTGCGGCAAGTGCACGCCCTGCCGCGAAGGCACCTACTGGCTCGTCCAGTTGCTGCGCGACATCGAGGCCGGCAAGGGCAGGATGCCCGACCTCGACAAGCTCGACGACATCGCCGACAACATCAACGGCAAGTCCTTCTGCGCCCTCGGCGACGGCGCCGCGAGCCCGATCTTCTCCTCGCTGAAGTACTTCCGCGGCGAGTACGAGCAGCACGTCAAGGGCAAGGGATGTCCCTTCGACCCGGCCAAGTCGACCGTGTGGGCCGACGGCCCGCACCACAACCAGCGCTCTCACCTGGGGGTGAACGCATGACAGTCACCACGTCCGCCCCCTCGTCGGGAGGGAACGCGGCCGTTCCACCAGAGGACCTGGTCTCCGTCACCATCGACGGCGTCCAGATCTCCGTGCCCAAGGGAACGCTGGTGATCCGGGCGGCCGAGATGCTCGGCATCGAGATCCCGCGCTTCTGCGACCACCCCCTGCTGGACCCGGTCGGCGCCTGCCGGCAGTGCATCGTGGAGGTCGAGGGACAGCGCAAGCCCATGGCGTCCTGCACGATCACCTGCACCGACGGCATGGTCGTGCGGACCCAGCTCACCTCGCCGGTGGCCGAGAAGGCCCAGCGCGGCGTGATGGAGCTGCTGCTGATCAACCACCCCCTCGACTGCCCCGTCTGCGACAAGGGCGGCGAATGCCCCCTGCAGAACCAGGCCATGAGCGCCGGGCAGGCCGACTCCCGCTTCGAGGGCCGCAAGCGCACCTACGAGAAGCCGCTGCCGATCTCCACCCAGATCCTGCTCGATCGCGAGCGGTGCGTGCTGTGCGCGCGCTGCACCCGCTTCTCCCAGGAGATCGCCGGCGACCCGATGATCGAGCTGCTGGAGCGCGGCGCGCTGGAGCAGGTCGGCACGGGCGAGGGCGATCCCTTCCAGTCGTACTTCTCCGGCAACACCATCCAGATCTGCCCCGTGGGGGCGCTGACCTCGGCGGCGTACCGATTCCGCGCCCGGCCCTTCGACCTCGTCTCCTCGCGGTCGGTGTGCGAGCACTGCGCCGGCGGCTGCGCGTTGCGCACGGACCACCGGCGCGGCAAGGTGATGCGCCGGCTCGCCGCCGAGGACCCCGAGGTCAACGAGGAGTGGGTGTGCGACAAGGGACGCTTCGCGTTCCGCTACGCCCAGCGGCCGGAGCGGCTGGAGACCCCGCTCGTGCGCAACGAGCAGGGCGCGCTCGTGCCGGCGAGCTGGCCGGAGGCGCTGGAGGCCGCCGCCCGGGGCCTGGCGGCGGCGCGCGGCCGGGCCGGGGTGCTGACCGGCGGCCGGCTCACGGTCGAGGACGCCTACGGTTACGCCAAGTTCGCGCGTGTCGCCCTCGACACGCACGACGTCGACTTCCGGGCCCGTGTGCACAGCGGTGAGGAGGCCGACTTCCTCGCGGCCCACGTCGCCGGGCGCGGCAGGGACCTGGACGGCGGCGGCGTGACGTACACGGCGCTGGAGACGGCGCCGGCGGTGCTGCTGGCCGGCATCGAGGCGGAGGAGGAGGCGCCCGGGGTCTTCCTGCGGCTGCGCAAGGCCTGGCGCAAGCGCGGTCAGCGGACCTTCGCGCTGGCCACGTACGCCAGCCGGGGCCTGGCCAAGACGGGCGGCACGCTGCTGCCCGCCGCCCCCGGCACGGAGACCGAGTGGCTGCGGGCGCTGGCCGGCGCCTCTGGGCTCGACGCCGACGGCCGGGCCGCGGCGGAGGCGCTGCGGACCGAGGGCGCGGTGATCGTGGTCGGCGAGCGGCTGGCCGGGGTGCCGGGCGCGCTGACGGCGGCGGTGGCGGTGGCCGGGGAGACGGGCGCGGCCCTGGTGTGGATCCCGCGCCGGGCCGGCGAGCGCGGGGCGCTGGAGGCGGGCGCGCTGCCCGGGCTGCTGCCCGGCGGCCGGCCCACCACGGACCCGCGGGCGCGCGAGGAGACGGCGGCGGTGTGGGGCCTGCCGGAGCTGCCCCGCAGCCCCGGCCGGGACACCGGCCAGATCGTCGAGGCGGCGGCCCGCGGTGAGCTGGGCGCCCTGCTCGTGGGCGGTGTGGAGGTCGCGGACCTGCCCGACCCCGCGCGGGCGCGCGAGGCGCTGGACGCGGTGGGCTTCCTGGTGAGCCTGGAGCAGCGGCCGAGCGAGGTGTCGGACCGTGCGGACGTGGTGCTGCCCGTCGCGGCGGCGGTCGAGAAGTCCGGGACGTTCCTCGACTGGGAGGGCCGGGCCCGCCCGTTCGAGACGGCACTCAAGCCGGACCAGGTGACGCGGCGCAACACGCTGCCGGACGTACGGGTGCTGCACATGCTGGCCGACGCCATGGGCGTCCGCCTGGGACTGCCCGACGTCCCGGCCGCCCGGGCGGAGATGGCGCGGCTGGGCCCCTGGGCCGGCGAGCGGGCCGGCGGCCCGGCCGAGCCCGCCCGGCCGCTGCCGCGGCCCGAGCGCGGCGAGGCGGTGCTCGCCGGGCACCGGCTGCTCCTCGACCGGGGGCGCCTCCAGGACGGCGACGAGGCGCTCGCCGGCACCCGGCACGCTCCCCTCGCCCGGCTGTCGGCGGCGACCGCCGCCGAGGCCGGGGTGCCCGACGGCGGCGTCCTCGCCGTGAGCGGGCCCGCCGGGACGCTGCGGCTGCCGCTGCGGGTCACGGCGATGCCGGACCGCGTGGTGTGGCTGCCGCTGAACTCCGTGGGCGGCGGCGTCGCCTCCGACCTCGGGGCGCGCCCCGGAGAGCTCGTACGGATCGGTGCGGTGACCGGCGAGGACGCCGGGACCGAGGGACCGGAGGTGCGGTCGTGAACCCTGCGCTGCAACAACTCGCCGTCGAGGACCTGTCGTTGTTCGGCAGGGACCCGTGGTGGCTGGTCGTCGTCAAGGCCGTGTTCTGCTTCGCCTTCCTGATGGTGACCGTGCTGTTCTCGATCGTCTGGGAGCGCAAGGTCGTCGCCTGGATGCAGCTGCGCATCGGCCCCAACCGGCACGGCCCGTGGGGGATGCTCCAGTCGCTGGCCGACGGCGTGAAGCTGATGCTCAAGGAGGACGTGATCGTCCGGCGCGCGGACAAGGTCGTCTACGTCCTGGCGCCGATCGTCGCCGCGATCCCGGCCTTCATGGCCGTCGCGGTCATCCCCTTCGGCCCGGCCGGCAACGAGGTCTCCGTCTTCGGCCACCGCACGACGATGCAGCTGACGGACCTGCCGATCGCCGTGCTCTACATCCTCGCCGTCGCCTCGGTCGGCATCTACGGCATCGTGCTGGCGGGCTGGTCGTCCGGCTCGACCTATCCGCTGCTGGGCGGCCTGCGCTCGTGCGCGCAGATGATCTCGTACGAGATCGCGATGGGCGCGGCCTTCGCCTCGGTCTTCCTCTACTCCGGCTCGATGTCCACCTCGACGATCGTCGAGGCCCAGCACGACCGGTGGTACGTGCTGCTGCTGCCGGTGTCCTTCCTGATCTACATCGCCACGATGGTGGGTGAGACCAACCGGGCGCCGTTCGACATGCCGGAGTCCGAGGGCGACCTCGTGGGCGGCTTCAACACCGAGTACTCCTCGATCAAGTTCGCGATGTTCATGCTCGCCGAGTACGTGAACATGGTGACGGTCTCGGCGGTGGCCACCACCCTCTTCCTGGGCGGCTGGCGGGCCCCGTACCCCGTCTCCTCCTTCTGGGAGGGGGCGAACCACGGCTGGTGGCCGATGCTGTGGTTCGTCATCAAGGTGCAGCTGCTGCTGTTCTTCTTCATCTGGCTGCGCGGCACGCTGCCCCGGGTGCGCTACGACCAGCTGATGAAGCTGGGCTGGAAGGTGCTGATCCCCGTCTCCGTGACGTGGCTGATGCTCGTCGCGACCGTACGGGCGCTGCGGAACGAGAACTACGACTTCCAGGACATCGTGCTCTACGTCGGCGGCGGGGTCCTCGGGATCCTCCTGCTCTCCCTGCTGGCCGACGTCTTCCGGGACCGCGACGGCCGGCGCGGGGCCGCGCCCGCCGAGGGGCCGCCGCCGTTCGACCCCATGGCGGGCGGTTTCCCCGTGCCGCCGCTGCCCGGTCAGGAGCTGCCCCCGGTGCCCCGGCGCGGGCCGCGCCGCGACCGGGAGCTGATTGTCAGTGGCGGGGTGGACGCTCTGAGTGACGGAAAGGAGGCTGACGGCGGTGTCTGAGTTCCAGAATCCCGTGGCCGGCTTCGGCGTGACCTTCAAGGCCATGTTCAAGAAGCGGCTGACCGAGCAGTACCCGGAGGAGAAGAAGCACACCGCGCCGCGCTTCCACGGCCGCCACCAGCTCAACCGGCACCCCGACGGCCTGGAGAAGTGCGTCGGCTGCGAGCTGTGCGCCTGGGCCTGCCCGGCGGACGCGATCTACGTCGAGGGCGCGGACAACACCGACGAGGAGCGCTACTCCCCGGGCGAGCGGTACGGCCGCGTCTACCAGATCAACTACCTGCGCTGCATCCTGTGCGGCCTGTGCGTCGAGGCCTGCCCGACCCGGGCCCTGACGATGACCAACGAGTACGAACTGGCCGACGCCAGCCGCGAGTCGCTGATCTACACCAAGGAGCAGCTGCTCGCCGGGCTGGACGACCGCATGGTCGACACCCCGCACGCCATCTACCCCGGCATGACCGAACAGGACTACTACCGGGGCCTGGTGACCGGTGCGGCGCCCGGGACGGTCCGGCAGGTGGCGGTCTCCAACGGCGAGAAGCCCCAGGAGAACCACGAGGAAGGGGTGGAGGCATGAGCGTCGCTGCCGCCGCCGGGGCGACGTCGACGGGCGAGGCGGTCCAGTTCTGGCTGCTGGCCGTGGTCGCGGTGGCCGGCGCCCTCGGCACGATCCTCATGAAGAGGGCCGTGCACAGCGCGCTGTCGCTCGCCGGCACCATGATCGTCCTGGCGGTCTTCTACCTCGCCAACGGCGCGTACTTCCTGGGCATCGTGCAGATCGTCGTCTACACCGGCGCGATCATGATGCTGTTCCTGTTCGTGGTGATGCTGGTGGGCGTCACCGCCGCCGACTCGCTGAAGGAGACGATCAGGGGGCAGCGCCTGCTCGCCGGGCTGTGCGTGCTGGGCTTCGGCATCCTGCTGGTCGCCGGCATCGCCAACGCCTCGCTGCACGACTTCAACGGGCTCGGCCAGGCCAACTCCGGCGGCAACGTCCAGGGCCTCGCCGCCCTGATCTTCACCAAGTACGTCTTCGCCTTCGAGATCACCGGCGCCCTGCTCATCACCGCCGCCGTGGGGGCCATGGTCCTCACCCACCGCGAGCGCACCGAGCGGGCCGCCACCCAGCGCGAGCTGTCCGAGCGGCGCGTCCGCGAGGGCAAGCAGCTGCCCCCGCTGCCCGCCCCCGGCGTCTACGCCCGGCACAACGCCGTCGACATCCCCGCCCTGCTGCCCGACGGCACGCCGTCCGAGCTGAGCGTCAGCGCCACGCTGCGCGCCCGGGGCCAGGTCCGCGACGTCTCCGGCGACGCGCTCGCCGACCTGGCGGCGCTGGAGCAGCGGTCGGAGGAACGGCTGGAGCGCCGCCAGGGCCGCAAGGAGGAGGGTGCCAAGTGAATCCCGTCAACTACCTCTACCTGGCGGCCCTGTTGTTCACCATCGGTGCCGCCGGTGTGCTCATCCGCCGGAACGCGATCGTCATCTTCATGAGCGTGGAGCTGATGCTGAACGCCTGCAACCTGGCGTTCGTCACCTTCTCCCGGATGCACGGCAATCTCGACGGCCAGATCATCGCCTTCTTCACGATGGTCGTGGCCGCCGCCGAGGTCGTCATCGGCCTGGCGATCATCGTGACGATCTTCCGCTCCCGCCACTCGGCCTCGGTCGACGACGCCAGCCTGCTGAAGCTGTAAGGGGATCGCAGACGTGGAGAATCTGATCGGACTGCTCGTCCTCGCCCCCTTGCTGGGCGCGGGCCTGCTCCTCTGCGGTGGCCGCCGGCTCGACCGGAGCGGCCACTGGATCGGCACCCTGCTGGCGGCCGCCTCCTTCTGCCTCGGCGTGGTGCTCTTCGCGGACATGCTGGGCCGCGGCGCCGAGGACCGCGAGCTGGGCGTCAAGGTCTTCAGCTGGGTGCCGGTCGGCGGGTTCCGCGCCGACGTGGGCTTCCAGCTCGACCAGCTGTCGATGACGTTCGTGCTGCTGATCACGGGCGTGGGCTCGCTCATCCACCTCTACTCCGTGGGGTACATGGCCCACGACGAGCGGCGGCGGCGCTTCTTCGGCTACCTCAACCTCTTCCTCGCGGCGATGCTGCTGCTCGTCCTCGCCGACAACTACCTGCTGCTGTACGTGGGCTGGGAGGGCGTCGGCCTGGCGTCGTACCTGCTCATCGGCTTCTGGCAGCACAAGCCGAGTGCCGCCACGGCGGCGAAGAAGGCCTTCATCGTCAACCGCGTGGGTGACGTGGGGCTCTCCATCGCCGTGATGGTGATGTTCACGACCTTCGGCACCTTCGCCTTCGGGCCCGTCCTGGAGAACGCGGAGCAGGCGGGCGAGGGCAAGCTCACCGCCATCGGCCTGATGCTCCTGCTGGCCGCCTGCGGCAAGTCGGCCCAGGTGCCGCTGCAGTCCTGGCTCGGGGACGCGATGGAGGGCCCGACGCCGGTGTCGGCGCTCATCCACGCGGCCACGATGGTGACCGCCGGCGTCTACCTGATCACCCGGTCCGGGGCGGTCTTCGACGCCGCGCCCGACGCGCAGACCGCGGTCGTCACGGTCGGCGCGGTGACGCTCCTCTTCGGTGCGATCGTCGGTTGCGCCAAGGACGACATCAAGAAGGCCCTAGCGGGCTCGACGATGTCCCAGATCGGCTACATGATCCTCGCCGCCGGGCTCGGCCCCGTCGGCTACGTCTTCGCGATCATGCATCTGGTGACCCACGGCTTCTTCAAGGCAGGCCTCTTCCTCGGTGCCGGATCGGTCATGCACGGCATGAACGACGAGGTGGACATGCGGCGTTACGGCGGCCTGCGGAAGTACATGCCGGTCACATTCGTCACGTTCGGTCTCGGCTACCTCGCCATCATCGGCTTCCCCGGACTGTCCGGCTTCTTCTCCAAGGACAAGATCATCGAGGCGGCCTTCGCGAAGGGCGGCACCGAGGGGTGGATCCTGGGCGGGACCGCCCTGCTCGGCGCGGCCATCACCGCGTACTACATGACGCGGGTGATGATCCTGACGTTCTTCGGCGAGGAGAGGTGGCGGCCCGCCCCCTCCCCGGACGAGCCCAGCGCCGAGCCCGCCGCGGAGACGCGCGGCGAGGGCGAGCCGCCCCACCCGCACGAATCACCCCGGACGATGACCATCCCCATGATCGTCCTGGCCTTCGGATCGGTCTTCGCGGGCGGGCTGTTCAGCATCAACGACACCTTCCTGAACTGGCTCGAACCCGTCACCGGGCACGCCGAGGGGCACTCGCCGGTCACCGCGGTCCAGGTCACCGCGGCCACCATGGTCGTCCTCGTCGTGGGCGTCGCGCTCGCCTGGGCGCAGTACGGGCGCCGGCCGGTGCCGGTCACCGCGCCGCGCGGCAGCCTGCCGGTGCGCATCGCCCGCCGGGACCTGCTCCAGGACGACTTCAACCACATCGTGCTGGTGCGCGGCGGGGAACACCTCACCCGCAGCCTGGTCTACGTCGACCACACCCTGGTCGACGGCGTCGTCAACGGCACCGCCGCCTCCGTCGGCGGGCTGTCGGGCCGGATGCGCAGGCTGCAGAACGGCTACGCGCGGTCGTACGCGGTCTCGATGTTCGGCGGTGCGGCGGTCCTCATCGCCGCGACCCTGCTGATGAGGGCGGTCTAGTCATGTCATTTCCCCTGCTGACGGTCACGGCGGCGGTGCCCGCGGCCGGTGCCGTCGCCACGGCCGCCGTGCCGGCCGCGCGCCGCGTGGCGGCCAAGTGGCTCGCGCTGGTCTTCTCGCTCGCCACGCTGGTGCTCGCGGGCGTCCAGCTCGTGCGCTTCGACCCGGACGCCAAGGGCCCGTTCCAGCTCACCGAATCCCACGCCTGGATCAAGGACTTCGGGGTGCGGTACGACCTGGGGGTCGACGGCATCGCGGTCGTGCTGATCGCCCTGACCGCGCTGCTGGTGCCCTTCGTCCTCCTGGCCGGCTGGCACGACGCCGACCCCCTGGAGACCCACTCCTCGCGCTGGCGGCCCACCCAGGGCTTCTTCGCGCTGATCCTCATGGTCGAGGCGATGGTGATCATCGCCTTCGAGGCCACGGACGTCTTCGTCTTCTACATCTTCTTCGAAGCCATGCTCATCCCGATGTACTTCCTCATCGGCGGCTTCGGGGACCGGGCGGGCGAGCGCGGCGAGGCGGAGTCCGCGGCGCAACGCTCCTACGCCGCCGTGAAGTTCCTCCTCTACAACCTCGCCGGCGGGCTGATCATGCTCGCCGCCGTCATCGGGCTGTACGCGGTCACCGCCCACCAGCTCGGCACCGGCACCTTCTCCCTCCAGGAGATCCTCCAGGCGCGCGCCGACGGCCGGCTGGACCTCGCGACCAGCACCGAGCGGTGGCTCTTCCTCGGCTTCTTCTTCGCCTTCGCCGTCAAGGCGCCGCTGTGGCCGCTGCACACCTGGCTGCCCAACGCCATGGGGGAGGCCACCTCGCCCGTCGCCGTGCTGATCACCGCGGTGGTCGACAAGGTCGGCACGTTCGCGATGCTCCGCTTCTGCCTCCAGCTCTTCCCCGAGGCGTCGAAGTGGGCAACCCCGGTGATCCTGGTGCTCTCCCTCGTCAGCATCCTCTACGGGGCGCTGCTGGCCGTCGGACAGCGGGACATCAAGCGCCTGATCGCCTACGCCTCCCTCTCGCACTTCGGCTTCATCGTCATGGGCGTCTTCGCGATGACCACCCAGGGCCAGGGCGGCGCGACGCTCTACATGGTCAACCACGGGATCTCCACGGCCGCGCTCATGCTGGTCGCGGGCTTCCTGATCTCGCGGCGCGGCTCCCGGCTCATCGCCGACTACGGCGGCGTGCAGAAGGTCGCGCCCCTGCTCGCCGGGACCTTCCTGGTGGGCGGTCTGGCCACGCTCTCGCTGCCGGGGCTCGCGCCCTTCGTCTCCGAATTCCTCGTCCTGGTCGGCACGTTCAGCCGCCACCCCGTCATCGGCGTCCTCGCGACCGTGGGCATCGTGCTCGCCGCGCTGTACGTCCTGGTCCTCTACCAGCGCACCATGACCGGCCCGGTCAGGGAGCCGGTGCGCGGCATGCCGGACCTGCGGGTGCGCGAGCTGGTCGTCGTCGGACCGCTGATCGCGCTGCTGATCGTCCTCGGCGTCTATCCCAAGCCGCTCACCCGGATCGTGGAGCCCGCGGTCGAGCACACGATGTCGCAGGTCCACCAGAGCGACCCCAAGCCCGATGTGCACGTGAACGATGTGGAGGCCGCGAAGTGAGCCACGCAGCATCTGTCCACAGCCTGTGGACAATCGCGGCGGCCGAGGCGCCGAAGAAGATCCCCGCGCCGCACATCGAGTACGCCCAGCTGTCGCCGACGCTCATCGTGCTCGGCGCGGCGCTCGTGGGCGTCCTCGTCGAGGCGTTCCTGCCGCGCCGGGCCCGCTACCACGCCCAAGTGGCCCTGGCCGCCCTCGCGATGGCCGCCGCCTTCGCCGCCGTCGTCGTCCTGGCCGCCGGCGGCTACGCCTCGGACAAGGCGCACATCGCCGCCATGGGCGCCGTCGCCGTCGACGGCCCGGCCCTCTTCCTCCAGGGCACCGTCCTGCTCGTCGGCCTCGTCGCCGTCTTCACGTTCGCCGAACGCAGGCTCGACCCGGCCGCGCACGGCCGGCCGGTCGACTCCTTCGCCGCGCAGGCGGCGGCCGTGCCGGGCGGGGAGTCCGAGCGGAAGGCGGTCCGGGCGGGGCTGACGACCACCGAGGTCTTCCCGGTCCTGCTCTTCGCCGTCGGCGGCATGCTGGTCTTCCCCGCCGCCAACGACCTGCTGACCCTGTTCATCGCCCTTGAGGTCTTCTCCCTGCCGCTGTACGTGCTGTGCGCCCTGGCCCGCCGCCAGCGGCTGCTGTCGCAGGAGTCCGCGGTCAAGTACTTCCTGCTGGGCGCCTTCTCCTCCGCCTTCCTCCTCTTCGGCGTGGCCCTGCTGTACGGGTACGCCGGCACCGTCACCTACGCGGGCGTCGCCGACGTCGTCTCCGGCACCGTGCGGTCCGTCGACCCGGCGCTCGCGGCGACGATGGGCAACGACGCGCTGCTGCTGATCGGCGGCGCCATGGTGCTGATGGGGCTGCTGTTCAAGGTGGGTGCGGTGCCGTTCCACATGTGGACCCCCGACGTCTACCAGGGCGCCCCCACGCCCGTCACCGGCTTCATGGCGGCCGCGACGAAGGTCGCCGCCTTCGGCGCGCTGCTGCGCCTGCTCTACGTCGTCCTGCCCGGCATGCGCTGGGACTGGCGTCCGGTGATGTGGGGCGTCGCCATCGTCACGATGCTGGTCGGCGCGGTCGTGGCCGTCACCCAGACCGATGTGAAGCGGCTCCTGGCCTACTCCTCCATCGCCCACGCGGGCTTCATCCTCGCGGGCGTCATCGCCGTCACGCCCGACGGGGTCTCCTCGGTCCTCTTCTACCTGGGCGCGTACTCCTTCGTCACGCTGGGCGCCTTCGCGGTGGTGACGCTGGTGCGGGACGCGGACGGCGAGGCCACCCACCTGTCGAAGTGGGCGGGCCTGGGCCGCCGTTCGCCGCTGGTCGCGGCCGTCTTCGCGGTGTTCCTGCTGGCCTTCGCGGGCATCCCGCTGACCAGCGGCTTCGCGGGGAAGTTCGCGGTCTTCAAGGCGGCGGCGCAGGGCGGGGCGGGCCCGCTGGTCGTGGTGGGCGTGATCTCCTCGGCGATCGCCGCGTTCTTCTACGTCCGGGTGATCGTGCTGATGTTCTTCAGCGAGCCCAAGGCCGACGGCCCGACGGTCGCCGTGCCGAGCCCGCTGACGTCCACGGCCATCGCCATCGGGGTGGCGGTGACGCTCGTCCTCGGAGTGGCGCCGCAGTACTTCCTGGACCTCGCCGGACAGGCGGGGACGTTCGCGAGGTAGCGACCGGCCCCCTCCACGACGACCGCCGCCCGGCCCCCGCGAAGGGGTGCCGGGCGGCAGTGTGTCGCGCTCAGGGGTCCGGTCAGCCGGCGGGCTTCACGGGGATGTTGGTGGGAAGCCCGGCGGGCAGGCCCGCGGGCTTGCCGTCCGCGCCGACGGTCTTGGTGAGGGTGTCCTCCTTGCCGGAGGCCCAGGAGATCGTCAGGCTCTTGCCGTCGAAGCTCTTGACGGTGCCCTTGCCGTATTCGGTGCTGCCGTCCTGGCAGTGCGTGATGTCGAGGGTGACCGGCTGGGCGGTGTCGTTCACCTTGCCCGAGCAGGCGGTCTTCCCGCTGAGCATCACCGTGTTGCTGGCGAAGGACAGGATGAGCAGGCTCTGGTCCGAGAGCTTGCCCTTCGACCAGCCGCCGCTGAGGTCGGCGGCCTTGACGTTGGCGGGCTTGTCGGCGGCCGGAGCGCCCGAGGGCTGCTTGGCGGGGTCGGCCGGGGCCGTGGCGCCGGTCTCCTTGCCCTTGTCGCCGCCCTTGTCGTCGCTGCTCTTGCTGCAACCCGTCATCAGCACAGCGGCGATGAGCGCCGCCCCCGTGATCTGTACTGCCTTGCGCACGTGCTCTCTCTTCCTCGTGTCCAGCCCCTGTTGGAACTGGACACGACAAGTTAGCAGCGCTCAGCTTCCGCAGCCGCCCCCGCAGCCCCCGCCGCAGCCGTGCCCGCCGTGACCGCCGCAGCCGTGACCACCCCCGTCGCCGCCGCCCGAGCCGGTGCCGTCCGAGGAGTGGGAGCGGGCGTTGCGGTGCACCGCGGAGGCGATCCACCCGTCGCGCGTGAGCCGGCGCATGGGTCTGCGGTCACGCCGCCCGCTCCACCCCGGATACAGCCGTTCGGTGATCCCTATGGCGTCGGTCAGGGCCGCCAGCGTCCGGGAGCGCGGGTCGGGGAAACCCTCCTGCCGGGCGGCCTCGAAGCGCCCGCGGGCGGGGTTGGTGAGGTCGGTCTTCCCCACCGGGTAGCGCAGCTCCCGGAACACGGCGAAGCGCTGCCGCTCCACCGTGAGCGCCCCCCGCTCGATCAGGCCCATGACCACGGCCTCCTCCTGCCCCTTGGCCGCGGCCCGTATCCACTGGTGGGTCTTCGGGGGGCGGTCGCCGGGCACGGTCAGGCTCGCCAGCGCCCAGTCGAGCCGGGGGTCGGGAGCCGGCGGCAGGGCGGGGACGACCACGGCCGGGCGGCCGTCGTCCTCGGTGACCTGCCCGCGCAGCTCCAGCTCCGCGAGGACGGCCCCGGCCAGTCCGTACTCCAGGGTCCGGGGCCGGCACAGCTTCTTGCCGTCGGCCGGTCCGTGGGCGAGGAGCAGGAGCTCCTCGGCCAGCGTCAGGTTTGCGGCACCGTCAGTGTTCATGGGCCGGGACGATACGGCCGGTGACCTCCCCGAGGCCCACGCGGGTGCCGTCCGGGCCCGGCGCCCAGGCGGTGAGGGTCACGACGTCGCCGTCCGCCAGCCAGGGGCCCTTGCCCTGGGTGAGTTCGAGCAGACAGCCCACCTGGTCGGGCTCCGGGCCGCTGACCGTACCGGAGGCGTAGAGGTCGCCGGTGCGCAGCGAGGCGCCGTTGACCGTCATGTGGGCGAGCTGCTGGGCGGCGGTCCAGTACATGGCGGAGAAGGGCGGCCGCGTGATCGTCTCGCCGTTGACGGCCACCTCGATGCGCAGGTCGATGCCGCCCGGCTCCGCGCCGGAGTCGTCGAGGTAGGGCAGCAGCGGGTGGGTGCGCTCCGGCGGCGCCGTACGGGCCGCGTCGAAGGCCTCCAGCGGGGTGATCCACGCGGAGACGGAGGTGGCGAAGGACTTGCCGAGGAACGGGCCCAGCGGCACGTACTCCCACGCCTGGACGTCGCGCGCCGACCAGTCGTTGAGGAGGCAGACGCCGAACACGTGCTCGCGGAAGTCCTCCAGCGTGACCGGCGTCCCGAGCTCCGTCGGGGTGCCGACGACGAAGCCGACCTCCGACTCCAGGTCCAGGCGCAGCGAGGGCCCGAACGAGGGGGCCTCGTCCGAGGGCGCCTTGCGCTGCCCGCGCGGGCGCACGACGTCGGTGCCGGACACCACGACCGTGCCGGCGCGCCCGTGGTAACCGATCGGCAGGTGCTTCCAGTTGGGAGTGAGCGGATCCGGGGCGTCCGGGCGGAAGATGCGGCCCACGTTGCCCGCGTGGTGCTCGCTCGCGTAGAAGTCGACGTAGTCGGCGACCTCGAACGGCAGGTGCAGCGTGACCTCGTCGAGCGGGTGGAAGTGCGCCTCGTCCGCCAGCCAGCCGCGGACCTCCGCGCGCACCGCCCGCCACACCGGGCGGCCCGCCGCCATCAGCGGGTTGAGGGTCGGACGGTCCAGCAGGCCGGCGTAAGCGGAACCGTGGGCGGCGGCTGCGGCGGCGGCGTCGAGCACGTGTGCGCCGTAGCGCACGCCGACGCGCGGGCGGCCGGGCTCGTCCGCGGTGGTGAAGACGCCGTACGGGAGGGTGGCCGGGCCGAAGGGGTCGCCTTCGGGCAGGTCACGGGGGCCGTGCTGGGGCATGGGATGCTGCCTCGCCTTCGTCCTGGACGATTCGTCAACCGGTGGGCCGGTGAGTCTTGGCCACACATTACGTGCTGACGGCCAGGGGGCAAGGGGTGTCCGACAGGTGTCCGACCGCTGGCTAAAGGGAGGGCAATGTCCGGTAACTCCTTGCTGGAGCCCTCGATTCCGAAGTAGCGTCCTAAGTCGGGTCACACACGGTGGGGGGCCGCTGAGGCTGAGTGGCCGAGGGGGGTGCTGGTGGCGAGCAGGATCGCGCCCGTGGCGGCGGACCGGTCCGTACCCGGGCTGATTGTGAAGATCGGCGACTATCCCCTGCACCACGGCGGTGTCGGGGCCATCCGCAGCCTCGGCCGGCTGGGAGTCCCGATGTACGCCGTCACCGAGGACAGATGGACACCCGCCGCCGTCTCCCGCTATCTGAGCTCCTGCTTCGTCTGGCCGACGACCGGCAGTGAGCGGCCGGGGGAGCTGGTGGCGGGGCTGCTGCGGATCGGCCGGGAGATCGGCCGCCCGACAGTCCTGATCCCCACGGACGAGGAAGCCGCGGTGCTCATCGCGGAGAACGCCGGCGAGCTGGCCGGCCCCTTTCTCTTCCCGCCCGTCGAGCGCGGGCTGCCGCGCCGGCTGGCCAGCAAGCAGGGCCTGCACGAGCTGTGCGTGGAGCACGGCGTCCCGTCCCCGTCGGCGCTCTTCCCGGCCTCGTACGAGGAGATCGAGAAGTACGCCTCCGTCGCGACGTTCCCGCTGGTGGCCAAGAACCGCGAGGCGTTCGAGCGGCGGCGGCACCCGGCCGTGCACGGCACGACCCGCATCCACGGCCCGCGCGAGCTCCTCGCGCTCGCGCGCGACTGGGGCCCGGCGCCCGGCGTGATCCTCCAGGAGTACCTGCCGCGCGAGCAGGCCGAGGACTGGATCGTCCACGCCTACTTCGACGCGGAGAGCACCCCGATGGCGATGTTCACCGGCGTCAAGGTGCGGTCCTGGCCGCCGCACGCCGGCATGACGGCCAACGCCTACATCGTCGACAACCCCGAACTGGCCGCGATGGCCGCCCAGTTCATCAAGCAGATCGGCTTCTGCGGCATCGTCGACCTGGACTGGCGCTTCGACCGTCGTGACGGGCGGTACAAGCTCCTGGACTTCAACCCCCGCATGGGTGCGCAGTTCCGCATGTTCGAGAACGAGGCGGGCATCGACGTCGTCCGGGCCCAGCACCTGGACCTCACCGGCCGGGCGGTGCCCGAGGGGGAGCAGCTGGCCGGCCGCCGCTTCGTCGTGGAGAACATCGACCTGCCCGCCCTGGCCGCGTACCGCCGCAGCGGCTACACCACCCCGCACGCGCCCGCCCGGGCGAACGGCACCGAGCTGGCCTGGGCCGCCCGGGACGACATGAAGCCGTTCTTCACCATGCTCGCCCGGTTCGTGCGGCCGGGCGCGCGTCACCTGTGGCAGTTGTGGCGCTCAAGGCGCCGCTCCGCCGCCGCCGAGTAACCGGCCACCCGTGCCGGACAGCCCGCCGAGCAATGCCCTGGGAGGGGACTCGTGACACTTCCGGTAGCAGTCATCGGGGCCGGTCCATACGGCCTCTCGACCGCAGCCCACCTGAAGGCGTGCGCCGTGCCGACGCGCGTCTTCGGCTCGCCGATGGTGAGCTGGCAGGAGCACATGCCCGCCGGGATGCTGCTGAAATCCACCCCTCCGGCCTCCAACATCGACGCGCCGCAGCCCGGCCACACGCTCTTCGACTTCTGCCAGGACGTCGGCGAGCGGCGGTTCGAGTCCGACTGGGACGCCATCCCCGTCGAGACGTTCGCCCAGTACGGGCTGTGGTTCCAGCGGCGGCTGGTGCCCGGGCTGGAGCGCGAGCGCGTGGTCTCCGTCGAGCGCCGCGAGGGGGGCGGCGGTTTCGAGCTGAAGCTCGACTCCGGTGAGCAGTTCGCGGCCCGGGCGGTCGTGGTCGCCACCGGCCTGAGCGGGCTGGCCCGGCTGCCCGCCGAGCTGGCGGCGGCCGTCCCCGACGGCCCCTCCGCCAGCGGGCCCGTCTCCCACAGCTCCCAGCACAGCGACCTGTCCGTCTTCGCCGGCAAGGACGTGGTGGTCGTCGGCGCCGGGCAGTCGGCGTTGGAGAGCGCGGTGCTGCTGGCCGAGTCGGGGGCCGCGTCCGTGCGCGTCGTCGCCCGGCGCAAGGGCGCCGTCCGGTTCGGGGCGGCCCCGGACGGGCAGTCGCCGCTGAAGCCCGACACGCCCTTCGGCCGGGCCTGGTCGCTGTACGCGTTCTCCTACCACGCGGACGGCTTCCGCCACTTGCCCGCGCCGACGCGCCAGTACCTGGTGCGCCGGGTGCTGGGGCCGCTGGGCGCGTGGTGGCTGCGGGAGCGCTTCGTGGGCCGCGTCCTCGTCACGGAGGGGAAGCGGATCGTGGCGGCCCGCGTCGAGTCGGGGCGCCCGGTGCTGACCCTGTCGGGTGAGGGCGACACGACGGGCACGGGCGCGCAGAGCGAGCTGCACGCCGACCACGTGATCGCCGCCACGGGCTACCGCGTGGACGTGGCCGCCATGGACTTCCTCGGCCCCGGCCTGCGCACCCGGCTGGCGGTCAGCGCGGGCGGCCCCCGGCTGGGCCCCGGCTACCGCTCCTCGGTCCCGGGCCTGTTCTTCACGGGCCTCCCGGCGGCGGCCAGCTACGGCCCGGTCATGCGCTTCGTCTGCGGTACGGAATACGCCTCGCCGCGCCTGGCCAGGGCGGTGGCGGCGCTGTAGGGGACGCCGGCCGGCGGGCCGCCGGCCGAAGGGCGCCGGACGGGCTGGATTCGTCCAGCCCGTCCGGGGGCACCTTCCATCGGTGGCCGGGGGAGTTCGGGGACACGCGCCGGGTGCCGTCCCGGAGCCGGGACGAAGCCCCCGGAAACGGTGAAAGGCCGGGCCCGGGGCACCTCCCGCCCCGCGGCGGGCCGGAAGCGGACAAGAGGGGGTACCCCGCACGGGGAACGGTCGGCGGAGAGCGATCGAAAGGGCAGGCGCCCACGGTGATCGACAGCCGACCGGATACGCTGACTTTTGGTGGAAGACAGCGACACATCGACAATCCCCGTGTTCGCAGGCAGACAGGAGTACCCCTCGTGACCGTCGTCGGGCCTTTTGGGCTGAGCGTGCGGGACCAGGCTCTTGAAGCCGATGTCCAGGCCGGGTTGGCCGCTGTCGAGGAGGGC
The DNA here is from genome assembly GCF_002939475.1 of Streptomyces cinnamoneus. Taxonomy (NCBI): domain Bacteria; kingdom Bacillati; phylum Actinomycetota; class Actinomycetes; order Kitasatosporales; family Streptomycetaceae; genus Streptomyces; species Streptomyces cinnamoneus. The sequence continues at coordinate 3,173,061 of NZ_PKFQ01000001.1, read as the reverse complement.
CTCCTGGAGGCCACCAAGAGCGGCGTGCCCTTCATCACCGAGGCCGCCCAGCATCTCGTGCAGGCCGGGGGCAAGCGGTTCCGCCCGTTGCTGGTGATGCTCTCGGCGCAGTTCGGCGATCCGTACGCCCCGGGCATCGTGCCCTCGGCCGTCGTCGTCGAGCTGACCCACCTGGCGACGCTCTACCACGACGACGTCATGGACGAGGCCGAGGTGCGGCGCGGCGTGGACAGCGCCAACGCCCGCTGGGGCAACTCCGTGGCGGTCCTCACCGGCGACTTCCTCTTCTCGCGCGCCTCGCGGATCCTCGCCGACCTCGGCCCGGAGGCCGTCCGCATCCAGGCCGAGGCGTTCGAGCGCCTGGTCACCGGCCAGATCCTGGAGACCGCCGGCCCGCGCGACGGGCGGGACCCCATCGAGCACTACCTCGACGTCATCGCCGGCAAGACCGGCTCGCTCATCGCCGTCTCCGGCCGCTACGGCGCGATGATGTCCGGCGCGGACGAGCGGGTCGTCGAGATCCTCACCCATTACGGCGAGCGGCTGGGCGTCGCCTTCCAGCTGGCCGACGACGTGCTCGACATCGCCAGCGACTCCCACGAGTCCGGCAAGACGCCCGGCACGGACCTGCGCGAGGGCATCCCCACCCTCCCCGTGCTGCACCTGCGGGCGGCGGCCGAGGCCACCGGCTCGCCGGAGGACCTCGAACTGTGCGCGATGCTCGAAGGCGACCTCGGCGACGACGCCGTGCTCGCCGAGGTGCTGCGCCGGCTGCGGGTGCACCCGGCCCTGGAGCAGGCCCGGCGCGACACCGTCCGCTTCGCCCAGGAGGCCCGGGCGACGCTGGCGCCGCTGCCCGACTGCCCGGCGAAGGCCGCGCTCGAGGAGCTGTGCGACGCGGTGGTGCACCGGGCCGGCTGAGGCCCCGTCAGGCCCGGTCGGTCCCCCGGGGCGGCACCCGGTCCGGTGCCGCCCGTCGCCGCGGCGGTCCGCCGCGCGGCGGTACGCGCCCTAGGGGGCGTCATACCCGAGGCGTACGGGGAGTTGATCCCGTCGGCTGACGACTTCCGCGGGCCGGTTTGGTGGAATTGAAGCGTCTTCTCCGGGGAAAACCCGGACTCCTGCGCCACCACCGCGCGGTCGGGCCACAATGAGCCTAGGTGTGGGCGAGTGCACGACGCGAGAGACCGCCGCCGACGACGGAGGTAGAGCACATGGCACGGATCCAACCGACACCGGGCACCGACGGCACGGGCGGGGACGGTGCGCCCACCGGGGGCGCCGGCCGCCGCAAGGCCGTCCGCTACGCGGTACCCGTCGCCGTGGCCGGCGTCGCGGCGGCGACGATCGGCATCGGGTCGGCCCTCGCGAACACCGGCGACCCCGACCTGCCGAAGATCAGCGCGCAGGACCTCATAGCCAAGATGGCCCAGTCCGACACGCAGCGGATATCCGGGTCGGTCAAGATCAGCACGGATCTGGGGCTGCCGTCCCTGCCGTCGGGCATGTCGTTCGGCACGGGCGGCAAGGGAGCCGGCCACGGCCGGGACGGCGCCGAGGGCGCGCCGGCCCCGTCCCCCGAGTCCAAGCTCACCGAGCTCGCCGCCGGCACCCACACGCTGCGGATCGCCGCCGACGGCCCCGACAGGCAGCGGCTGTCGGTCGTCGAGCGCGCCGCCGAGTACACCGTGGTCCACAACGGTGCCGAGGTCTGGGCGTACGACAGCGCGACCAACACCGCGTACCACTCCACGTCCTCCGAGGCGCGGAAGAAGCACGAGGCGCCCAAGGGCCTCGGCGACGCCTCGCCGCAGGAGCTGGCCAAGAAGGCCCTGGCCGCCGTGGACGACACGACGGCCGTCACCGTCGACGGCACGGCGAAGGTGGCCGGCCGGGACGCCTACCAGTTGGCTATCAAGCCCAAGCAGGGCGACTCGACCGTCGGCGCGGTACGGATCGCGGTCGACGCGAAGAACGGCGTCCCGCTGCGGTTCACCCTCTCCGCGAAGAGCGGCGGCAAGGCCGTCGTGGACGCGGGCTTCACCAAGGTCGACTTCGGCAAGCCCGCGCAGAGCACGTTCTCCTTCACCCCGCCCAAGGGCGCCAAGGTGACGGAGGCCGGCGCCGGGGGGAAGAGCGCCGACCGCGACCACAAGGGCAAGCTCCCCGAGGGCCTCGGCCTTCCCGGCGGCCTCCTGGGCGCCGGCGGCGACGGGTCGGCGACGAACGTCTCGGGCAAGGGCTGGTCCTCGATCGTCGAGATCAAGGCGGGCAAGGGCTTCGACAAGGGCGCCGTCACCGGCAAGGGCAAGAGCCGGGGCGCGGACAAGGGCGCGGGCGACGCCGGTGCGCTGCTCGACGGCTTCGGCTCCAAGGTCTCGGGCGACTTCGGCTCCGGCCGGGTCTTCAGCACCAAGATCATCAACGCGCTGATGACGGACGACGGCAAGGTCTACGTCGGCGCGGTCTCCAAGGACGCGCTGGTCAAGGCCGCGAACGCGGCGAAGTAACGGCGGCCCGGGAAAGCGCCGTGGAGGAGCCGCCCGCCGGGCAGCCGGTGATCGCCACCCGTGCGCTCACCAAGCGCTACCGCGGCGGGCAGCTCGCCGTCGACCGCCTGGACCTGACCGTGCCGCGCGGCAGCGTCTTCGGCTTCCTCGGGCCCAACGGCTCCGGCAAGACGACCACCATCCGCATGCTCATGGGGCTGGTCACACCGACCTCGGGCACCGCCCGGGTGCTCGGCGAGGAGATGCCCCGGGCCGGCGGGCGGGTGCTCCCCAGGGTGGGCGCCCTCATCGAGGGCCCCGCCCTGTACGGCTTCCTCACCGGCCGTGACAACCTCCTGCGGTTCGACGCCGCCGACCCGTCGGCCGACCCCCGCACCCGTGCGGCGCGGGTGGACCGGGCCCTGGCACGGGTGGGGCTGACCGCCGCCGCCGGAAAGAAGGCCCGTGCCTACTCCCTCGGGATGAAGCAGCGGCTCGCCCTGGCCGCGGCGCTGCTCCAGCCGCGCGAGCTGCTCGTGCTGGACGAGCCGACCAACGGCCTCGACCCGCAGGGCATGCGCGAGATCCGCGCCCTGGTGCGCGCCCTGGCGGCGGAGGGCACGACGGTCTTCCTCTCCTCCCACCTCCTCGACGAGATCGAGCAGGTCTGCACCCACGCCGCCGTCATGTCCCGCGGCCGGCTCCTCGCCCAGGGGACCGTCGCCGCGCTGGCCTCCTCCGCCCGGAGCCGGCTGGCCGTCACCACCGCCGACACGACGGACGCCGTCCGCGTCCTGAAGGAGCACGGAGTGAACGACCTCCAGGTCACCGAGGACCGCGTCACCGGCGAACTGCCCACGGGGGCCCCGGTGGACCTCGCCGCCCTCAACGCGGCGCTGGTGGGGGCGGGGGTGCGGGTGCGGGCCTTCGGGGCCGAGCGGGCCTCGCTGGAGGACGCCTTCGTCGCCCTGACCGGGGAGGGCTTCGATGTCGCGGGCTGAGGCCCCCGCGGGGCGTGCCGTGGCCGGACGGCTGGGACTGTCGCTCCTGCGCAGCGAGGTGGGCACCACCTTCCGGCGCTGGCGCACGCTCGCGCTGCTGGGCGTCCTCGCGGCCGTCCCGGTCCTGGTCGGCATCGCGGTGAAGGTCGAGACGGGTGACGGCGGAACGGTCGGGTCGGCCGAGGGGCCGGCGTTCATCGGCCAGGTGACCAACAACGGCCTCTTCCTGGTCTTCACCTCCCTCGCCGCCACGCTGCCGTTCTTCCTGCCGCTGGCCGTCGGGGTCGTCGCCGGTGACGCGGTCGCGGGCGAGGCCGGCTCCGGGACGCTGCGCTACCTCCTGGTGGCGCCTGCCGGGCGGACCCGGCTGCTGCTGGCCAAGTACGTCACCGTGGTGACCTTCTGCCTCGTGGCCACGCTGGTCGTCGCCGCGTCGGCACTGGCGGTCGGGGCGCTGCTCTTCCCGGTGGGGGAGGTGACGCTGATCAGCGGGACGACGGTGTCGTTCGGCGAGGGGCTGCTGCGCGCGCTCCTGATCGCGGGCCTGGTGGCGGCGTCGCTGACCGGCCTGGCGGCGCTCGGGCTGTTCGTCTCCACGCTCACGGGCAGCGGCGTCGCGGCCATGGCCACGACGGTGGGGCTGCTGATCGCCGTCCAGATCATGGACCAGTTCCCCCAGCTCGACGCGGTGCGGCCGTACCTCTTCCCGCACTACTGGCTGAGCTTCGCGGACCTGCTGCGGAGCCCCGTCTCCTGGGACCAGCTGCTGCGCAACCTGGAGCTTCAGGGCTGGTACGTGGCGGTGTTCGGCTCGGCGGCGTGGGCGGGCTTCACGGGGCGGGACGTGACGGCGTGAGGATGCGGGGTGGGGGAGGACCCTCACCCCGCACCGCGGTCGTCACCGTCAGAACGTGAGCTTCCAGCTGTTCAGCGCGCCGGAGTCCTGCGCCGCCACGTCCTGCACGCGCAGCTTCCACGTGCCGTTCGCGACCTCGCCGGAGGCGTCGACCGTGAAGGTGGTCTTCACGTCCGCCGCCGAGTCGTTGGCGCTGGAGTCCTTCAGCCGGTAGGTCTTCCCGCTCGGCCCGACCAGGTCGACCACCAGGTCGCCCCGGTAGCTGTGCCTGATGTCGACCACGACCTTCAGAGCCGACGGAGCGTTGCCCGAGACGCCGGTCACGGTGATGGGGGACTCGACGGCCGCGCCCGCGTCCGGGATGGCCACCTGGCTCTTGCTCTCGAAGCTCGTGCCGGACGGCGGGGTCGTGCCTCCGCCGCCGCTCAGCGTCCAGATCGCGTGGGCGATCGCGTCGCTGTTGTTGTCCAGCGCGGTGTCGTCGATGTTCGCGCTGGTGTCGCAGGAGGAGTGGTAGCAGCGGTCGAACGGCTGGCCCGCCGTACCGCCCCACTTCTGGGCCTGCGCCGCCGTCTTGGTGTAGTCGGCGCCGCTGAACAGGCCGCCCACCGCGACGCCCGCGTCCTTGAAGGGCGCGTGGTCCGAGCGGCCGTCGCCCTCGGTCTCGATCTCCGTCGCGATCTTCCTGGCGGCGAAGAAGTCCTTGAAGACGCCTTCGAGCCGGGCGTCGTCGTCGTAGACGAAGTAGCCGGGGTTGGGCGAGCCGATCATGTCGAAGTTGAGATAGGCGTCGATCTTGGCGCGCTCGGCGGCGGGCAGCTGCCGGACGTAGTTCTGCGAGCCGATCATGCCCAGCTCCTCCGCGCCCCACCAGCCGAAGCGCAGGTGCTTGTCGGGCTTGTAGCCCTGCTTGGCGACGGTGAGGGCGACCTCCAGGATGCCGGCGGATCCGGAGCCGTTGTCGTTGATGCCGGGACCCCGGGTGACGGAGTCGAGGTGGGAGCCAGCGAAGACGACGTGGTTCGCGTCCCCGCCGGGCCAGTCGGCGATCAGGTTGTAGCCGGTCTGACCGCCCGTGGTGAACTGCTGGACGGTCGTGGTGAAGCCGGCGGCGTCCAGCTTGCCCTTGACGTAGTCGATGGACGCCTTGTAGCCGCTGCGGCCGTGGGCGCGGTTGCCGCCGTTGGCCGTGGCTATGGACTGCAACTGGTTCAGGTGCGCCTTGACGTCGGCCACGGATATGTCGGGCGCGGCGGCGGAACGGGCGGCGGCCGGCCCGGCGGTGGCGGCGGTGGGGGCCGCGGTCGCCGGGACGGAGGCCGCGCCGAACAGGGCGGCGGTGACGGCCGCGCCGGTGGCGAGCCACGTGGCGGCGGTGCGTGTTCTTCGGGGTGGGGTGGGCAGGGTTGGTCCGGTGAGTTCAGGCATGGGGGGCTCCAACTCCATTTGACGTGGCCATGATGTTGAGCGCCGCCTGAAGGTGCGTCAAGGGCGAATTCCGGACACCAGGTACCGGTTTCCGGATATCGGGCGCACGGTCAGCCCTGCTGAGCTGTGACTTCTGATGCCTGAGTGGCAATTGTGTTTTCTGTGTTACCAGTTGCCGCCTTGGCCTCGGCGCGACGCAGCGCCGCCTGCGCGTGACGTGCCGTACGCAGCGCGTCCCACGTCAGCACCGCCAGGGCGAGCCAGACGAGCGCGAAGCCCGCCCACCGCTCGGCCGGCATCGCCTCGTGGAAGACCAGCAGGCCGAGGGCGAACTGGAAGACCGGCGCCAGGTACTGGAGCATGCCGAGCACGGACAGCGGCAGCCGCACGGCCGCGGCTCCGAAGCTCACCAGCGGCACCGCGGTGATGACGCCGGTGCCCAGCAGGAGCAGGGCGTGCCCGGTGCCCTCGGAGGCGAAGGTGGAGCCGCCCCGCGCGCCCAGGAAGAGCAGCGCGGCGAGTGCCGGGAGGAACTGCACGGCCGTCTCCACGGCCATCGACTCCAGACCGCCGAGGGCGACCTTCTTCTTGACGAGGCTGTACGTGCTGAACGTCGCCGCGATGGCGAGCGCGATCCACGGCGGCTTGCCGTAGCCGACGGCCAGCACGACGACGGCGGCCGCGCCGACGCCCACCGCCGCCCACTGGGCGGGGCGCAGCCGCTCGCGCAGCACGACGACGCCGAGGGTGATGGTCGCGAGGGGGTTGATGAAGTACCCCAGGGACGTCTCGACGACGTGCCCCGCGTTCACGGCCCAGATGTAGACCCACCAGTTCGCGGCGATGAGGGTGGCGCCGAGCGCGGCCAGGGCGAGCCTGCGGGGCTCCCGCAGCAGCGGGCGTATCCAGGCCCAGCGCCGGGTGACCGCCAGGACGGCCACGACCGTGACCAGCGACCACACCATGCGGTGCGCGAGGATCTCGCCCGCGTCCGTCGGCTCCAGGAGGGGCCAGTAGAGGGGGAAGAGCCCCCAGATCCCGTAGGCGGCGACGCCGCACAGCAGTCCTGTGCGGGTCTCACTGCGTGCTGGCTCCGGAGACACGGTTCCCTCCCGGGGGGCGCAAGGTTTCGAGGACGACCTTGCGACGGTAGACCGCGCCGAGGAGGTTGTCATGCGCGTATCGCATGACGGTCATGGCGCGTGGTGGTCCGAGGACTCACCCGCCGCCTCCCGCGCCGCGCGCAGCCGTTCGATCGCGCTCGTGACGTCCAGCGGGAGGATCGTCACCGCCACGTTCGGCAGCTGCTCCAGCACCTTGGCCATCTCCTCCGCGGTGCCCCGGTGCAGCAGCCGGCCCAGCGGGTTGCGGTACGTACGGCGCGGGATCAGCAGCGTCAGGGCCGTCGTGCCGTCCGCCGTGGCCCGGGCGGCCAGTGCCGCCACCGCGTGGCGCAGCCGCCGGTCCGGGCAGTCCACGAGCTCCAGCGGCACGATCGTGCCGGACGACTCGTCCCAGCGGGCCGTCAGGTGCCGCGCCCGCGTCTCGTCGATGACGAAGTGCACCGCCCGCACCTCGTCCGCCCGCAGCTCGTGCGCGTACTGCAGCGCCTTGATGGTGGCGAGGTCGAGGCTGTCCACGAGGACGTACACCACGTGCCGCCGCCAGTGGGGCCGTTCCGCCGCGAACGCCGGCACGTTCTCCAGCGCCTCCGCCTCCTGCCGGTACTCGCGGTTGATGCGGATGAGCGCCCAGACGCCGAGCGGGAAGACCACCACGACCAGCCAGGCGCCCTCCGTGAACTTCGTGATCGCGAAGATCACCACGACCAGTGCCGAGACCACCGCGGCCGTGAGGTTCACCCCCGTCTTCCAGTGGCTCTCCCGGCGCCGCCAGTAGTGGGCCGCCATCCCGGAGGCCGCCATGGTGAAGCCGGTGAAGACGCCGATGGCGTACAGCGCGACGAGCTTGTCGACGTTCGCCCGTGTCACCAGCACCAGCGCCAGGGAGACGACCGTGAGGCAGATGATGCCGTTCGAGAAGGCGAGCCGGTGGCCGCGCCGCGTCAGCTGGCGCGGCAGGAAGCGGTCCTCGGCCACGAAGCTGGCCAGGAAGGGGAAACCGGTGAAGGGCGTGTTCGCACCCGTGTAGAGGACCAGCGCGGTGGCGAGCTGCACGTACACCAGCCCCAGCGTCCCGGCCCAGCCGTCGCCGAAGACCAGGTGGGCCTCCTGGGCGATGACGGTCGGGTTGCCGTCCTCGAAGGGGACGGCGTGGGTGACGTGGGCGAGCGCGGAGACGCCGAGGACCATGACGCCCAGGACGCAGCTCATGACGGTCAGCGTGCGCCGGGCGTTCACGCCCTGCGGGCTGCGGAAGGCGGAGACGCTGTTGGAGATCGCCTCCAGGCCGGTGAGCGAGGACCCCCCGTTGGCGAAGGCCCGCAGCACCATGAACAGCGACGCCCCGTAGAGGAAGCCGCCGTCGGACGACCCGAGCGGCACGGCCCCCGCCGCGTGGACGTCCGCCCGCGGCAGCCCGCCGGTGAGCCCCCGGGCCAGGCCGACGGCCAGCACGAGGGCGATCGCGAGGACGAACAGGTAGGCGGGCGCGGCGAACGCGCGGCCCGCCTCCCGGATCCCGCGCAGGTTGCCGTACATGAGGACCACCACCACGGCCGCCGTGAGGGGGAGCTTGAGGTGGTCGATGCCGGTGTAGCCCTTGCCGGTGAGGTGGGCGAGGGAGATGAGGGCGTCGGTGCCGGCGGCGGTCTGGACGGCGACGGTGACGATGTAGTCGACGAGCAGGGCGACGGCCGCGATCTGCGCCACGCGCGGCCCGAAGTTCTCCCGCGCGACGACGTACGAGCCGCCGGCACGGGTGTAGACGCTCACCACGTCGCGGTAGGCGAACGTCAGCAGCACCAGGACCAGCAGGATCGCGCCGGTCACCGGCATGAGCAGGCTGAACGCGGCGATCCCGGCGACCGGGACCAGGATGCGCAGTATCTCCTCGGTGCCGTACGCCGTCGAGGAGATGCAGTCGGAGGCGAGGACGCCGAGCGCCATCGGGTTGGACAGCTTCTCCCGGGTGAGCTGCTCGGTGACCAGCGGCGGGCCGAGCAGCAGCCGTTTGACGCGGTAGCCGAGCCGGTCGCTGACGACGGGCGGGGGCGCGGCGTGTCCGGCGGGGGGTGCGGCATCGCGTTCGGCCATAGTCACATCAGAGCGGTTGCCCGCCCACGGCGACGTCAGACGCCCCGGAGTGTCACCGGAAAGCGCCGGGCGGGCCGGAGGCGGCCCGCCCGGTGTGCACCGGAGGCCGGCGCTAGCCGACCACCGTCCACGTGTCGTTGCCCGCCAGCAGCGCGGCCAGGTCGCCCTTGCCCTTCTGCTCGACGGCGGCCTCCAGCTGGTCCGCCATCAGCGTGTCGTAGACCGGGCGGCTGACGTCGCGGAAGACGCCGATGGGCGTCCGGTGCAGCGTCTGGGGGTCCGCCAGGCGCGACAGGGCGAAGGCCGTGGTGGGCGTCGCCGCGTGCGCGTCGTGGACGAGGACGTCGGCCTCGTTCTCCGGCGTCACCGCGACGACCTTGAGGTCGCCGGTGGCCCGGTCGCGCACGACGCCCTTCGCCCCGTCCGCGCCGAAGCGGACGGGCTGCCCGTGTTCGAGGCGGATGACCGCCTCCTCGGCCTGCTGCTTGTCCTTGACGACCTCGAACGCGCCGTCGTTGAAGATGTTGCAGTTCTGGTAGATCTCCACCAGCGCCGTCCCCGGGTGCGCGGCCGCCGCGCGCAGCACCTCGGTCAGGTGCTTGCGGTCGGAGTCGACCGTGCGCGCCACGAACGACGCCTCCGCGCCGAGCGCGAGCGAGACGGGGTTGAAGGGCGCGTCCAGGGATCCCATCGGCGTGGACTTGGTGACCTTGCCGACCTCGGAGGTGGGGGAGTACTGGCCCTTGGTCAGGCCGTAGATGCGGTTGTTGAACAGCAGGATCTTGAGGTTGACGTTGCGCCGCAGGGCGTGGATGAGGTGGTTGCCGCCGATGGACAGGGCGTCGCCGTCACCCGTGACCACCCACACCGACAGGTCCTGCCGCGAGGTGGCCAGGCCCGTCGCGATGGCCGGGGCGCGGCCGTGGATGGAGTGCATCCCGTAGGTGTTCATGTAGTACGGGAAGCGGGACGAGCAGCCGATGCCGGAGACGAAGACGATGTTCTCCTTGGCCAGGCCGAGCTCGGGCATGAAGCCCTGGACGGCGGCCAGGATGGCGTAGTCGCCGCAGCCGGGGCACCAGCGCACCTCCTGGTCGGACTTGAAGTCCTTGGCCGTCTGCCGGGCCTCCGCCTTGGGCACGAGGGAAAGCACCTCCGGCGGCGAGGTCTTCGTCGGCTCTGCCGTCTCAGCCATGGGTGGCCTCCTTGAACACGTCCGCGAGCTGCTCGGCCTTGAACGGCATTCCGCTCACCTGGGTGTGGGAGCGGACGTCGGTGAGGTACTTCGCCCGCAGCAGGGTGGCGAGCTGGCCGAGGTTCATCTCGGGCACGATCACCGTCTCGTAACGCCCCAGCACCTCGCCGAGGTTGGCGGGGAAGGGGTTGAGGTGGCGCAGGTGGGCCTGGGCGAGCGTGCCGCCGCCGGCGCGGACCCGGCGCACCGCCGCCGTGATGGGCCCGTACGTCGAGCCCCAGCCCAGGACCAGGGTCCGGGCCAGGCCGCCGGGGTCGTCCACGACGACGTCCGGGACGGCGACGCCGTCGACCTTGGCCTGGCGGGTGCGGACCATGAAGTCGTGGTTGGCCGGGTCGTAGGAGATGTTGCCCGTGCCGTCCTGCTTCTCGATGCCGCCGATGCGGTGCTCCAGGCCCGGCGTGCCGGGCACCGCCCACGGCCGGGCCAGGGTGTGCGGGTCGCGCAGGTACGGCCAGAAGACCTCGGTGCCGTCCGCGAGCGTGTGGTTGGGGCCGGTGGCGAAGCGCACCCGCAGGTCCGGCAGTTCGTCCGGGTCGGGGACGCGCCAGGGCTCCGAGCCGTTGGCCAGGTAGCCGTCCGAGAGCAGGAAGACCGGCGTCCGGTAGGTCAGGGCGATGCGGGCCGCGTCCAGGGCCGCGTCGAAGCAGTCCGCGGGCGTGCGCGGGGCCACGATCGGCACCGGGGCCTCGCCGTTGCGCCCGTACATCGCCTGGAGCAGGTCGGCCTGCTCCGTCTTCGTCGGCAGGCCGGTCGAGGGGCCGCCGCGCTGGATGTCGACGACGAGCAGCGGCAGTTCCAGGCTGACGGCGAGGCCGATGGTCTCGGACTTCAGCGCCACGCCCGGCCCGGACGTGGTGGTCACCGCCAGCGCGCCGCCGAACGCGGCGCCCAGCGCCGCGCCGATGCCGGCGATCTCGTCCTCGGCCTGGAAGGTGCGCACGCCGAAGTTCTTGTGCTTCGACAGCTCGTGCAGGATGTCGGACGCCGGGGTGATCGGGTACGAGCCCAGGTAGAGCGGCAGGTCCGCCTGGCGCGCGGCGGCGACGAGGCCGTAGGACAGCGCCAGGTTCCCGGAGATGTTGCGGTAGGTGCCCGGCGGGAAGGCGGACGTGGCCGGGGCGACCTCGTAGGAGACCGCGAAGTCCTCGGTCGTCTCGCCGAAGTTCCAGCCGGCCCGGAACGCCGCCACGTTCGCCTCGGCGATCTGCGGCTTCTTGGCGAACTTCTTCCGCAGGAACGCCTCCGTCGAGTCCGTCGGACGGTGGTACATCCACGACAGCAGGCCCAGCGCGAACATGTTCTTGCTGCGCTCGGCCTCCTTGCGGGAGAGCCCGAACTCCTTGAGCGCCTCGATCGTCAGCGTCGTCAGCGGGACGGGGTGGACGTTGTAGGCGTCCAGCGAGCCGTCCTCCAGCGGCGAGGTGGCGTAACCGACCTTCGCCATCGGGCGCTTGGCGAACTCGTCGGTGTTCACGATGATCTCCGCGCCGGGCGGGACGTCGCCGATGTTCGCCTTCAGCGCGGCCGGGTTCATGGCCACCAGGACGTTCGGCGCGTCGCCGGGCGTGAGGATGTCGTGGTCCGCGAAGTGCAGCTGGAACGACGACACGCCCGGCAGGGTCCCGGCGGGGGCCCGGATCTCGGCGGGGAAGTTCGGCAGCGTCGACAGGTCGTTGCCGAACGATGCCGTCTCGGATGTGAACCGGTCACCCGTGAGCTGCATGCCGTCACCGGAGTCGCCCGCGAACCGGATGATCACCCGGTCCAGCCGGCGCACCTCCTTGGTGCCCCCGGCGGGGGATGGTCGGCCGGCGAGACTGTCGTGGAGCTCGGTCTCGCCGCGCTGTGCGGCTGGATCGGCCTGCTCGGCCGGGCTGCTGACCTGGCTGGTCACTGCTTCGGACCTCCCTCATGGCGGCGCCGCGCATTCGGTGGCGCCGACCGGCGTTCCCTCGGCCATCGTACGTGGGCGAGGGGAGCCTTCCCGGGATGGATCACGGAGTCAACGGCAGCCGGTAACCCCGTTATGCCCTTGTTCGTCATGGTCTTGCACCCCCCTGGGCCCCCACTTCGAAGGCCCCGTTCCCGTTCCCGTTCCGTTCGTGCGGCTCGTCCTTTTGTTCTAGGCCGTAGGACGCGCGTCGCGTCGGTGCGACCTGAGGGCGGCGGTGCCCGGACCGGGCGGGCGCGCCGTGCGGCAGGCCGCACGCCGGGCGGCCGGAGGGCCGGCTACGACCTCAGGTACGTCAGCACCGCGAGCACGCGCCGGTGGTCGCCGTCGCTCGGCGACAGGCCCAGCTTGAGGAAGATGTTGCTGACGTGCTTCTCCACCGCCCCGTCGCTGACGACCAGCTGCCGGGCGATGGCGGAGTTGGTGCGTCCCTCGGCCATCAGACCCAGGACCTCCCGCTCGCGCGGGGTGAGGCCGGCCAGCACGTCCTGCTTGCGGCTGCGGCCGAGCAGCTGGGCGACGACCTCGGGGTCCAGCGCCGTGCCGCCGCGGGCCACCCGGACCACCGCGTCGACGAACTCGCGCACCTCGGCGACCCGGTCCTTCAGCAGATAGCCGACGCCCCGGCTGCTGCCCGCCAGCAGCTCCGTCGCGTACTGCTCCTCGACGTACTGGGACAGCACCAGCACCCCCAGCTCCGGGTGGTCGCGCCGCAGCCGCACCGCGGCCCGCACACCCTCGTCGGTGTGGGTCGGGGGCATCCGCACGTCCGCGACCACCACGTCCGGCAGGGCGTCGCCGGACGCGAGGTCCCCGACCGCCTTGATCAGCGCCTCGCCGTCGCCGACCCCCGCGACGACCTCGTGGCCGCGGTCGGTCAGCAGCCGGGTCAGGCCCTCCCGAAGCAGTACCGAGTCCTCGGCGATGACCACCCGCACCCTGTCCTCCACGATCACGATTCTCCGGCCCCCTCGGCGCCCGTGCGCCTGATCGATGCGTGAACCCTCCCAGCATCGCAGCATCCGGCCTCGGAACGGTGCGCTCCGAGGCCGGGTCGAGGGGGTGGCGCGGCGAGCCGGGGGACGGTGGCCGCGCGGTCAGGCCCGCCAGGGCAGCTCCGCCGTCACGGTGGTCGGGCCGCCCTGCGGGGAGTCGACGACCAGCAGCCCGTCGACCGAGCGCAGCCGCTCGGCGAGGCCCGCCAGTCCGCTGCCGCCGGCGGTGGAGGCGCCGCCGTGGCCGTCGTCCCCGACCTGGAGCATCAGCCGGCTGTCCACACGCCACACGTCCACACGCGCCGTGCGGGCCTGGCTGTGCTTGCTGATGTTCTGGAGCAGCTCGGAGACGGTGAAGTAGGCGATGCCCTCGATCGCGGCGGCCGGTCGCGTCGGCAGGTCCACCTCGGTCGTCACCGGCACGGTGCAGCGGGCGGCGAGGGCGGACAGGGCCGGGCCGAGACCGCGGTCGGTGAGGATCGCGGGGTGGATGCCGCGGGCGAGGTCGCGCAGTTCCTGGAGGGCGAGCTTCACCTCGCCGTGGGCCTCGTCGACCATCTTGGCGGCGGCGTCGGGGTCCTCGAGCAGCTTCTCCTTGGCGAGCCCCAGGTCCATGGCGAGGGCGACGAGGCGGGCCTGGGCGCCGTCGTGGAGGTCGCGCTCGATGCGGCGCAGGTCGGCGGCGGCGGTGTCCACGACCACCCCGCGGTCCTCCTCCAGCTCCCACATCCGCTCCGCCAGCCGCGACGGGCCCAGCAGCCCCGACACGAGCAGCCGGTCCACCTGCGTCAGGCCCCGGATCACCCAGGGGGTGCCCAGCACCAGCACCAGGCCGAGGGCCGAGGCGGCCCCGACCTCGAAGGGGCTGTCCAGGTACCAGGTGCGGCCGTCGTCGTCCCCGTACAGCTGGATGCCCGGCTGGTCGCCGTACGTCGGGAGCACCCACTTCCACAGCGGGTACAGGAACACCGTCCAGGAGACCGACCACAGCACCAACGAGACGACGAACGCGAAGAGCGCCCACGGCAGGTACAGCACCATGTAGAGCAGGTGACGCCAGGACGTCCCGCTCTTGAGGACCGCCCCCACCCAGGCCATCAGGCCGGCCCGGCCGTCCCGCGACCGCGTGCGCACCGGCTCGGGCTCGGCGACCTCCAGCCGCAGCAGCGCCCGGGCCCGGGCGCGCTCCAGGACGCCCAGCCCGCGGGCGCCGACGAGCGTGGCGGCCAGCAGCGGCACGCCGAGGAAGGTGATGAGCAGGCCCACGCCGGCCGCGGTCAGGGTGACGGCGTACGCGAACGTGCAGACCGCGATCGGCATGCCGAGCAGCAGGTACAGGAACTCGCGCCAGGTGCGGCCCTCCAACGGCGCGCGCAGCACGGCGGGCACCTTGTGCGACCGGGGCGCCTCGGGGGCGTGGGATCCGTAGTCGATGGCCATGTCCTCGTCGTCCTCGTCCTCGTCGTCCGCTCTCGGGCGTCTGCGCGGTGCCGTGCTCCGGGCGCCGGCGCGCTCTTCGCCGCCCTGTCCCCAGGATCGGTGCGCGAGGGGCCGCGGGACTATGCGGCGGGTCGGTGTCCCGGGGGTGGGGCTGTCCCCACCCCCGGAGGGGTGGCGACTAGTGGGCCGTGCGGTTCCGCCACGGCAGCTCGGCCGTCACCGTGGTCGGGCCGCCCACCGGCGAGACGACCTCGAACAGGCCGTCGACCGAGCGCAGCCGCTCGGCGAGGCCCGCCAGGCCGCTGCCGCCGGCGGTGGAGGCGCCGCCGCGGCCGTCGTCACGGACCTGGATCAGCAGCCGGTCGTCCCTGCGCCACAGCTCGACCTCGGCCGTGCGGGCCTGGCTGTGCTTGCTGATGTTCTGGAGCAGCTCGGAGACGGTGAAGTAGGCGATGCCCTCGATCGCGGGCGCGGGACGGGCCGGCAGGTCCACCGCCACCTTCACGGGCACGGTGCAGCGCGCCGCCACCGACGACAGGGCGGCGTCCAGGCCGCGGTCGGTGAGGACGGCGGGGTGGATGCCGCGGGCGAGGTCGCGCAGTTCCTGGAGGGCGAGCTTCACCTCGCCGTGGGCCTCGTCGACCATCTTGGCGGCGGCGTCGGGGTCCTCAAGCAGCTTCTCCTTCGCGAGGCCGAGCCCCATGGCGAGGGCGACGAGGCGGGCCTGGGCGCCGTCGTGGAGGTCCCGCTCGATGCGGCGCAGGTCGGCGGCGGCGGTGTCCACGACCACGCCGCGGTCCTCCTCCAGCTCCGCGACCCGGCGCTCCAGCTCGCTCGACGGGCACAGCAGCCCGCGCACCATCGCGCGGTCGGCGTTGGTCAGGGCGCGGGCGAGGTGGCCCAGAACCGGCCAGGCGACGAAGAGGGCGACGAGGGTGATGGCGAACGTGAGAACACCCCATGGCAATCGTATGAACGCGTACAGCGTGCTGCGCCACGCCACCGGGTCCTTCAGCGTCGCCCACAGCCACGGGAAGAAGCCCTTCTCCGTGCGGTGCCGCACCAGCGGGCTTGGCTCGTCGATCCGCACGCCCAGCAGGGCGCGCGCCCGGCCCCGCTCCAGCCGGCCCAGCACCCTGGCGCCCATCAGTCCCACGGCCAGCAGGGGCAGGCCCACCACGGTGACGGACAGGGCGATGCCCGCGTACAGCCACAGCGAGACGTAGACGAAGCCGCCGAGGCCCTCCGGGAGGTTCAGCAGCAGGTGGGCCACCTCCCGCCAGGTCCGGCGGCCGTAGGCGACACGGGCCGGCGGCAGCCGGTCCCCGTCGTCGAGGCCGTGGCCGTACCCCGGGTCGTATGCGGTCTCGGTGGCGGAACTGCTGGGACTGCTGGCGGTCATACGCCCAAGCCTGCCCCGGCCGGGCGGGGCGCCGCCATGGGGGTCGTGGGTGCCGGTGGGTGGGGATATCCCCACCTCCGGCCGGACAGCGCTGCTCACCCGGGCGTCGGCAGGGCCTAGACTCGCGTGCGTACAGATCGTCGAACAAACAGGACAGGGAGCGAGGGGCGGACGTGCCGGAGGCAACCGTGCGCACCAGTAGCGCCGATGTCCAGCTCGCGGCGGACTACTTCCACGGCTATGCGGTGGTCGGAGTGCTCGCCGTCGTCGGCGTGCTCTTCGTCGCCGTCGCCTTCACGGCCGGGCGACTGCTGCGGCCGGTGGTGCCGACGCCAGAGAAGCTGCTGACGTACGAGTGCGGCGTGGACCCGGTCGGCGAGGGCTGGGCGCACACCCAGGTGCGCTACTACGTCTACGCCTTCCTCTACGTGATCTTCGCGGTGGACTCGATCTTCCTGTTCCCCTGGGCGACGGTGTTCGCCGCGCCGGGCTTCGGCGGAGCGACGCTCGTGGAGATGTTCATCTTCCTCGGCTTCCTCGCCGTGGGCCTGTTGTACGCATGGAAGAAGGGCGTCCTGGAATGGACGTGACACCGTCCGTCGACCTTCCCGAGCCCCGCCGGCTCGGTCCGCTGGCCCGGCTGGCCCCCGAGCCGATGAAGGTCGTCCTGAACTGGGGCCGCCGCTACAGCCTGTGGGTCTTCAACTTCGGGCTGGCCTGCTGCGCGATCGAGTTCATCGCGGCCTCGATGGCGCGGCACGACTTCATCCGCCTCGGCGTCATCCCCTTCGCGCCGGGCCCCCGCCAGGCCGACCTCATGATCGTCTCCGGCACGGTGACGGACAAGATGGCGCCCGCCGTGAAGCGGCTGTACGAGCAGATGCCCGAGCCGAAGTACGTGATCTCCTTCGGCGCCTGCTCGAACTGCGGCGGGCCCTACTGGGACTCGTACTCGGTGACCAAGGGCGTCGACCAGATCATTCCCGTGGACGTGTACGTGCCCGGCTGCCCGCCGCGGCCGGAGGCGCTGCTCCAGGGGATCATCAAGCTTCAGGAGAAGATCGCGCAGGAGTCGCTCGGCGAGCGCTACGGCTCCGCCGGGGGCGGCCGGGCCTCGGTCGCGGAGCTCCGCAGCGGCCTGGTGAGCCCCCCGCCGGCGCCGGGCGCCACGCAGGACTCCGGGGAGACGGAGCGATGAGCGAGCCGACCGAGCCGACGCCCGAGCAGCCGGCCGAGGTGACGCCCGAGCCGACACCGGAGCCGGCGCCCGAGGTGCCCGTGGGCTGGCTGCCGCGCGGCGTCGTCGAGCTGTTCGGCGAGGGCGCGACCGCCGAGGAGGCGTACGACCTGCTCACGGTCGACGTGCCCGCGCAGGCGTGGCTCTCCGCGCTCGAAACGGCGCGCGACGTCGTCGGCTGCACGTTCTTCGACTGGCTGAGCGCGGTCGACGAGCCCGGTACGGGCTTCCGCGTGAGCGCGCACGTCGCCGCGCTGCCCGGACCCGGGGGCCGACAGGGCGTGCGCCGCCTGCTGGTGCGCACCACCGTGCCGCACGAGGCCCCCGCGCTGCCCACCGCCGTGGACGTCTACGCCGGGGCGGCCTGGCACGAGCGCGAGACGCACGAGATGTTCGGCATCGACTTCCCCGGCCACCCGCACCTGGTGCCGCTCCTGCTCCCCGACAGCTTCGAGGGCCACCCGCTGCGCAAGGACTTCGTCCTGGCCGCGCGCGTGGTCAAGGCGTGGCCGGGCGCGAAGGAGCCGGGCGAGCCGGCGGAGGGCGGCCCCAAGCGCCGCCAGATGCTGCCGCCGGGTGTCCCCGACCCCAACGAGTGGGGCCCCCTCAAGGGCCAGCTCCCCCCGGCCCCGGCCCGCCCTGCCCGCACCCCCCGAGCCGCCGGCGACCGCCCGGTCCGCCGCGCCCGCAGCGTGAGCGAGGGTTCGGCGAGTCAGGCGGAGGGTGCCGCGCCGGCGCCGCGTCGTGCGCGGAGCGCGGCGGAGGGTTCGGCGAGTCAGGTCCCGTCGGAGGCGCCTGCCCCGCGTCGTACGCGTAGCGTGAGCGAGGGTTCGGCGAGTCAGGCGGAGGGTGCCGCGCCGGCGCCGCGTCGTGCGCGGAGCGCGAGCGAGGGTTCGGCGAGCCAGCAACCCGCCACCGACGAGACCGGACCCACCCGTCCCCGCCCGGCCCCGCGCTCGTCCGACGCCCCGTGGCACCACGCCCGCCCGGCCTTCGACGAGAAGCCGGAAGCGGAGGCGGCACCCGAGCCGAAGGCCAAGCCCGCGACCGGGGCTGAGCCCGGCACGGAGCCGAAGCCTGAGCCGAAGCCCGAGCCCGCGACCGGGACGGAGCCCGGCACGGAGCCGAAGCCTGAGCCGAAGCCCGAGCCCGCGACCGGGACGGAGCCCGGCGCAGCCGACCGCGCAGCCGACCGCCCCGCCGACCGGCCGGGGGACGAGCCCGACCACGACGACACGAACCCCGCCGGAGGCGACCCCGCATGAGCAGCGACACTCTCGACGTCGTGCTGCGCCTCCTCGCCGTCCTCGTCGCCTTCCTCGTGCTGCCGCTGGCCATCGGGCAGACCGAGCACAAGGTGATGGCCCACATGCAGGGCCGGCTCGGGCCGATGTACGCCGGCGGCTTCCACGGCTGGGCGCAGCTCGTCGCGGACGGTGTGAAGTTCGCGCAGAAGGAGGACGTCGTCCCCGCCGACGCGGACCGGCGGATCTTCCAGCTCGCCCCCGCTGTGGCCCTGCTGCCCTACCTCCTCGTCCTCGTCGCGATCCCCTTCGGCCCCGGCAACGCCGTCGGCCAGTTCGTCGACGCCGGCATCTTCTACGTCCTGGCCGTCATGGGCGTGGGCGTGCTCGGTTCGCTGATGGCCGGCTGGGCGTCGGCCAACAAGTTCTCCCTCCTCGGCGGCCTGCGCACCGCCGCGCAGCTGCTGGCCTACGAGCTGCCGATGCTGCTGGCCGCGGCCTCCGTCGCCATGGCGGCGGGCACCGTGTCGCTGCCCGGCATCGTCGACGCCTTCCACTGGTGGTGGGTGCCGTGGCAGATCGTCGGCGGCCTGGTGTTCTTCACGGCCGGCCTCGCCGAGCTGCAACGGCCGCCCTTCGACATGCCCGTGGCCGACTCGGAGATCATCTTCGGTGCGTACACCGAGTACACCGGTCTGCGCTTCGCGATGTTCCTCCTCGCCGAGTACGCGGGCATCGTCGTCCTGTGCGGTCTGACGACCGTCCTCTTCCTCGGCGGCTGGCACGGCCCCCTCGGGGCCGATGGCCTGGGCTGGGTGTGGACGCTGCTGAAGACGGCGCTCCTCGCCTTCGTCGTGATCTGGCTGCGCGTGAGCTACCCGCGCCTGCGCGAGGACCAGCTCCAGAAGCTGGCCTGGACCGTCCTCATCCCGCTCGCCCTCGCGCAGATCGCGCTGACCGGCATCGTCAAGGTGGTGATCCAGTAGTGGGCGTCCCCGGCTCCGGCCTGGCCAAGGGCCTGGCCGTCACCCTGCGCACCATGACCCGTCGCTCGCGCACCGCGCAGTACCCCGAGGTCCAGCCCCAGCTGCCGCCCCGCACGCGCGGCGTCATCGGGCTCTTCGAGGAGAACTGCACGGTCTGCATGCTGTGCGCCCGCGAGTGCCCGGACTGGTGCATCTACATCGACAGCCACAAAGAGACGATGCCCCCGGCCGCCCCCGGCGGGCGCGAGCGCAGCCGCAACGTCCTCGACCGCTTCGCGATCGACTTCTCGCTCTGCATGTACTGCGGCATCTGCATCGAGGTGTGCCCCTTCGACGCGTTGTTCTGGTCGCCGGAGTTCGAGTACGCCGAGACCGACATCGCCGAGCTCACCCACGAGCGGGACAAGCTCCGCGAGTGGATGTGGACCGTCCCCGAGCCGCCCGCGCTCGACCCGGCGGCCGAGGAGCCCAAGGAGATCGCGGCGGCCCGCAAGACCGCCGAGAAGCTGGCCGCGCAGGCCCAGGAGCAGGAGAAGGAAGGAGAGGCATGACCGGCATCGGAACCGGCGCCGGCACCGGCGCCACCGCGCTCGCCGCCGCCCAGACGCACGGCTTCCTCTCCCCGTCGGGGGTCGAGGTCGTCTTCCTCCTGGTCGGCGTCGTCACCCTCGGCGCGGCCCTCGTGACCGTCACCACCAAGCAGCTGGTGCACGCCGCCCTGTGGCTGGTGGTGGCCCTCGGCGGGCTCGCCGTGGAGTACCTGCTGCTGTCGGCGGAGTTCATCGCCTGGGTCCAGGTGCTGATCTACGTCGGCTCCGTCGTGGTGCTCCTCCTCTTCGGGCTGATGCTCACCAGGGCCCCCATCGGCCGCTCCCCGGACGCCGACTCGGGCAACCGCTGGGCCGCGCTCGCCGTGGCCGTCGCCGCGGCGGCCTCGCTCGTCTGGGTGGTCGTCGACGCCTTCCGCACCACCTGGATCGACCTGCGGGGCTCGCCCCAGGGCTCCACCGAGGTCACCGGAGAGATCCTCTTCCGGCACTGGGTGCTGCCGTTCGAGGCGCTGTCCGTGCTGCTGCTCGCCGCGCTCGTCGGCGCGATCGTCCTCTCCCGCAAGGGGAACCGAGAAGGGGAGCAGCGCTGATGCACCTCGTCTACGCCGCCGTCCTCGCCGCCCTCCTGTTCTGCGTGGGCCTCTACGGCGTGCTCGCCCGGCGCAACGCGATCCTCGTGCTGATGTCCGTCGAGCTGATGCTCAACGCCGTCAACCTCAACCTCGTCGCCTTCGACGTGTGGCTGCGCGACACGCTCCACGCCGGCCAGGCGCTCACCCTCTTCACCATCGCCATCGCCGCCGCCGAGATCGGCATCGGCCTGGCGATCGTCCTGCTCGTGTACCGCAACCGCGGCACCGCCGACGTCGACCGCCTGCGCGACCTGAACGAGGACACCCCCGCCCCCGGAACCGCATCCGCAGACCGCGACGAGAAGGCCGAGGCCGCCGCGTGAGCACCACGACCACCGCCGTTCTCGTCCCCCTGCTGCCCTTCCTCGGCGCCGTCGCCGGCCTCATGGCCGGCCGCCGCGGCCCCGGTTTCGTGCGGCCCCTCGCCGTGCTGCCCACCGCCCTGTCCGCCGTGCTCGCGGTGGCCGTGGCCTGGCGGCAGGGCGGCGGCGAGGCCCTCGACGCCGCCACGCGGCTCACCCCCACCGGGTCCGTGCCGATCGACCTCGCCCTGCACCTCGACGGCTTCGCCGTCCTGGTCGCCGTGCTCGTCGGCGTCGTCGCCACCTGTGTGCAGCTGTACTCGACCGCCTACCTGCGCGACGATCCGCGCTACCCCTCCTACGCCGCGCTCGTCTCCCTCTTCACCTCCGCCATGCTGCTCGTCGTCTACTCCGGCGACCTGATGGTGCTGCTGGTCGGCTGGGAGATCATGGGCATCTGCTCGTACTTCCTCGTCGGCCACTACTGGGAGACCGAGGCCGCCCGCGCCGCCTCGCTCAAGGCGTTCCTGGTCACCAAGCTCGGCGACGTGCCCTTCCTGATCGGCGTCTTCGCGCTCGCCGCCGACGCCGGAACGTTCCGGATCAACGGCATCCTCAGCGCCGCCGTCGCCGGCGACATCCAGCACCCCACCCTCGTGGCGCTGCTGCTCCTCGCCGGCGTCGCGGGCAAGTCCGCGCAGTTCCCCCTGCACACGTGGCTGCCCGACGCGATGGCCGGCCCCACGCCGGTGTCCGCGCTGATCCACGCCGCGACGATGGTCGCGGCCGGCGTCTACCTCGTCGCCCGTCTCCTCCCCGTCTTCACCGCCTCGGCGGCGGCCCTCGTCGTCCTGGCCGTGATGGCCGCCGTCACGATGGTCGGCTCGGCGCTCGCCGCGCTCGCCCAGGACGACGTCAAGCGCGTCCTCGCCTACTCGACCGTCGGCCAGCTCGGCTACATGACCGGAGCCCTGGCCGTCGGCGACCGCGGGGCCGCCGTCTTCCACCTCATCTCGCACGGCGCGTTCAAGGCGCTCCTCTTCCTCGGGGCGGGCGTGATCATCCACGCCGCCGGTACGAACTCCCTGGCCGCCATGGCCCGGATGAAGGGGCTCGCGCGGCGCGTCCCCGACGCCTACTGGACGATGACCGTCGCCCTCCTGGCGCTCGCCGCCATCCCCCCGTTCAGCGGCTTCTTCTCCAAGGAGGCCGTCCTCGGCGCCGCCGAGCACGCCGCCACCGGCCACAGCCCCGGCATCCCGGGCGCGGTCGGCTGGACCGTCCTCGTCGCCGGGTTGCTCACCGCCCTCCTCACCGCCGCCTACGCCACCCGGCTGTGGCTGCTGGCCTTCCACGGCAAGGGCACCGAGGCCCCCGACCACGGCCGCGAGCCGCTGGCCATGAACGGGGTGCTGTGGGTGCTGTTCCTGCCGACCGTCGCCCTGGGCTTGGCCGCCTGGAAGCTGCCCCGCTGGTTCGACGGGCGCTCGCTGACCCCCGCGCTCACCACCTCCGTCCTCTCCACCGGCTGCGCCCTCGCCGGCCTGCTCGTGATGTACGCCGCGTGGCGGCAGACGAGCGCCGCCGCGGCCCGCACCCCGCTCGGCGCCGTCGCCGCGGACCCGGAGGCCGCCCCCTACGTCTCCGAGGAAGAGACCATCGCCACCCACGAGGCCGCCTACGGCGGTATCGCGGGCGCCCCGGACCCCGCCGACCCCGGCCGGGTCCTCCTGGGCCCCCTGCACCGCCACGCGGTCACCGGCTTCCACCTCGACGCCGTGTACTCCGCGCTCTTCGTCCGGCCCACGCGTGGCGCCGCCCGGCTCGTACGCTTCCTCGACCGCGAGGTCGTCGACGCCTACGTGCGCGGTGCCGGCACCGCCCCCCGCCTGCTCGGCGCCGCCGTGCGCCGGGCCCAGACCGGCAATGTGCAGACCTACCTCGGCGCCCTGCTCGCAGGCTCCGTCGTGCTGGCCGTCGCCGCCGTTCTCGTCGCCACCGGAGCCTGACCGTGAGTCACAGCGTCCTGCAGATCCTCCTCGCTGCGATCGTCGTCCTCCCCCTCGCCGGCGCCGTCGCCGGCCTGCTCCCGGCCCCGCCCGGGCTGAAGGGCAAGAACCCGGACCAGGCCGTGCTCCGCCACGGCGTCACCGTCACCGGCGCCGTCCTCGCGCTGTCCGTCGCCCTCGCCGCCGGCTTCGACCACGACCGGCCGGCGCGGATGCAGGCGACCACCGACATCAGCTGGATCCCGGCCCTCGGCATCCGCATCCACCTCGGCGTGGACGGCATCTCGCTCCCCCTCCTCGTCCTGACCGCGCTGCTGACCTTCCTCTGCGCGCTGTACAGCTACTTCAAAACGCCCGCGGGCCCGTCTCCCAAGGCGTTCGTCGCGCTGCTGCTCGTGCTCGAGTCCGGCACCCTCGCGTCCTTCGCCGTCCTCGACCTGATGCTGTTCTTCCTCGCCTTCGAGATGGTCCTCATCCCGATGTACTTCCTCATCGCCCGCTGGGGCGGTGAGGGCCGCGAGCGCGCCGCCTGGCGCTTCATCCTCTACACGCTGCTCGGCTCCGTCGTGATGCTGCTCGGCCTCCTCCTCATCGGCATCAAGGGCGGCACGTTCGACATGGTGGCACTCGCCACTGACAACGGGTCGAACCTCAGCCACACCACCCAGGTCGTCGCGGTCCTGGCCATCGGCGTCGGACTGGCCGTCAAGGCCCCGATGTGGCCCCTGCACAGCTGGCTGCCCGACGCCCACACCGCCGCCCCGACCGCCGGCTCGGTGCTCCTCGCCGGTGTGCTGCTGAAGATGGGCACCTACGGGTTCGTCCGCATCCTCCTGCCGGTGACGCCCGACGGCGTCCACACCTTCGCGCCCTACCTCGCCGCCTTCGCGGCCGTCGGCATCGTCTACGGCTCCCTGGTCTGCCTCGCCCTCGCCCGCCGCGGCGCGGGCGGCGACCTCAAGCGCCTGATCGCCTACTCCTCCGTCGGCCACATGGGCTTCGTGCTGCTGGGCATCGCGACGCTGACCCCGACGGGTGTGAACGGCGCGCTGTTCGCCAACATCGCCCACGGCCTCATCACCGGCCTCCTCTTCTTCCTCGTCGGCGCCCTCAAGGACCGCTACGGCACCAGCGACCTCGACCGCCTCTCCGGCCTCACGGGCGCCGCCCTCTACGGCCGGGCCCCACGCCTCGGCGGCCTGCTGGCCTTCGGCGCGGTCGCCTCGCTGGGGCTGCCCGGGCTCGCCGGATTCTGGGGCGAGATGCTCGCGATGTTCGCCTCGTTCCGCCCCGCCGACGGCCTCAGCCGCCCCGCCTTCCTCACCTTCATGGCCCTCGCCGGCCTCGGCACGCTGCTGACGGCGGCGTACATGCTGGTCGTGGTCCGCCGGGTGTGCATGGGGGAGAAGCGGGACGAGACCCCCGCCCTCGCCGACGTCCGGACCTACGAGTTCGCCGCCTGGACTCCGCTCGTCGCCCTCACCGTTCTCGCCGGACTCTGGCCCGCGGCCCTCCTCGGCCTCACCGACCCGGCCGTTCAGCAGCTCCTCGCAGGAGGCAACTGATGGGCTCCCTGGTCCAGTCCGTCGACTGGCTCGCCATCGCCCCGCCCACCGTCACGGCCGTCGTGGCGCTGGTGATCCTCGTCGCCGACCTGTTCCTGCCCGAGGAGCGCAAGCCGCTCCTCGGCCGGATCGCCGTCGGGGGCCTCGTGCTGGCCGGGCTCTCGCTGCTGCCGCTGCTGGGCGGTGACCGTTCGACGTTCTGTCTGACGGGGCCCGGCACGAGCGGCCACGCCTGCAGCTACGCGGCCGACCACTTCACGCTGGTCATCCAGTTCCTGGTGCTCGGCGGCGCCCTGCTGACCGCGCTGCTGTCCGTCAGCGCGATCGCCGACCTCGGACTTCCCGCCGGGGAGTTCTGGTTCCTGCTGCTGTCCTCGGCCGCCGGTGCCGCCCTGCTGCCCGCCTCCCGCGACCTCGCGACGCTCGTCGTGGCCCTCGAAGTGGCCTCGCTGCCCGCGTTCGCCCTCGTCGGCCTGCGACGCGGCGACCGCCGCTCCTCCGAGGCGGCGCTGAAGTTCTTCCTCTCCTCCGTCACCGCGACGGCCGTCACGCTGCTCGGCGTCAGCTTCGTCTACGCGGCCACCGGCACCCTGCACCTGACGGAGGTCGCGGACGGCCTCACGGGCGTGGACCCGCGCCTGGCCACGCTGGCGCAGGCGGGCGTGGCCCTCACGCTCGTCGGCTTCGCCTTCAAGACCGCGGCCGTCCCCTTCCACTTCTGGGTGCCCGACACCTATGTGGGCGCGCCGCTGCCGATCGCCGCCTACCTGTCGGTCGTCGGCAAGGCGGTCGGCTTCACCGGCGTCATCCTCGTCGCCGTCGTCGCCTTCCCCTCCTACGCCGACGTGTGGGGCCCGGCCCTGGCCGTCCTCGCCGCCCTCACCATGACCGCCGGCAACGTCGCCGCGCTGCGGCAGCGCCCGGACCGCGAGCACAGCGCCGTACGCCTGCTGGCCTGGTCCTCCGTGGGCCAGGCGGGTTACCTGCTCGTCCCCATCGCCGCGGCGGGCTACGCCGACGACCCCGGGCGCGCCATCGGCTCCACCGTCGCCTACGCCCTGATGTACGCGGCCGTGAACCTCGGCGCCTTCGCCGTCGCCGCGCTGGTGGCCCGTACGAGCCCGGCCAACCGGATCGACGACTACCGCGGCCTGTACGCCCGCCGGCCCGCCGCCGCCCTCGCCCAGGGCTTCTTCCTGCTGTGTCTGGCGGGTCTGCCGCCGGGGATCATCGGCCTCTTCGCCAAGGTCACCGTCTTCTCGGCGGCCGTCGACGCGGGGCTGGGCTGGCTGGCGGTGGTCATGGCCGTCAACGTCGTGATCGCGCTGTACTACTACCTCCAGTGGACGGCGGTCCTCTTCCGCAGCCCGGAGGGCACGGCGGAGGGCGCCGCGGAAGGCGCGGCCGAAGCCCCCGCCGAGCCGGCGCCGCGCGTGCCGGCGCCGCTCGCGACGGCCATCGCCCTGGCCGCCGTCCTGGGCGTGGCCCTCTCCGGCGCCCCGCAGCTGGTCCTGCGCTTCGCCTCGCAGGCGCTGCTGTAGGGCGTACGGGAGGGTTTCACCCGGTCGGCGCGGCCCGGCCCCCGTGCACAAGGGAACTAGCGGCACTCATCTGGCGTTGACCAGTTCGAAAGGTTCCACTGGTTCAAGGGGTCCCCCGCCGCACCGTCTGGAGGGCGTACCGTGCACCGCCGGCACAACGGGCTCAGGACCGCCGTCCTCCTCGGAGGGCTGTCCGCGCTCATCATCGTCATCGGCAGCGTCTTCGGGCGCACCGGCCTGATCGTCGCGGTCCTGGTGGCGCTCGGCACCAACGCCTACGCCTACTGGAACAGCGACAAGCTGGCCCTGCGCGCGATGCGGGCCCGGCCCGTGAGCGAGTTCGAGGCGCCCCAGCTCTACCGCATGGTGCGCGAGCTCTCCACGGCCGCGCGGCAGCCCATGCCCCGGCTGTACATCTCCCCGACCGAGGCCCCCAACGCCTTCGCCACGGGCCGCAACCCGCGCAACGCCGCGGTCTGCTGCACCGAGGGCATCCTGCGCCTGCTCGACGAGCGCGAGCTGCGCGGCGTCATCGGCCACGAGCTGAGCCACGTCTACAACCGCGACATCCTCATCTCCTCCGTCGCGGGCGCCCTCGCCTCGGTGGTGATGTTCCTGGTGAACTTCGCCTGGCTGATCCCCTTCGGCCGCTCCGACGACGACGAGGGCCCGGGGATCTTCGGCATGATCATGATCATGCTCCTCGGCCCCGTCGCGGCCTCCCTCATCCAGCTCGCCGTCAGCCGGTCCCGCGAGTACGAGGCCGACGCCTCCGGCGCCCGGCTGACCGGTGACCCCCTCGCCCTGGCCGCCGCCCTGCGCAAGCTGGAAGCTGGCACGCAGCGCCTGCCGCTGCCGCCGGAGCCGCGCCTGGAGACGGCGAGCCACATGATGATCGCGAACCCGTTCCGGGCGGGGGAGGGCATGACGAAGCTGTTCTCCACGCACCCGCCGATGACGGAGCGCATCAGCCGCCTGGAGCGGATGGCGGGCCACGGCTCCTGAGCCGCCAAGGGCGGTTCGTGACCGGTGGGGCGCATGACCTCCGGGGTAATCGACCGCCGCGCCGCCCTCGCGCAGGATCGGGGCATGACGAACAGCAGCGTGAGCACGCGCGCGACAGTCGAGGAATTCCTGGCCCGCCGGTTGGAGGGCGACCCGGAGCGCACGGCCGCCCTGTTCGCCGGCACGGTCGACTGGCTGATCGCCGAGAACCCGGCCGTCCCGTGGATCCGGCCGCGCTCCACGCGCGCGGACGTGGCAGACCACTGGCGCGACCTGGCCGCCGGAGTGGCGCCGGACGAGGGCAACAGCGTCGAGTCGTTCGTCGTGGACGGCGCGGAAGCGGTCCTGACGGGCTGGCTGGCCGGGACCGTCCGGTTCACCGGCAAGTCCTTCCGGGTGCCCTTCGCGATGCGGCTGACGGTCGAGGACGGCCTGATCACGCGCTTCCACGTCTACGAGGACAGCCTCGCGGTCGCGGCGGCGTGCGAGGCCTCCTGAGCGCTCCTAGCCGATGGGCTGGCCGTCGAGCGAGCCGCCCGTGCAGACCTTCTTGACCACGGGCGTCAGCCGGCCGCCCTCCCGTTCCAGCGTGACCGCGCCGCCCTTGTCGAGGCACTCCCTGACGTCGGTGTCGCCCGGCCCGGCGGCTGCCGCGACGCCGCCGCCGAGTGCGCCCGACGCGGCGACGATCAGGGCCGCGGCGGCGGTCCCCACGATGTGGTGCGTGTGCTGCGCAAGTGGCATGGGATGTCCTCGTCCTGTCCGCGCGGAGGGGGCGGATGCCCACCATGGCCACACGCCGCCGGCCCGGGCACGTGGTGTTGACCCGTTCGGGCACCTCCGTCGCCGGCCCGTACACCGTGGGTTCACCGTTGCCCCGGACGCCTGCGCCGGCCCGTCCGCCTGCTCTAGCGTGCCGCGTAGGCAGCGGAGGGGACAGCGAGGAGGGGCAGCGTGGACGAGGACGAGGATCTGAGGCTGCGGGCCATCGCGCCCGAGATCTCCCGGGTCACCATCGGCCTGATGCGCAAGACCGTCGGCCTCGAACCCGCCGAGCGCGTACCGGAGGAGGCGCTGTGCGTCGCCGACGACGTGCTGGCGAAACACGGCACGGACGGGCTCCGGGTGCTCATCATGAGCCTGGCGGGCTGGATGACGGTGGGCATCGAGAACATCGCCCACCTGACGGGGAAGACGAACGAGGCGGTCGTCGACGACATCGAACTGACCTGCATGGAGGCGAATCCGGACGGCTGAGGGGGACGTGCCCGCCACGCCGGCGACGCCGCTCGTCAGAGAAGCGTGCCGAGGGGGCCGAGGTCGAGGTTGAGATCGTCCATCGTCAGCCCGTAGCGCTCGCAGAGCTCGGCCATGCGGTCGTGAAGGATCATCAGGGTGAGACCGAGCCGTTCCTCCTGCTCTTCGGTGAGGTCACCCTCGTCGACGCGGTGGAGCGCCTGGCGTTCCATGAGCTGGCGCAACAGCTCGACGATGGTCAGGACGAGCCGGACCAGGTCCCGCTCGACCGTGTCGGGATCGGTGTGCAGCCGTTCGGCGGCGGTGCGGCCAGGGGCGCCGAGCGGGGGCGGAAGCTCGTCGGGGTGGGCCGGGACGACCGACAGGGCGCGGGCCGCCGCCTGGGCGACCTCCCGCAGGCGGTCCGGCTCCCGCAGGTGGTCCGGGCGGGGCAGGTCACCACGGTTCGCCACGGTCGTCACCGCCCTCGGCCGGCACGCTTCCCGGTACCAGGGTTCCCCACGTGCCGTCGGACTGTTCGCGGATGGCCACCACGACGGCTCGCAGCGATATGCGCACCAGGTCGATGTCGGCGATCGACAGCACGAGATCACCGGTGAGGACGACACCACCGCTCAGCAGGCGGTCGAGGAGGTCGATCAGGGCCACTTGCCGCGCCGCCAAGGGGCGGTCCTCTTCCGCGTAGGGGGCCGTCACGGCGGTGCCCCCTCCCCGGCACCGGGGTCGGCGAAGGAGTAGGGGGCCCACGGGCCGGTGATGTCCACGCGGATGCCGGGAGCGTCCTCGACGGCGCTGTGGACACGGCGCCGGAACTCCTCGGCGAGGCCGTGGGGGACGAGGTAGGCGTCGTTGGCCACGTTCTCGCCGGCCGCGTCGGCCAGCCGGCCCTGCTGCGGCCGGTGGCGGGCCCGCGCCGCGGCAAGGTCGCGGGTCGCGGCGTCGATCCGGCGGACCACGTCCTCCGCCGCCCGCCACGCGTCCCGGCGCGCCTGGTGCTGGTGGCGGCGTTGCCGCGGCCGCGTCCACGTAGACCTTCACACCCCATTCCGCGTGCCCGGCCAGGCGGCCGAGCGCGGCGGCGAACACGGGCCGCCCTTCGTGCAGCATCTGTGCGACGCGCGTGTCGTCGAGGTACACCGTGGCGAGCCGGAGCGGCAGGACGGTGGTGCGGGCGGCGAGGGACTCCACGACCAGGTGGTGGGCGCGGGCCGTCCGCTCCAGCCAGTCGAGGTCCTCCAGGTGCGCCTTGAGCGCGGACTGCGAGAAGTCGGCCTCCGGGACGGGACTGACCGCCGCCGCCACCTCGTCGGAGCGGACGAGCGCGCCGGGACTGTCCGCCACGCCCTGGCGGCGATCGGCGTGGCAGCCGTCGACAGGGCGAAAGCGCACCGCCATTGACGGGCGCCCCCCTACGCGTGCCTGACGGGGCCTTCGGCGCGGCAGCCGGTCGGTCGGCGGCGGGCTTCCGTTCGGCCGACGCCCCCTAGGGGGCTTCTCAGGGCCCTCACCTGCGGTGCAGCGGAACCTCATGCCGGCGGGCAGGCGTCTTTGTGGCCAGAGAACCAGTCGCGTGGAAGGCTTTGTTCATGAGGTTGATCCTGAATGTCATCTGGCTGGTCCTCTGCGGACTCTGGATGGCGATCGGCTACGCCGTCGCAGGCTTGATCTGCTGCGTCCTGATCGTGACCATCCCGTTCGGCATCGCGTCGTTCCGTATCGCTTCGTACGCCCTGTGGCCCTTCGGCCGTACGGCGGTGGAGCGGCGCGACGCGGGTGCCGGGTCGTTGCTCGGCAACATCATCTGGATCGTCTTCGCCGGCTGGTGGCTGGCGCTCGGTCACATCGTCACCGGCATCGCCCTGTGCGTCACCATCATCGGAATCCCGCTGGGTATCGCCAACTTCAAGCTGATCCCCATCTCGCTGATGCCGCTCGGCCGCGAGATCGTCCCGTCGGACCGGCCCTTCGCCACACGGTGACGAACCCCGGGGAGCGCCAAGGGAGTTCCCGGGGCGGGCACGGCGCGAGGGCGCGTCCGGACGGCGGTCGGCCGTCCCGGCGCGCCCTCGTCGCGTGGGCTACCGGTGCTGGTCGCGGGGCGACTAGCGGTAGTTGACGAACTGGATCGCGAAGTCCAGGTCCTTGCCCTTGAGCAGCTGCTGCACGGCCTGGAGGTCGTCGCGGCTCTTCGAGGAGACCCGGAGCTCGTCGCCCTGGACCTGGGCCTTGACGCCCTTGGGGCCCTCGTCGCGAATGATCTTGGCGACCTTCTTCGCGTTCTCCTGGGAGATCCCCTCCTCGATGGAGGCGAAGATCTTGTACTCCTTGCCGGAGGCCTGCGGCTCGCCCGCGTCCAGCGACTTCAGCGAGATGCCGCGCTTGACCAGCTTGGTCTCGAAGATGTCGAGGACGGCCTTCACGCGCTCCTCGGCGTTGGCGCGCATCTCGATCTTCTCGCCCGACCAGGCGATCGAGGCGCCGACACCCTTGAAGTCGTAGCGCTGGGAGATCTCCTTGGCGGCCTGGTTGAGGGCGTTGTCGACCTCCTGCCGCTCGACCTTCGAGACGATGTCGAAACTGGAGTCGGCCATATTGAGTTGGCTCCTCGTACGTAGATCCATCAGGGGCTCGGCCCGGAGGCCGGTTGCCAGCCTAGTCACCCGGGGGCCGATCGAGGGGCTGTGAACCGAGTGGCGGACCACCCCAGGTCATCGGGTATGGTTTACGTCGTTGCCACGGAGCGGCTCGAAAGAGCGACCGAGGCGACCACCCATGGCGGTGTGCCCGAGTGGCCAATGGGAGCGGACTGTAAATCCGTCGGCTTAGCCTACCCAGGTTCGAATCCTGGCGCCGCCACGGAACGAGGCCCCTGACCTGCAAAGGTCAGGGGCCTCTTTCGTTGTCCGGCGCCGGGACGGGCGCCGGGATCCGCCGTCACCGCCCGCCGGGGCCCGCCACGGCCTTCACCGCCTCCGCGACCGGCGTGCCGCCGCCGATCAGCTCCAGGGTGAGGCCCGCCGTCCCCGGCTCCAGCAGCAGCTCGGCCAGCACCGCCGCCACGTCGTCCCGGGTCACGTCGCCCCGGCCCGTCGAGCCCGCCGACAGCGTCACCAGGCCCGTGCCCGGCTCGTCGGTCAGGCGGCCCGGACGCAGGACGGTCCAGTCCAGGGCGGACCGCTTGCGGACGTCCTCGTCGGCGGCGCCCTTCGCGCGCAGGTAGGCGGCGAAGACGGGGTCCGTGCCCGGCGGGGGCTCGCGGTCGGCGCCCATGGACGAGACGACGACGAACCGGCGCACTCCGGCCGCCTCCGCCGCGTCGGCGAAGAGCACGGCCGCGCCCCGGTCGACGGTGTCCTTCCGCCCGGCGCCGCTGCCCGCTCCCGCGCCCGCCGCGAAGACGGCGGCGTCGGCGCCCTCCAGGTGCTGGGAGACGTCCCCGACGGACGCCGACTCCAGGTCGCAGACGACCGGTTCGGCACCGGCCGCCAGCAGGTCACCCGCTTGTCCGGGGCGGCGGACGACGCCCGCCACTTCGTCACCGCGCGCGGCGAGCAACCGCTCCAGCCGCAGCGCGATCTGTCCGTGTCCTCCAGCGATGACAATGCGCATGAGGCGACCGTACGCCCCCGGTCACCGCTCGGGATCACCGCCGCGCGGGGACTGCCGGGGCAGGTCCAGGGCCACCGTGGCCTGGACGTCGCCGTACTCCCGCACCGCGCTCGTGCGGGCCACGACGCGCCCCCGGTGCACCACGAGGCGGCTGTAGCCGAGCGACAGGACCCCCGCGACCCCGTCGCCCCGCACCGCCAGCAGCTCCGCCGGGAAGCCGGCCTCCACGCGCACCTCCGGCAGCCCCGTGGCCGCCCGCGCCCGCCCGCTCACCGCCTCGTAGGCGTCCTCCGGCCCCAACTCGCCCCGGGCGGCCAGCAGGAAGGCCGCCTCCAGGGGGTCGCCGCGCCCCACCGGCCCGGCCGCGTCCCGCAGGGCGCCGCTGCCGGCGGCCACCCGCACCCCCGTCGCCCGCAGGAGCCGTACGGGCGCGCGCCAGGCGCCCCGGGAGGCACAGCAGTCGCCCTGCGGCAGGCACACCAGCGTCACCCCGGCCGCCGCGAGTTGCTGGCCGGCCCGGACGGCCTGGTCGCGCGGCAGCCGGGACAGGCCGCCGCAGGGGCCCAGGACGACGCCGGGCCGCAGGCCCCCCGCCATGGCCGCGAGGCGGGCGAGCCGGGCGGGATCGTCCGCGTCGGTGTGCAGGTCGACGGCGCAGCCGTGTTCGGCGGCGAGGGAGAGCACGACCTCGGCGTAGCCCGTGGGGTCGGGGTCGAGGTCCGGGCAGCCGCCGATCACGGTGGCGCCCATCTTGACCGCGTCCCGCAGCACGGCGAGCCCGTCCGCCCCGGCGACGCCCGTCAGCAGCCGGGGCACCGCCACCGCGCTCAGCTCCGTGAGCCCCCGCAGCGCCCGGCGGGCCTGGAGGACGGCCTCCAGCGAGCGCAGGCCCTGGACGTCGCCGACGCGGACGTGGGTGCGCACGGCCGTGACGCCGTGGCCCAGTTGCAGCAGGGCCGCCTCGGTGGCGCGGCGCTGGACGTCCTCCACGCCGTACGGGACGGGGCCGCCGAGGTCCGCGGTGAGCGCGGTGTCGTAGTGGGCGTGGGGCTCGGCGGGGGCCGGCAGCAGCAGATAGCCGGCGAGGTCCACGCGCGGTCCGGGCGCGAGGCTGCCCGCCGTGCCGACGGCCTCGATGCGGCCGCCGCTGAGGCGCACGTCCACCACGCGCCCGTCGGCGAGGCGGGCGCCGCAGAGCACCAGGGTGCCGTCACCGGGCGGCGGGGCGGCGTCGGGGTTTCTGGCGGGCTGCGGCTGACTGTCGGGCATCGCGCTCCTCCGGGGCATGATCACGCACCGTGGTCCGAGCGTAGGCCGCGCGCGAAGCCATTCGGAGCAGGCGACGAATAGTCGTACTGGTGTGGCCCACGAGAGCGGTGCGGAAGGCGCCGGGCGGGGGGCCCGGATACGGATTTCACCTTCGGCGGCAGACCGTGTAATGTCTTCCTCGCTCGCCCCAATAGCTCAGTCGGCAGAGCGTCTCCATGGTAAGGAGAAGGTCAACGGTTCGATTCCGTTTTGGGGCTCTGGTGTGAGAGGTTTCCCCGTCTTCGGACGGGGAAGTTCTCCCGCATCAAAGCGGTGTAGCTCAGTCGGTAGAGCAAGCGGCTCATAATCGCTGTGTCACCGGTTCAAGTCCGGTCACCGCTACACACAGTAGCCGATTGTGGGGTCGGTCCTCCGATCGGCTACTCTTTTCTGCGTTGAATCCGTCCATCCGTCAAGGAGCACTCACGTGGCTGCCACCGACGTCCGCCCGAAGATCACGCTGGCCTGCGTGGAGTGCAAGGAGCGGAACTACATCACCAAGAAGAACCGGCGCAATGACCCGGACCGACTTGAGATGAAGAAGCACTGCCCGCGTTGCAACGCCCACACGGCGCACCGCGAGACTCGCTAAGCACATAGCGTCGTTCATGAGGCCGTCCCCGACTTCCGGGGGCGGCCTCATGGCGTATCCCACCCCAGTCCACTCAGGAGGTGCCGAGCCGATGGCGCTCGACCAGTCCTTCGTCGGACGGACCTATCCGGCCACCGACCCGTATGAGGTCGGGCGGGAGAAGATCCGCGAATTCGCCGAGGCCATCGGTGACGCCAATCCGGTGTACACCGACGCCGAGGCCGCCAAGGCCATGGGTCACCCCGATGTGATCGCACCGCCGACTTTTGTGTTCGCCATCACGTTCAAGGCGGCCCGGCAGGTCATCCGGGACCCGCAGCTGGGTCTGGACTACAGCCGCGTCGTGCACGGCGACCAGAAGTTCGCCTACACCCGGCCGGTCCGGGCGGGCGACCGGCTGACGGTCACCTCCACGATCGAGTCGATCAAGTCCCTGGCGGGCAACGACGTCCTGGCGGTCCGTGGCGAGGTCCACGACCAGAGCGGTGAGCACGTCGTGACCGCGCACACGATGCTGGTGGCGCGCGCCGCCGAGGAGGCGTGATGGCCGCGAAGATCTCCTACGCCGACGTCGAGACCGGCGCCGAGCTGCCCGCGCAGTCCTTCCCGGTGACCCGGGCGACGCTCGTCGAGTACGCGGGCGCCTCCGGTGACTTCAACCCGATCCACTGGAACGAGAAGTTCGCCAAGGAGGTCGGCCTCCCCGACGTCATCGCCCACGGCATGTTCACCATGGCCGAGGCGATCCGGGTGGTCACCGACTGGGTGGGCGACCCGGCCGCGGTCGTGGAGTACGGCGTGCGCTTCACCAAGCCGGTCGTCGTCCCCAACGACGACGAGGGCGCGGTCATCGAGGTCAGCGCCAAGGTCGCGGCCAAGCTGGACGACGAGGCCCGTACGGTCCGCGTGGACCTGGTGGCCAAGAGCGCCGGCCAGAAGGTGCTCGGCATGTCCCGAGCGGTGGTCAAGCTCGCCTGACGCGGCGCGGGGTGGCCCGGAAAGGGGTCGCCCCGTCCTCGCCCCTTGCAAAGTTAGTAAGTAGTCACTAACTTACTGCCCATGGTCAGGATGACGGCAGAGGAGCGGCGCGAGAGCGTCGTCCGCGCCGCGATGACGGAGTTCGCGCGCGGCGGGTACAACGGCACGTCCACGGAGGCGATCGCACGGCGCGTGGGCGTCTCGCAGCCGTATCTC
Source organism: Streptomyces cinnamoneus (assembly GCF_002939475.1). Lineage (NCBI taxonomy): Bacteria > Bacillati > Actinomycetota > Actinomycetes > Kitasatosporales > Streptomycetaceae > Streptomyces > Streptomyces cinnamoneus. Next base: position 3,137,994 of record NZ_PKFQ01000001.1, on the reverse strand, counting down.
TTCCGCCTCTTCCCGAACAAGCAGGCCATCTTCCTCGCGGCGGCCCACCGCTGCCTGGAGGAGACCCACGACCTCTTCGCGGAGGCGCGCAGGGACGCGACGTCGCCCGAGGAGACCCTCTCCGCCATGGCGGAGGCGTACCAGCGCCTGATCGCGGAGGACCCCGACAAGGTCCTCCTCCAGATGCAGATCTACGTGGCCGTGGCCGCCGCCGAGGCGGCGGGCGACCGCGAGTTCGGCAGCTCGGTCCGGGACGCCTGGATGAGGCTGTGGGACTCCGTGCACATCCCGCTGGGCGCGGACCAGGCCGAGACGACCCGGTTCTGGGCCTACGGCATGCTCATCAACACCCTCGTCTCGCTGGGCTTCCCGGCGGGCCACCGGGTGTGGGAGGGCTTCTATGTGGCGGCCCGCCCCGAGTGACGCCCGCCCGGGCGTGATCCGGGCGTCCGCACGACCAAGAAACTTAGTGAGTAATAACTAACTGTGCTAGCCCATCACCTTCGGGGGGACCGATGCAATCACCGCGCACAGCCGGCTGGGCACTGCTGATCACCGGCATAGCCGGCTTCATGGCCGCGCTCGACAACCTCGTGGTCACCACCGCCCTGCCCGCCATCCGCGAGGACCTCGGCGGGGCGCTGGGAGACCTCGAATGGACGGTGAACGCCTACACGCTCACCTTCGCCGTCCTGCTGATGTTCGGCGCGGCGCTCGGCGACCGCTTCGGCCGCCGCAGGCTCTTCATGATCGGCGTCACGATCTTCACGGGCGCCTCGGCGGCCGCCGCGCTCGCGCCCGGCATCGAGGCCCTCATCGCCGCCCGCGCCGTCCAGGGCGCCGGTGCCGCGATCATGATGCCGCTGACCCTCACCCTCCTCACCGACGCCGTCCCCGCCGAACGGCGCGGCATGGCCTACGGGATCAAGGGCGCCGTCGACGGCCTGGCCGTCGCCACCGGCCCGCTCATCGGCGGCACGCTCACCGAGCACGTCTCCTGGCAGTGGATCTTCTGGCTCAACGTCCCGCTCGGCCTGGCCCTCCTCCCGCTGGCCCGGCTGCGCCTGCGGGAGTCCCACGGCACCGGCGCCCGCCTCGACGCCACCGGCACCCTGCTGGTCAGCGGCGGCCTCTTCGGCGTCGTCTACGGTCTGATCAGCTCCCACTCCGACGGCTGGACCAGCGCCAAGGTCCTGGCCAGCCTCACGGCCGGTGCGGCGCTCCTGTGCGGCTTCGTGGTCCACGGCGCCCGGGCGAAGAACCCCATGCTGCCCATGCGCCTCTTCCGCAGCCGGGCCTTCAGCGCGGTCAACTCCGCGAGCCTGCTGATGTTCTTCGGCATGTTCGGCTCGATCTTCCTGCTGAGCCAGTTCCTGCAGAACGTGGTCGGCTACTCGCCCACCGAGGCGGGCCTGCGGATGCTGCCCTGGACCGCCATGCCGATGGTCGCCGCCCCGCTCTCCGGCCTCCTCGCCGACCGGATCGGCAGCCGCCCCGTCGTCGCCGTCGGCCTGGGCCTCCAGGCCCTGGGCCTGGCCCTCTTCGCCTTCGTGGTCGACCCGGACGTCTCCTACGCGGCACAGCTCCCGGCCATGATCGTCAGCGGCGTGGGCATGGGCCTGTTCTTCGCCCCGGCCGCGAAGCTGGTCATGTCCAGCGTCCGCCCCGCCGAACAGGGCATCGCCTCCGGCGCCAACAGCGCCCTGCGTGAGGTGGGCGGAGCCCTCGGCATCGCGGTGCTCGGCTCGGTCTTCGCGGCGCAGGGCGGCTACGGGAGCCCCACCCTCTTCGTCGACGGCCTCACCCCGGCGCTCTGGGGCGGAGCGGCCATGGTCGCGGTGGCGGCGCTGGCCGCGCTGCTGATCCCGGCCCGGGCCGGCGGAACGGCACGGCCCGAGCCGGAGACGGCCCGCGTCCCCGCCGGGGTCTGACCGGCAGGCCGCACGAACGGGCGGGACACCTGGCCCTCACAGGAGAGGGCCCGGCGTCCCGCCCTCGTGCCGTCCTCCCTCGTCCCGCACCCTGCGGGCCGCTCCCACCGCCCCCGTACCCTTGTGCCCGTGCAGGAACGACACGACGCCCCCCTCGCCCCCCTGACCACCTTCCGTCTCGGTGGCCCCGCGACCCGCCTGATCACGGCCGTCACCGACGCCGAGGTCGTCGAGGCGGTCCGCGAGGCCGACGCCGCCGGCACGCCGCTGCTGATCATCGGAGGCGGCAGCAACCTGGTCATCTCCGACAAGGGCTTCAGCGGCACGGCCCTGCGCATCGCCACCACGGGCTTCAGCCTCGACGGCACGCGCCTCGAACTGGCCGCCGGCGAGAACTGGTCCGACGCCGTGGCCCGCACCGTCGAGGCCGGCCTGGCCGGCGTCGAGTGCATGGCCGGCATCCCCGGCTCGGCCGGTGCCACGCCGATCCAGAACGTCGGCGCGTACGGCCAGGAGGTCTCCTCCACGATCACCGAGGTCGTCGCCTACGACCGCCGCAGCGGCGAGACGGTGGTCGTCCCGGGCGCCGAGTGCGCCTTCTCGTACCGGCACAGCCGCTTCAAGCAGGACCCCACGCGCTACGTCGTCCTCCGCGTCCGCTTCGAGCTGGAGGACGCCGACGGGCTCTCCGCGCCCGTCAAGTACGCCGAGACGGCCCGGACCCTCGGCGTCGAGCCGGGCGACCGGGTGCCGGTGGCCCGGGCCCGGGAGACGGTGCTCAAGCTGCGCGCCGGCAAGGGCATGGTCCTGGACGCCGAGGACCACGACACGTGGTCGGCGGGGTCGTTCTTCACCAACCCGATCCTGGGCGCGGCCGAGCACGAGGCGTTCCTGGCCCGCGTGGCGGAGCGGCTGGGCCCGGACGTCACGCCGCCCGCGTTCGCGGCGGGGGACGGCCTGGTGAAGACGTCGGCCGCCTGGCTGATCGACAAGGCGGGCTTCACAAAGGGGTACGGGACGGGGCCGGCCCGCATCTCCACGAAGCACACCCTGGCCCTGACCAACCGCGGCTCCGCCACCACCGAGGACCTCCTGGCCCTCGCCCGCGAGGTCCGGGACGGGGTCCACGAGGCCTTCGGGGTCACCCTCGTGAACGAGCCGGTCACCGTGGGCGTCAGCCTCTAGGGGTCCGCCGGCGGGCTCAGGCGGCCAGCCAGTCGCCGATGCCCGCCAGCAGCTTCTCGCGCACGTCCGGCGGCGCCGCCGACCCCCGCACCGACTGGCGGGCCAGTTCCGCCAGCTCCGCGTCCGTGAAGCCGTGGTGCTCGCGGGCCACCTCGTACTGGGCGGCCAGGCGCGAGCCGAACAGCAGCGGGTCGTCCGCGCCCAGCGCTATCGGCACGCCCGCCTCGTACAGCGTCCGCAGCGGCACGTCGGCCGGCTTCTCGTAGACGCCCAGCGCGACGTTCGACGTCGGGCAGACCTCGCACGTCACGCCCCGCTCCGCGAGCTTGCGCAGCAGCCGGGGGTCCTCCGCCGCCCGCACCCCGTGGCCCACGCGACTGGCGTGCAGGTCGTCCAGGCAGTCGCGCACACTCCCCGGCCCCGACAGCTCGCCGCCGTGCGGCGCGGCCAGCAGGCCGCCCTCCCGGGCGATCTCGAAGGCGCGGTCGAAGTCGCGGGCCAGCCCGCGCCGCTCGTCGTTGGAGAGGCCGAAGCCGATGACGCCGCGGTCCGCGTAGCGCACGGCCAGCCGCGCCAGCGTGCGGGCGTCCAGCGGATGCTTCATGCGGTTCGCGGCGACCAGGACGCGCATCCCCAGGCCCGTGTCCCGGGACGCCGTCTCCACCGCGTCGAGGATGATCTCCAGCGCCGGGATCAGACCGCCCAGCCGGGGCGCGTACGAGGTGGGGTCGACCTGGATCTCCAGCCAGCCCGAGCCGTCCCGGACGTCCTCCTCGGCGGCCTCGTGCACCAGCCGCCGGATGTCCTCGGGGGAGCGCAGGCACGACCGCGCGATGTCGTACAGCCGCTGGAAGCGGAACCAGCCGCGCTCGTCCGTGGCCCGGAGCCTCGGGGGCTGGCCGCTGCTCAGCGCCTCCGGAAGGTGCACGCCGTACTTGTCGGCGAGCTCCAGCAGGGTCGACGGGCGCATGGACCCGGTGAAGTGCAGGTGCAGATGGGCCTTCGGCAGCAGCCGGACGTCGCGAACCTTCTCCATCCCAGGATCTTGCCGTATCCGGCGCGTCGACCGGAAGGGACTTTCCCTGATCGGGCGCCGGACCGAAAGCGCACGCGAAACGACGACGGGCCCCCGGCCGCAGCCGGGGGCCCGTGGCGGGAAGGCGTCCTACGCCTTCGCCTCCGCCAGCAGCTTCTGGATCCGCGCGACGCCCTCGACGAGATCCTCGTCACCCAGCGCATACGACAGCCGCAGGTAACCCGGCGTGCCGAAGGCCTCACCCGGGACCACCGCGACCTCGGCCTCGTCCAGGATCAGCGCGGCCAGCTCCACGGAGGACGCCGGGCGCTTGCCGCGGATCTCCTTGCCGAGCAGCTCCTTGACCGACGGGTAGGCGTAGAACGCGCCCTCCGGCTCCGGGCAGAAGACGCCGTCGATCTCGTTCAGCATCCGCACGATCGTGCGCCGGCGGCGGTCGAAGGAGACCTTCATCTCGTCGACGGCCGTCAGGTCGCCGGAGACGGCGGCCAGCGCCGCGACCTGCGCCACGTTCGAGACGTTGGAGGTGGCGTGCGACTGGAGGTTGGTGGCGGCCTTGACGATGTCCTTCGGGCCGATGACCCAGCCCACGCGCCAGCCGGTCATCGCGTACGTCTTGGCGACGCCGTTGACGACGATGCACTTGTCGGCGAGCTCTGGCACGACCACCGGCAGGGAGGCGAACTCGGCGTCGCCGTACACGAGGTGCTCGTAGATCTCGTCCGTGAGCACCCACAGACCGTGCTCTGCGGCCCAGCGGCCGATCTCCTCGACCTGGGCGCGGGAGTAGACCGCACCCGTGGGGTTCGAGGGGGAGACGAAGAGGAGGACCTTCGTCCGCTCGGTGCGCGCGGCCTCCAGCTGCTCGACGGAGACCCGGTAACCGGTCGTCTCGTCGGCGACGACGTCCACCGGGATGCCGCCCGCGAGACGGATCGACTCCGGGTAGGTGGTCCAGTACGGGGCCGGGACGATGACCTCGTCGCCCGGGTCGAGGATCGCCGCGAACGCCTCGTAGATGGCCTGCTTGCCGCCGTTGGTGACGAGCACCTGGGACGCCTCGATCTCGTAGCCGGAGTCGCGCAGCGTCTTCGCGGCGATCGCGGCCTTCAGCTCGGGCAGGCCGCCGGCCGGGGTGTAGCGGTGGTACCGCGGGTCGCGGCAGGCCTGCACCGCGGCCTCGACGATGTACTCGGGCGTGGGGAAGTCGGGCTCACCGGCACCGAAGCCGATGACGGGACGCCCGGCGGCCTTGAGGGCCTTGGCCTTGGCGTCCACGGCGAGCGTGGCCGACTCGGAGATCGAACCGATGCGGGCGGACACCCGGCGCTCGGTGGGGGACTGTACGGGAGGAGTCGCAGCGGTCATACACGCATCGTCGCAGACCGGCCGGGCCCCGGGCACGGGTGTTTGCCGCACGCGCGACGCGGGCCCGCCGCGGACCGGCCCCGCGGGCCCGCGCACACCCGTCACGGGGGTCCGTACGAGGCGTTCCGGCAGGCCCGCGGGCGGGTCCTCGCGGCCCCCGCCGGGCCCGCCGCGCCCCCGGCTGTTCGACGACGGCCGCCGGACCACGTACACTCATGCGTCGTTGGCCCTCACCGGCGAATCCGTTCCTTGCATGCACACTGTGCTTCCGGGTGGATGCGGTACGTTGGGGGAACCACAAAGGGTCGTAGCTCAATTGGTAGAGCACTGGTCTCCAAAACCAGCGGTTGGGGGTTCAAGTCCCTTCGGCCCTGCTACACGCATCGTCACCAGGGTGCGTGCGTGCGTACGTAGTGAAATGCACCGCCGTGCGGCTCAACCGGGCGCGGCACGGCCACGACCCGGATTCAGGTGAGGACGTAGTGACGGAAGCCCTTGGCTCCACCGCGACGCCTGAGAGCGGTCGTCCCGAGGACGAGGTGGCCACCAAGAAGGGCCGCCGTGGTGGCAAGCGCGGGAAGAAGGGCCCTCTGGGCCGCCTCGCGCTCTTTTACCGTCAGGTGGTCGCCGAGCTCCGCAAGGTCGTCTGGCCCACCAAGAGTCAGCTGTCGACGTACACCACTGTGGTGATCGTCTTTGTTGTCATCGTCATCGGTCTGGTGACCGTGATTGACTATGGGTTCGAGCAGGCCGTCAAGTACGTCTTCGGCTGAGCCCGGCCCCGCGCGTGAAGGCGGCCTCTTCGAGAGCCGCCTCTTCGCCCGTTCCACCCCTTGAAGCCAGGAAGAAGCAGCCAAGTGTCTGACCCGAACCTGAACGACGCCGCCGAGCCCGTCGAGGCGACGGAGGCCGACGTGGACGCTCCGGCTCCGGCTGACTCCGAAGAGGTCGGCGAAGACACCGAGACGCAGATCCTCCAGAACGCCGACGGCGGCGACGAGCTCGACGCGGAGGAAGCCGCCGCGGGCGAGCCCGCCGAGGAGGCCGCGCTCCGTGTCGAGGGCGAGGACGCCGAGGACGCCGAAGAGGCCGAGGGCACCGAGGAAGAGGCCGCCGAGCCCGCCGAGGAGGAGGCTCCGGCCGACCCCGTCGACGCGCTCCGCGAGGAGCTGCGCGGCCTGCCCGGCGAGTGGTACGTGATCCACACCTACGCCGGTTACGAGAACCGCGTGAAGACCAACCTCGAGCAGCGCGCCGTCTCGCTGAACGTCGAGGACTACATCTTCCAGGCCGAGGTGCCGCAGGAAGAGGTCGTCCAGATCAAGAACGGCGACCGCCGCACCGTCCGCCAGAACAAGCTCCCCGGCTACGTGCTGGTGCGCATGGACCTGACGAACGAGTCCTGGGGCGTCGTCCGCAACACCCCGGGCGTCACCGGCTTCGTGGGCAACGCCTACGACCCGTACCCGCTGACCCTGGACGAGATCGTCAAGATGCTCGCCCCCGAGGCCGAGGCGAAGGCCGCCAAGGAGGCCGCCGAGGCCGAGGGCCGCCCCGCCCCCAGCCGCAAGGTCGAGGTCCAGGTTCTGGACTTCGAGGTCGGCGACTCGGTCACGGTCACCGACGGCCCGTTCGCGACGCTCCAGGCGACGATCAACGAGATCAACGCCGACTCGAAGAAGGTCAAGGGCCTCGTCGAGATCTTCGGCCGCGAGACCCCGGTCGAGCTGAGCTTCGACCAGATCCAGAAGAACTGACGCTTCTGGCTCTCCCAGCCTCCGAGCAGGTCAGACGGTCCCTCGCGGACGGTCTGACCTGCTCGTTTTTGGACCGGCCGCGATACCCGTTATCGTGGTGCGGTATGCCTGCGCGCAGTGTGCGTGGGCAAAAAAACTCTCACTAGGACCCGGAGAGAGCAATGCCTCCCAAGAAGAAGAAGGTCACGGGGCTTATCAAGCTCCAGATCCAGGCCGGTGCGGCCAACCCGGCTCCGCCGGTCGGCCCCGCGCTGGGTCAGCACGGCGTCAACATCATGGAGTTCTGCAAGGCCTACAACGCCGCGACCGAGTCGCAGCGTGGCATGGTCGTGCCGGTGGAGATCACGGTCTACGAGGACCGTTCCTTCACCTTCGTCACCAAGACTCCGCCGGCCGCCAAGCTGATCCTGAAGGCCGCGGGCGTGGACAAGGGCTCCGGCGAGCCCCACAAGACCAAGGTCGCCAAGCTCACGCGCGACCAGGTCCGGGACATCGCCACCACCAAGATGCCCGACCTGAACGCCAACGACCTGGACGCCGCCGAGAAGATCATCGCCGGCACCGCCCGTTCCATGGGCATCACGGTCGAGGGCTGACGATCCCCGTTTGACCCGTGGCAGGGCCGGCGCTGGCCCGGACCACAACTCCACGCTCAACCCTTTCAGGAGCAGAAGTGAAGCGCAGCAAGACTCTCCGCGCTGCGGACGCCAAGCTCGAGAAGGAGCGTCTGTACGCCCCCCTCGAGGCCGTCCGTCTCGCCAAGGAGACCTCCGCCACCAAGTTCGACGCGACCGTCGAGGTTGCCTTCCGCCTGGGTGTCGACCCGCGCAAGGCCGACCAGATGGTCCGCGGCACCGTGAACCTTCCGCACGGCACCGGTAAGACCGCCCGGGTCCTGGTCTTCGCGACCGGTGACCGTGCCGAGGCCGCGCGTGCCGCGGGCGCCGACATCGTCGGTGCCGACGAGCTGATCGACGAGGTCGCGAAGGGCCGTCTGGACTTCGACGCCGTCGTCGCCACCCCGGACCTCATGGGCAAGGTCGGTCGCCTCGGCCGCGTGCTCGGTCCCCGTGGTCTGATGCCGAACCCGAAGACCGGCACCGTCACCCCGGACACGGCCAAGGCCGTGACCGACATCAAGGGCGGCAAGATCGAGTTCCGAGTCGACAAGCACTCGAACCTCCACTTCATCATCGGCAAGGTCTCGTTCGACGACGCCAAGCTGGTGGAGAACTACGCCGCGGCGCTGGAGGAGATCCTCCGTCTGAAGCCGTCCGCTGCGAAGGGCCGCTACATCAAGAAGGCGACCCTGACCACCACCATGGGTCCCGGCATCGCCCTGGACTCGAACCGCACCCGCAACCTCCTCGTCGAGGACGAGACCGTCTGATCAGCCTGATCGGCGTCTCGTAGCGAGAGCTCACCAGCCGGGCCCCGCACCCCACCAGGGTGCGGGGCCCGGCTGCGTTCCTCCCGCCTTGCGCTCCTCCCCGCCCGCCGGCGCTGTCGGTGCCGTGCGCTACGTTGCCGGTCTCGTTGCACACCAGACATGGGGGGAAGCGATGGCGGCGAAGAAGTCCGCGGTGCGCGTGGCGGCGGTCGCCGCGGTGGCCCTGGCCCTGACGTCGGTCACGGGCTGCGGCGGCGGCAAGAGCGGGGGCGGCGGCTCGTCCGCGGCCGAAGGCACCCAGGCCCCCCAGGGCGCCCGGGAGGGCGGTGGCGCCCCCGGGGGCGAGTCCCCGGCCGCCATGGCGATCAGCGCCCTGCGCAAGGCCGTGGACGCCACCGACGGCAAGCACTCGGCCAAGGTCGACGGCAGCATGGCGATGGGCGACATGATGTCCGCGGACCTCAAGGGCGCCTTCGACTGGTCGCAGGGCATGCAGGGCGACGTGACCATGAACTACACCGGCGGCCAGATGGGCGACCTCCTCAAGGAGATGGCCGGTGGCGGCGGCATGCGCGCGCTCTACCTGCGGGACGCCTACTACGCGAGCATGGGCGACGAGATGTCCGCCAAGATCGGCGGCAAGCACTGGATCAAGTACGACTACGACTGGATGGCCCAGAAGATGGGCCCCTCCGGGGCGTACATGAAGGACCAGATGCAGAACAACAACCCGACGCGCTCCGCCCGGCTGGTCATCGAGTCCGGCGACGTGCGCGCCGCCGGCACGGAGGACGTGCGGGGCGTGAAGGCCACGCACTACACCGGCACCGTCGACGTGACCAAGATCGCCGAGAAGAGCTCCACGCTGGGCAAGGACGCGGTGGACGGCCTCAAGCGGCAGCTCGGGCAGCAGGGCGCCACCACGGAGCAGATAGACCTCTGGGTCTCCGAGGACAACCTGCTGATCAAGAAGGTGGAGCGGGCCCAGGGCAGCCGGGGCGCGGTGAACTCGACCGTCTACTACTCGGACTTCGGCACCTCCGTGACGCTCTCGGCGCCGCCCGCCTCCGACACCCTGGACGCCGCCCGGTCCGCCGGGGCCGGGGCCGCCTGACCGGGCCGGCGTGCCCCCGAGCCAGCCGATTTGCCTGTTCGCGGGTCGCTCACGTACCTTCTTCCAGAAGCCAAAGACCGCTGGTCGTTGCTGTGCCTCCTGATGGAGGCGTGGTGGCCGAAGGATCCGCTAGCTGCGGGCGACCTGCGCAGGTGATTGTGGTTGAACTCCCGTCGGGGCGTAATGAAGATTGCGTCCGCACGGTCGAGTCACGCCCCGAGCGCCTGCGCCGGGGCGTTTCGTTTTGCCCAGGTCCCTTCTCGCGCCTAAGCGGTCCGAATCACCCGGAAGGAGGCCGAGGCTCATGGCGACGTCCGCCAAGGCCGCCGCGGTTGCCGAGCTCACGGACAAGTTCCGCAGCTCCAACGCCGCTGTGCTGACCGAGTACCGCGGGCTCACCGTGGCGCAGCTCAAGACGCTGCGCCGTTCGCTCGGTGACAACGCGCAGTACGCCGTGGTGAAGAACACGCTGACCAAGATCGCGGCCAATGAGGCCGGGTTCCAGCTCGACGACCAGCTCTTCGCTGGCCCGACGGCTGTCGCCTTCGTCACCGGTGACCCGGTGGAGTCGGCGAAGGGTCTTCGTGACTTCGCCAAGGACAACCCCAACCTGATCATCAAGGGCGGTGTCCTTGATGGCAAGGCGCTGTCCGCCGATGAGATCAAGAAGCTTGCGGACCTCGAGTCCCGCGAGGTTCTGCTCAGCAAGCTGGCCGGTGCCATGAAGGGCAAGCAGTCCCAGGCTGCCTCGCTCTTCCAGGCGCTGCCGACGAAGCTCGTCCGCACCGCGGACGCGCTGCGCGCCAAGCTCGCCGAGCAGGGCGGTGCCGAGTAATTCGGCTCGCGCATTGACCGCCGCCTGACGGCGTCGGTCGCAGCGGGCCGTACGCCCGCCGACATGTACATCCGGCACCTGCCGATTTAGTGGAAGGACCCGCCATCATGGCGAAGCTCACCAAGGACGAGCTGCTCGCGCAGTTCGAGGAGATGACCCTCATCGAGCTGGCCGAGTTCGTCTCCGCCTTCGAGGAGAAGTTCGACGTCACCGCCGCCGCCGCCGCGCCGGTCGTCATGGCCGGTGGTGTCGCCGGTGGCGCCGCCGAGGCCGCTGAGGAGCAGGACGAGTTCGACGTCATCCTCACCGCCGCCGGTGACAAGAAGATCCAGGTCATCAAGGTCGTGCGTGAGCTGACCTCCCTGGGCCTGAAGGAGGCCAAGGACCTCGTCGACGGCACCCCGAAGCCCGTCCTCGAGAAGGTCGCCAAGGACGCCGCCGAGAAGGCCGCCGAGGCCCTCAAGGGCGCCGGCGCCTCCGTCGAGGTCAAGTGACCTCTCGGAGTCGACTGACTCCCCTCTGACGGGCGCCGGAGAGCCTCCGGAGCACGTCGGGAACCTAAGGGCGATCACCCATGCGGGTGGTCGCCCTTGGGCGTTCCCGGGACGGATGCGCGCACCCGGTCCCGGGGACGAGTATGGTGATCTTCGTTGCCCTGCCGACGCCACAACCCCCTTCCAGCAGGCACGCGGGCCGTCGCGCGAGGCGGCCGGGGGTCGTAGGGCCTTGACGAACGGCACGTCGCGCGCGATTCTCAGGACGCGTCCCGGACGCGCCGCCACATCGATCCTCCGTCTGAGGCATGGATCGAGGGCGGAGAGGGAAGTATCGTCATGCGCTTCCGGCGCGGGGCTGGCGCCGGGCGGGCGCCAGGCGTTGAGGAACAACAGGATCCCGGAGGGAGAGATTGGTATCGCACCGGTCTCGGGAAATCCGCTCTGGACATCAGTGGGCCAAGTGGCTACACTGACCCTTTGCGCTGCCTGTTAGCTGCCCTCTGCCCGTCACCAGGGGCATGCCCACTTCCGAGCACAGCTGATGGAAACCCCCTGAGCTGGGATTTCTCTCCTTTGTACGGAGTGGGACCGGTACGCGCGTAGTGAGTCCGAGCCCTCGGAAGGACCCCCTCTTGGCCGCCTCGCGCAACGCCTCGACCGCCAATACGAACAACGGCGCCAGCACCGCCCCGCTGCGCATCTCTTTTGCGAAGATCAAGGAGCCCCTCGAGGTTCCGAACCTCCTTGCGCTGCAGACCGAGAGCTTCGACTGGCTGCTCGGCAACGCCGCCTGGAAGGCTCGCGTCGAGGCTGCGCTGGACAGCGGTCAGGACGTCCCCACCAAGTCCGGTCTGGAGGAGATCTTCGAGGAGATCTCCCCGATCGAGGACTTCTCCGGGTCGATGTCGCTGACCTTCCGCGACCACCGTTTCGAGCCCCCGAAGAACTCCATCGACGAGTGCAAGGAGCGCGACTTCACGTACGCGGCCCCGCTCTTCGTCACGGCTGAGTTCACCAACAACGAGACCGGTGAGATCAAGTCCCAGACGGTCTTCATGGGCGACTTCCCGCTCATGACGCCCAAGGGCACCTTCTGCATCAACGGCACCGAGCGTGTCGTCGTCTCGCAGCTGGTCCGTTCCCCCGGTGTCTACTTCGACTCCTCCATCGACAAGACGTCCGACAAGGACATCTTCACGGCCAAGATCATCCCGTCCCGGGGTGCCTGGCTGGAGATGGAGGTCGACAAGCGCGACATGGTCGGTGTCCGCATCGACCGCAAGCGCAAGCAGTCCGTCACCGTCCTCCTGAAGGCTCTCGGCTGGACCACCGAGCAGATCCTCGAGGAGTTCGGCGAGTACGAGTCCATGCGCGCCACCCTGGAGAAGGACCACACCCAGGGCCAGGACGACGCGCTGCTCGACATCTACCGCAAGCTGCGTCCGGGCGAGCCGCCGACCCGTGAGGCCGCGCAGACGCTGCTCGAGAACCTCTACTTCAACCCCAAGCGCTACGACCTCGCGAAGGTCGGCCGCTACAAGGTCAACAAGAAGCTGGGCGCCGACGCCCCGCTCGACGCCGGTGTCCTGACCGTCGACGACGTCATCGCGACCATCAAGTACCTGGTCAAGCTGCACGCCGGCGAGGTCGAGACCCTCGGCGAGAACGGCACGTCGATCGTCGTCGAGACCGACGACATCGACCACTTCGGCAACCGTCGTCTGCGCAACGTCGGCGAGCTCATCCAGAACCAGGTCCGCACGGGTCTGGCTCGTATGGAGCGCGTCGTCCGCGAGCGGATGACCACCCAGGACGTCGAGGCGATCACGCCGCAGACCCTGATCAACATCCGGCCGGTCGTCGCCTCCATCAAGGAGTTCTTCGGCACCAGCCAGCTGTCCCAGTTCATGGACCAGACCAACCCGCTGTCGGGTCTGACCCACAAGCGCCGTCTGTCGGCGCTCGGTCCGGGTGGTCTCTCCCGTGAGCGGGCCGGCTTCGAGGTCCGTGACGTCCACCCGTCGCACTACGGCCGCATGTGCCCGATCGAGACGCCCGAAGGCCCGAACATCGGTCTGATCGGCTCGCTCGCCTCCTACGGCCGTGTCAACGCGTTCGGCTTCGTGGAGACCCCCTACCGCAAGGTCGTCGAAGGCCAGGTCACCGACGAGGTGCACTACCTGACCGCCGACGAGGAGGACCGCTTCGTCATCGCCCAGGCGAACGCCGCCCTGGGTGACGACATGCGCTTCGCCGAGGCCCGCGTGCTGGTCCGTCGCCGTGGCGGCGAGATCGACTACATCGCGCCCGACGAGGTCGACTACATGGACGTCTCGCCGCGCCAGATGGTGTCGGTCGCGACCGCCATGATCCCGTTCCTCGAGCACGACGACGCCAACCGCGCGCTCATGGGATCGAACATGATGCGCCAGGCCGTTCCGCTGATCAAGGCCGAGGCGCCGCTGGTCGGCACCGGCATGGAGTACCGCTGTGCGGTCGACGCCGGCGACGTCATCAAGGCCGAGAAGGACGGTGTCGTCCAGGAGGTCTCCGCCGACTACGTGACGGTGGCCAACGACGACGGCACGTACAACACCTACCGGGTGGCCAAGTTCTCCCGCTCGAACCAGGGCACGTCCTTCAACCAGAAGGTCGTCGTGGACGAGGGCACCCGCGTCGTGGCCGGCCAGGTGCTCGCCGACGGTCCGTCCACGGACGAGGGCGAGATGGCCCTCGGCAAGAACCTGCTCGTGGCGTTCATGCCGTGGGAGGGTCACAACTACGAGGACGCGATCATCCTGTCGCAGCGCCTCGTCCAGGACGACGTCCTCTCCTCGATCCACATCGAGGAGCACGAGGTCGACGCCCGTGACACCAAGCTGGGCCCCGAGGAGATCACCCGGGACATCCCGAACGTCTCCGAGGAGGTCCTCGCCGACCTCGACGAGCGCGGCATCATCCGCATCGGTGCCGAGGTCGTGGCCGGCGACATCCTGGTCGGCAAGGTCACCCCGAAGGGTGAGACCGAGCTGACCCCGGAGGAGCGTCTGCTCCGCGCGATCTTCGGCGAGAAGGCCCGTGAGGTCCGTGACACCTCGCTCAAGGTCCCGCACGGCGAGATCGGCAAGGTCATCGGCGTCCGCGTCTTCGACCGCGAAGAGGGCGACGAGCTGCCGCCGGGCGTGAACCAGCTGGTCCGCGTCTACGTCGCGCAGAAGCGCAAGATCACCGACGGTGACAAGCTCGCCGGCCGTCACGGCAACAAGGGTGTCATCTCCAAGATCCTTCCGGTCGAGGACATGCCGTTCCTCGAGGACGGCACCCCGGTCGACATCATCCTCAACCCGCTCGGTGTCCCGTCCCGAATGAACCCGGGACAGGTCCTCGAGATCCACCTCGGCTGGCTCGCCAGCCGCGGCTGGAAGGTCGAGGGCGACGAGGACTGGATGAAGCGCCTCCAGGCGATCGGCGCCGACGAGGTCGCGCCGGGCACCAACGTCGCGACCCCGGTCTTCGACGGCGCCCGCGAGGACGAGATCGCCGGTCTCTTCGAGTCCACGATCCCCAACCGCGACGGCGAGCGCCTGGTGCTCCCGTCCGGCAAGGCCCGGATGTTCGACGGCCGCTCCGGCGAGCCGTTCCCGGACCCGATCTCGGTCGGGTACATGTACATCCTCAAGCTCCACCACCTGGTCGACGACAAGCTGCACGCCCGGTCGACCGGTCCGTACTCCATGATCACCCAGCAGCCGCTGGGTGGTAAGGCTCAGTTCGGTGGCCAGCGCTTCGGTGAGATGGAGGTGTGGGCGCTGGAGGCTTATGGCGCCGCGTACGCCCTCCAGGAGCTGCTGACCATCAAGTCCGACGACGTCACCGGCCGAGTGAAGGTCTACGAGGCGATCGTCAAGGGCGAGAACATCCCCGAGCCCGGCATCCCCGAGTCCTTCAAGGTGCTCATCAAGGAGATGCAGTCCCTCTGCCTCAACGTGGAGGTGCTGTCCTCGGACGGCATGTCCATCGAGATGCGGGACACCGACGAGGACGTCTTCCGCGCGGCGGAGGAGCTCGGTATCGACCTGTCCCGGCGCGAGCCGAGCAGCGTCGAAGAGGTCTGACGGGTCTGGCGGGGGGTTCCCTCCGGAACCCCCCGCCGTCCCCGGACCCCCAGACCACTGATGTAGAGCCCATACCTCGCTAGCGCGAGAGGGCACGACCCCTGAAAGAGGGATTGACGACAAGTGCTCGACGTCAACTTCTTCGACGAGCTGCGGATCGGCCTGGCGACCGCGGACGACATCCGAACCTGGTCCCACGGCGAGGTCAAGAAGCCGGAGACCATCAACTACCGCACCCTGAAGCCGGAAAAGGACGGGCTCTTCTGCGAGAAGATCTTCGGCCCCACCCGGGACTGGGAGTGCTACTGCGGCAAGTACAAGCGTGTCCGCTTCAAGGGCATCATCTGTGAGCGCTGTGGCGTCGAGGTCACGCGCGCCAAGGTGCGCCGTGAGCGGATGGGCCACATCGAGCTCGCCGCCCCCGTCACCCACATCTGGTACTTCAAGGGCGTCCCGTCGCGTCTGGGCTACCTGCTCGACCTCGCCCCGAAGGACCTCGAGAAGGTCATCTACTTCGCCGCCTACATGATCACGTGGGTGGACGAGGAGCGCCGCACGCGCGACCTGCCCTCGCTGGAGGCCCACGTCTCCGTCGAGCGCCAGCAGATCGAGCAGCGCCGTGACGCCGATCTTGAGGCCCGTGCCAAGAAGCTCGAGTCCGACCTGGCCGAGCTTGAGGCCGAGGGTGCCAAGGCCGACGTGCGCCGCAAGGTGCGCGAGGGTGCCGAGCGCGAGATGAAGCAGCTGCGCGACCGTGCGCAGCGCGAGATCGACCGCCTCGACGAGGTGTGGAGCCGCTTCAAGAACCTCAAGGTCCAGGACCTCGAGGGCGACGAGCTGCTCTACCGCGAGCTGCGTGACCGCTTCGGCACGTACTTCATGGGTGCGATGGGCGCCGCCGCGCTGCAGAAGCGCCTGGAGTCCTTCGACCTCGACGAGGAGGCCGAGCGCCTCCGCGAGATCATCCGGACCGGCAAGGGCCAGAAGAAGACCCGTGCGCTCAAGCGCCTCAAGGTCGTCTCCGCCTTCCTGCAGACCCGCAACAGCCCCAGCGGCATGGTGCTGGACTGCATCCCCGTGATCCCGCCGGACCTGCGTCCGATGGTGCAGCTGGACGGTGGCCGCTTCGCGACCTCCGACCTGAACGACCTGTACCGCCGCGTCATCAACCGCAACAACCGCCTCAAGCGTCTCCTTGACCTCGGTGCCCCCGAGATCATCGTGAACAACGAGAAGCGCATGCTTCAGGAGGCCGTCGACGCGCTCTTCGACAACGGCCGTCGTGGTCGCCCGGTCACGGGCCCCGGCAACCGTCCGCTGAAGTCGCTGTCCGACATGCTCAAGGGCAAGCAGGGTCGATTCCGTCAGAACCTGCTCGGTAAGCGCGTCGACTACTCGGCCCGTTCCGTCATCGTCGTCGGCCCGCAGCTGAAGCTGCACCAGTGTGGTCTGCCCAAGGCCATGGCGCTGGAGCTCTTCAAGCCGTTCGTGATGAAGCGCCTGGTCGACCTGAACCACGCGCAGAACATCAAGTCGGCCAAGCGCATGGTCGAGCGCGGCCGCACCGTCGTGTACGACGTCCTCGAAGAGGTCATCGCCGAGCACCCGGTGCTGCTGAACCGTGCGCCCACGCTGCACCGCCTCGGCATCCAGGCCTTCGAGCCGCAGCTGGTCGAGGGCAAGGCCATCCAGATCCACCCGCTCGTCTGCACCGCGTTCAACGCGGACTTCGACGGTGACCAGATGGCCGTCCACCTGCCGCTCTCCGCGGAGGCGCAGGCCGAGGCCCGCATCCTGATGCTGTCCTCGAACAACATCCTCAAGCCGGCCGACGGCCGTCCGGTCACCATGCCGACCCAGGACATGGTGCTCGGTCTGTTCTTCCTCACCACCGACGAGGAGGAGCGCAAGGTCATCGGCGAGGGCCGGTCCTTCGGCTCGGTCGCCGAGGCGATCATGGCGTTCGACGCCCGGGAGCTCTCGCTCCAGGCGAAGGTCGACATCCGCTTCCCGATCGGCACCGTTCCGCCGCGCGGCTGGGTTCCCCCGGTCGCGGAGGAGGGCGAGCCGGAGTGGCAGCAGGGTGACAGCTTCCGCCTGCGCACCACCCTGGGCCGCGCGCTCTTCAACGAGCTGCTGCCCGAGGACTACCCGTTCGTCGACTACTCGGTGGGCAAGAAGCAGCTCTCCGAGATCGTCAACGACCTGGCCGAGCGCTACCCCAAGGTCATCGTGGCGGCGACGCTCGACAACCTGAAGGCGGCCGGCTTCCACTGGGCGACCCGTTCCGGCGTCACCGTGGCCATCTCCGACGTCGTCGTTCCCGAGGCGAAGAAGGAGATCGTCAAGGGCTACGAGGCGCAGGACGAGAAGGTCCAGAAGCAGTACGAGCGCGGTCTGATCACCAAGGACGAGCGCACGCAGGAGCTCATCGCGATCTGGACCAAGGCGACCAACGAGGTCGCCGAGGCGATGAACGCGAACTTCCCCAAGACGAACCCCATCTTCATGATGGTTGACTCGGGTGCCCGAGGAAACATGATGCAGATGCGGCAGATCGCCGGTATGCGTGGTCTGGTGTCGAACGCGAAGAACGAGACCATTCCGCGACCCATTAAGGCGTCGTTCCGTGAGGGTCTCTCCGTGCTGGAGTACTTCATCTCCACCCACGGTGCCCGTAAGGGTCTCGCGGACACCGCCCTGCGTACCGCCGACTCGGGTTACCTCACCCGTCGTCTGGTCGACGTCTCCCAGGACGTGATCATCCGCGAGGAGGACTGCGGCACCGACCGCGGCCTCAAGCTGGCGATCGCCGTCAAGGGCGAGGACGGCGTCCTGCGCAAGACGGACGACGTGGAGACCAGCGTCTACGCCCGCATGCTGGCCGAGGACGTCGTCGTCGACGGCAAGGTCATCGCGCCGGCCAACGTCGACCTCGGTGACGTGCTCATCGGCCAGCTCGTCGCCCACGGCGTCGAGACGGTCAAGACCCGCTCGGTCCTCACCTGTGAGTCCGCGGTCGGCACCTGTGCCTACTGCTACGGCCGCTCGCTGGCGACCGGCAAGCTGGTGGACATCGGTGAGGCGGTCGGCATCATCGCCGCCCAGTCCATCGGTGAGCCGGGTACCCAGCTGACGATGCGTACCTTCCACACCGGTGGTGTGGCCGGTGACGACATCACCCAGGGTCTGCCCCGTGTCGTCGAGCTCTTCGAGGCCCGTACGCCCAAGGGTGTCGCCCCGATCTCGGAGGCGGCCGGCCGCGTCCGCATCGAGGAGACCGAGAAGACCAAGAAGCTCGTCGTCACTCCGGACGACGGCAGCGACGAGACGGCGTTCCCGATCTCGAAGCGTGCCCGTCTGCTGGTCAGCGAGGGTGAGCACGTCGAGGTGGGCCAGAAGCTCACCGTGGGTGCCACCAACCCGCACGACGTCCTGCGCATCCTCGGCCAGCGCGCCGTCCAGGTGCACCTGGTCGGCGAGGTCCAGAAGGTCTACAACTCGCAGGGCGTGTCGATCCACGACAAGCACATCGAGATCATCATCCGGCAGATGCTCCGCCGCGTGACGATCATCGAGTCCGGCGACGCGGAGCTGCTGCCGGGCGAGCTCGTGGAGCGCTCGCGCTTCGAGTCCGAGAACCGTCGTGTGGTCACCGAGGGCGGTCACCCCGCCTCCGGCCGTCCGCAGCTGATGGGTATCACCAAGGCCTCGCTCGCCACCGAGTCCTGGCTGTCGGCGGCGTCCTTCCAGGAGACGACCCGGGTTCTGACCGACGCGGCGATCAACGCCAAGTCGGACTCCCTGATCGGCCTCAAGGAGAACGTCATCATCGGTAAGCTCATCCCGGCCGGTACGGGTCTGTCCCGTTACCGCAACATCCGGGTGGAGCCCACCGAGGAGGCGAAGGCCGCGATGTACTCGGCCGTCGGTTACGACGACATCGACTACTCGCCCTTCGGCACCGGCTCCGGCCAGGCGGTTCCGCTGGAGGACTACGACTACGGTCCGTACAACCAGTAAGCCGTGCGAACGCTCACAGGGCGGTCACCCTCCGGGGTGGCCGCCCTGCGGCGTCTTCTCGGTGCGGGCGCGGGCCCGGATGGGCGATCGTGTCGCGGATCCTCGCGATCTCGGTCTCCACGTCGCGGTAGCGGTCGGGCAGGAAGCGGCTCGGATCGAGGGCCCGCCCCGCGTCCCGCTCGCGCAGGGCGTCCGCGGCGGCGTGGAGCCGGGCCTCCAGGGCGAACCCTGCCGGGCGCCGCCGGGTCGGACCAGGCCGGCCTCACGCAGGGCGGCCGCGAGGGCGGCGTGGGTGCGCTGACGGACCGGGGCGAGGGCCTCCCGCGTCCGGAGGAGCGTGGCCTCCCGCTCGGCGAGCTCCCGCGTCACACGCCTCGACGCGCCGGCTGAGCTCGGTGAGCCGTCCGAAGGCCGGCCCCGGCCTCAGGTGCGTGTCGTCCGTCTCGCGGACCAGGCTCTCCAGAGCCGCCCCGTCCGCCGCGGGGCCCCGGCCCCGCAGCGCTCTCCTCCAGCCCCCCACAGGGCCCTCCCCCTTGCCGCCACGGCCGTGACGTTCGCAGGAGTGATCCTGTGTAACCGCTCGGTAGTCACCCGTTGGACGGAAGGGGAGGCCGCGAACTGCGACATATGCTGCACATCGGGTCGTCCACCGCGTGTGCATTTGTTTTGACCGCAGCCCATGCTGTAGGTACGCTCTGACCTTGTGCCTGGGGTGTCCCTGGGCTCTCGTGCGTGCCTTCAACCGTGCGAGGAGCCCGGAGCCGAGCGCTTCTCAACGCTCGGGGACACCGAAATCTGCACCGACCCGCCTATGGCGGAGCGGTCCGCAGCCTTCGACACACCCGACCGCGTGGGTCGGCCGTCACCCCCAGGTTAGTTTTATCGTGATCGGCACACAGAAACCGGAGAAACGGTGCCTACGATCCAGCAGCTGGTCCGGAAGGGCCGGCAGGACAAGGTCGAGAAGAACAAGACGCCCGCACTCGAGGGTTCGCCCCAGCGTCGTGGCGTCTGCACGCGTGTTTTCACGACCACCCCGAAGAAGCCGAACTCGGCGCTCCGTAAGGTCGCGCGTGTGCGTCTGACCTCCGGCATCGAGGTCACCGCTTACATTCCGGGTGAGGGCCACAACCTGCAGGAGCACTCGATCGTGCTCGTGCGCGGTGGCCGTGTGAAGGACCTGCCGGGTGTTCGCTACAAGATCATCCGCGGTTCCCTCGACACGCAGGGCGTCAAGAACCGTAAGCAGGCTCGCAGCCGCTACGGCGCCAAGAAGGAGAAGTAAGAATGCCTCGTAAGGGCCCCGCCCCGAAGCGCCCGGTCATCATCGACCCGGTTTACGGCTCCCCCCTGGTGACGTCGCTCATCAACAAGATCCTCCTGCACGGCAAGCGCTCCACCGCCGAGCGCATCGTGTACGGCGCCATGGAGGGTCTGCGCGAGAAGACCGGCAACGACCCGGTCATCACGCTCAAGCGCGCGCTCGAGAACGTCAAGCCGGCTCTCGAGGTCAAGTCCCGCCGTGTCGGTGGCGCCACCTACCAGGTGCCGGTCGAGGTCCGTCCGGGCCGCGCCTCCACCCTGGCGCTGCGCTGGCTGGTCGGTTACTCCCGCGCCCGTCGCGAGAAGACCATGACCGAGCGCCTCATGAACGAGCTGCTGGACGCCTCGAACGGTCTCGGCGCCTCGGTCAAGAAGCGTGAGGACACGCACAAGATGGCCGAGTCCAACAAGGCCTTCGCGCACTACCGCTGGTAGTCGCTACCCCCATCGAGAACCGAGAGAAGACTGAGCCATATGGCCACCACTTCGCTTGACCTGGCCAAGGTCCGCAACATCGGGATCATGGCCCACATCGACGCGGGCAAGACGACCACCACCGAGCGGATCCTGTTCTACACCGGCGTCTCGTACAAGATCGGTGAAGTCCACGACGGCGCTGCCACGATGGACTGGATGGAGCAGGAGCAGGAGCGCGGCATCACGATCACGTCTGCCGCGACGACCTGCCACTGGCCGCTGGACAACGTCGACCACACCATCAACATCATCGACACCCCGGGCCACGTCGACTTCACCGTCGAGGTGGAGCGTTCGCTGCGCGTGCTCGACGGTGCCGTGACGGTGTTCGACGGCGTCGCCGGTGTTGAGCCGCAGTCCGAGACGGTCTGGCGTCAGGCCGACCGTTACGGCGTGCCGCGCATCTGCTTCGTGAACAAGCTGGACCGTACCGGTGCCGAGTTCCACCGCTGCGTCGACATGATCGTCGACCGCCTGGGCGCGGTTCCGCTGGTCATGCAGCTGCCGATCGGCACCGAGGCCGACTTCAAGGGCGTGGTCGACCTCGTCCAGATGAAGGCTCTGGTCTGGTCCGCCGAGGCCGCCAAGGGCGAGATGTACGACGTCGTCGACATCCCGGACACCCACGTCGAGGCTGCCGAGGAATGGCGCGGCAAGCTCCTTGAGGGCGTCGCCGAGCACGACGACGCCATGATGGAGCTCTTCCTCGAGGGCCAGGAGCCCTCCGTGGAGCAGCTGATGGCGGCCATCCGTCGCATCACGCTGGCCTCCAAGGGCGGCGCCGACTCCGTCACGGTCACCCCGGTGTTCTGTGGCACCGCGTTCAAGAACAAGGGCGTCCAGCCCCTGCTCGACGCGGTCGTGCGCTACCTGCCGTCGCCGCTCGACATCGAGGCCGTTGAGGGCCACGCGGTCAACAACGCCGACGAGGTCGTCAAGCGCAAGCCGTCCGACGACGAGCCGTTCGCGGGTCTCGCCTTCAAGATCATGAGCGACCCGCACCTCGGCAAGCTCACCTTCGTCCGGGTCTACTCGGGCCGCATGGAGGCTGGATCCCAGGTCCAGAACTCCGTGAAGGGCAAGAAGGAGCGCATCGGCAAGATCTACCGGATGCACGCGAACAAGCGTGAGGAGATCGACTCGGTGGGTGCCGGCGACATCGTCGCCGTCATGGGTCTGAAGCAGACCACCACCGGTGAGACCCTCTGCGACGCGGGCAACCCGGTGATCCTCGAGTCGATGGACTTCCCGGCTCCGGTCATCCAGGTCGCCATCGAGCCCAAGTCCAAGGGCGACCAGGAGAAGCTGGGTGTCGCCATCCAGCGTCTGGCCGAGGAGGACCCGTCCTTCCAGGTCCACACGGACGAGGAGACGGGCCAGACCATCATCGCGGGTATGGGCGAGCTGCACCTCGACGTGCTGGTCGACCGTATGAAGCGTGAGTTCAAGGTCGAGGCCAACGTCGGCAAGCCGCAGGTCGCGTACCGCGAGACGATCCGCAAGGCCGTCGAGCGTATCGACTACACGCACAAGAAGCAGACTGGTGGTTCCGGCCAGTTCGCCAAGGTGCAGATGGCCATCGAGCCCCTTGAGGGCGACGGCTACGAGTTCGAGAACAAGGTCACCGGTGGCCGCATCCCGCGGGAGTACATCCCGTCCGTGGACGCCGGTTGCCAGGAGGCCATGGAGTTCGGTGTTCTGGCCGGCTACCCGCTGACCGGCGTCAAGGTGACGCTGCTCGACGGTGCCTTCCACGACGTCGACTCCTCCGAGCTCGCGTTCAAGATCGCCGGTTCCATGGCGTTCAAGGAGGGTGCTCGCAAGGCGTCCCCGGCTCTGCTCGAGCCGATGATGTCGGTCGAGGTCACCACCCCCGAGGACTACATGGGTGACGTCATCGGCGACATCAACTCCCGCCGTGGCCAGATCCAGGCCATGGAGGACCGTCACGGCGCCAAGCTCGTCAAGGGCCTGGTTCCGCTGTCGGAGATGTTCGGCTACGTCGGAGACCTCCGCAGCAAGACCTCGGGTCGCGCAAGCTACTCGATGCAGTTCGACTCCTACGCCGAGGTTCCGCGGAACGTCGCCGAGGAGATCATCGCGAAGGCCAAGGGCGAGTAAGGGGCTCTCGTCTCCGTAGAC
Source organism: Streptomyces cinnamoneus (assembly GCF_002939475.1). Classification (NCBI taxonomy): domain Bacteria; kingdom Bacillati; phylum Actinomycetota; class Actinomycetes; order Kitasatosporales; family Streptomycetaceae; genus Streptomyces; species Streptomyces cinnamoneus. Next base: position 3,114,801 of record NZ_PKFQ01000001.1, on the reverse strand, counting down.
GAGGCTCACGCCTTAGGCTTGACACCGGCTGTCGGGGCATACCGCCGCAAACCGTGAGGACTCAGGTCCTCTCCTGCGCGGCGGCTGCCCCGGCGGACGGCACCCCAGCAAAGATCCCTGGCGCCGACCGAATCTAGGCGTACAGAACCACTCCACAGGAGGACCCCAGTGGCGAAGGCGAAGTTCGAGCGGACTAAGCCGCACGTCAACATCGGCACCATCGGTCACGTCGACCACGGTAAGACCACTCTTACCGCGGCGATCACCAAGGTGCTGCACGACGCGTACCCGGACCTGAACCCCTTCACGCCGTTCGACGAGATCGACAAGGCGCCCGAGGAGCGTCAGCGCGGTATCACGATCTCGATCGCGCACGTCGAGTACCAGACCGAGTCGCGTCACTACGCCCACGTCGACTGCCCGGGTCACGCGGACTACATCAAGAACATGATCACCGGTGCCGCCCAGATGGACGGCGCGATCCTCGTGGTCGCCGCGACCGACGGTCCGATGCCGCAGACCAAGGAGCACGTGCTCCTGGCCCGCCAGTCCGGCGTTCCGTACATCGTCGTCGCCCTGAACAAGGCCGACATGGTGGACGACGAGGAGATCCTGGAGCTCGTCGAGCTCGAGGTCCGTGAGCTCCTCAACGAGTACGAGTTCAACGGTGACGACGCTCCGGTCGTCCGCGTCTCCGCGCTGAAGGCGCTGGAGGGCGACAAGGAGTGGGGCGAGAAGCTCCTCGGCCTGATGAAGGCCGTGGACGAGAACATCCCGCAGCCCGAGCGTGACGTCGACAAGCCGTTCCTGATGCCGATCGAGGACGTCTTCACGATCACCGGTCGTGGCACCGTCGTCACCGGTCGTATCGAGCGTGGTGTCCTCAAGGTCAACGAGACCGTCGACATCATCGGCATCAAGACCGAGAAGACCACCACCACGGTCACCGGCATCGAGATGTTCCGCAAGCTGCTCGACGAGGGCCAGGCCGGTGAGAACGTCGGTCTGCTGCTCCGCGGCATCAAGCGCGAGGACGTCGAGCGCGGCCAGTGCATCATCAAGCCGGGTTCGGTCACCCCGCACACCGAGTTCGAGGCCACGGCGTACATCCTCTCCAAGGACGAGGGCGGCCGCCACACCCCGTTCTTCAACAACTACCGTCCGCAGTTCTACTTCCGTACGACTGACGTGACCGGTGTTGTGACCCTCAAGGAGGGCACGGAGATGGTCATGCCCGGCGACAACGCCGAGATGTCCGTTTCCCTCATCCAGCCCGTCGCGATGGAGGAGGGCCTGCGCTTCACCATCCGTGAGGGCGGCCGCACCGTCGGCGCCGGCCAGGTCACCAAGATCAACAAGTAAGTCCGCTTGCTTGAAGGTCTGACCTTGAAGGTCTGAAAAGGCCCGCACATCCTCGGATGTGCGGGCCTTTTCGTTTGAGCGCGTCCGCTCGGCCGCCGGGGGGCGGCCCGGCTCACCGCTCGTGCGGGGCCTCGTACGGCAGGATCGTCCGGAGCAGCCCCTTCGGGTGACCGCGGCGCTTCCACTCCCGCGGGTAGCCGATCGAGACCTCCTCGAACCGCACCCCGTCGTACCAGGTGGTACGGGGGATGTGGAGGTGGCCGTAGACGACCGCGGCGGTGTTGAACCGGCGGTGCCAGTCGTCCGTCAGGACCGTGCCGCACCACTGGGCGAACTCCGGGTAGCGCAGGACGTCCGTGGGCTGCCGCACCAGCGGCCAGTGGTTGACCAGCACCAGCGGCACGGACGGGTCGTGGGCGGCCAGGCGGGCCTCGGTGACCGCGACGCGGGCGCGGCACCAGTCGTCCATGCCGGCGTACGGCACGGGGTGCAGCAGGTACTCGTCGGTGCAGACGATGCCCGCCTCGTGGGCCTGGGCCAGGGACTCCTCCTTGGTGGCGGCCGTGGGCGTGCGGAAGGTGTAGTCGTAGAGCGTGAACAGCGGCGCGACGGCCACCGGCCCGCCCTCGCCGTCCCAGACGGGCCAGGGGTCCTCGGGCGTGCTCACGCCGAGGCCCCGGCACAGCTCCACCAGGCGGTCGTAGCGGGCCTGGCCGCGCTCCTCGACGGGGTCGCCGTTGGTGGTCCACAGTTCGTGGTTGCCCGGGGCCCATATGACCTTGGCGAAGCGTCCGGCGAGCAGCTTCAGGGTGCGTTCGACGTCGGCGAAGACTTCCGCGACGTCGCCGGCGACGATGAGCCAGTCCTCGTCGGTGGTGGGGCGCAGTGACTCGGCGATGGTCACGTTCTCGGACATGCCGGTGTGCAGGTCGCTGACGGCGAGGAGCCGTCGGCCGGGGGCGGAGGATGTCGGCTGCATCGAATCCCAACTCACGGGCGGCTATTGGTGCGTCTTACCAGGCCTACGGTAGGCGTCAGGCGCCGGAACCCGGCGCGGGGCGCCAGATCCAGGGGGTGGCATCGGGGCCCAGGCCCACGGCGCACAGCCGGTGGCCGGCGTCCGTGGTGAGCGACGCGGTGCCGACGGGGACGTGGCCGCCGGGGGAGCGCACGGGGGAGTCACCCGATCCGGCGTCCGTCAGCTGTATCTGGCCGTTGATGGCCCGTCCCATGATCATGAGGGCGTCCTTGCGGCCGCGCCGGGGGAGCACGCAGGCCGTAAGCGCCCCGTAGCCGCCGAAGCCGCGCAGGCCGCCGGCGGTGGCCCGCTCGGTGCCGGTGCCGCCGGTGAGGCGGTAGGCGACGGGCTCGTCGGTCGCGGGCCTGCGGTAGACCACGGTCAGCGCGCCGTCCGGCCCGAGAGCGGCCCCCAGGGGGTCGCCACCGGGCCCGGGGAGGCCCTTGAGGGGCATGTGCCGGACGGGCTCTCCCGGGGCCTCCTGGCCCCAGTGGTGGACCGTGTCGCGGCCCGCGCCGAAGACGTGGACGCGCCGGCGCTCGTCGAGGGCGACGGTCAGCCCCTCCTGGATCTCCTGGCCGTGGAGGCTGCGCCACCGGCCCCAGCTGCCGTCGGCCTCGCGCACCCGGCTGGACAGGCCCTTGCCGGCGTTGCGCACGAAGAGGTGGACGCGCCCGTCCGGCGTGGCGATGGCGGCGGGCACCCCGACGCGGCGGCCGCGCTCGCTCCTGTGCTCAGGGTTGCCCAGGCCCGTCCACGCCCGGAAGGAGCCGCCGGGGGTGCGCTGCTCAAGGACGACGATCTCGCGGGCGTCGCCGCGGCCCTGGCCCTCCAGCTCGCTGAAGCGCAGGGCGAACAGCAGCCGTCGGCCCTTGGCGTCCTTCACGGAGGCCAGCGCGGGGGCGAGGGGGCCGCCGCCGAGGTTCTGGGGGGCGCCCCAGCGGCCGCTGCCCGCCGAGGTCTCCTGCCAGCGGACGGCCTGCATGCCCAGGACGCCGTAGGCCTCCAGGCGGCCGGCGCGGTCGCTGTCGGCCACGGGGCCGGCGCCGGGGTAGCGGTGGTGGGTGGAGCGGATCCAGCCCTTGCGGTTCTTCATGGGGCGGTCGCCGCCCTGGCCGTAGTCGCCGCAGCCGGCGGGGTTGCCGCAGTCCCAGGTGGGGGCGCCGCCGTAGGCCTCGACCAGGCGGTGCTTGTCGTCGACGACCGTCAGGGGGAGGTTGTGCGGCCAGCGCTGGTTGTAGTAGCCGCGGAAGGCGGTGGTGGTGAAGCGCGGCGCGCGGCCCTCGCGCCGGGTGGTCTCGGCGGCCCACTGGGCCAGGGCCTTCCAGGTGAACAGGGCCGTGGGGGTGTGGTCGCGGTGGTCCGAGCACGCCCCGTAGTCGTTGTCCTTGGGGTGGGTGGCGTCGTGGACCTGGTAGTCGGGGTCGGGGTCCATGGTGTGGACCACGGTGGGCCGGTGGGCGTCCATGAGGGCGACCAGCGCGTCCACCAGCGTCTGGTGCCGGTAGGTGCTGACGGTGGTGCAGGGGGAGCCGGCGGCCACCAGGCTCTGCATCACCGCGTACGGGCGGTCCCACAGCTGGGGCAGCCGGGTGCCGCCGGCGGAGAGCATGGCGATGTTGAGGAAGACCAGCCGGACCCTGCGCTTGCCGTTGACCAGCTCGTTGGTCTCCGCCCGGACGCCGCCTGGCAGGTCCAGCACGGACTTCTTCCAGGGGGCGAAGCGGTCCCGGCCGATCATCTCGGCGTAGGCCTGTCGCAGGCCCTGGTGGCGGGCGGAGGAGTAGGCGGCCTTGTCGGGCTCCGCCTTGGGCATGCCCTCGATCCAGTTCTGCCCGACGGCCTCGCCGGCGGTGACGTAGACGGAGACGACGGGGACGCCGGCGCGCACGATGTGCTCGGCGTCGGGGTTCATGAAGTACAGGTCGTCGTCCGGGTGCGCCATGACCTGGAGGAGCAGGGCGCCCTTGGCGGCGCTGAAGGCCCGCGCGGCGCCGGCTGCGGCCGGGCCGGTCCCGGAGGCGGAGGAGGACCGTCCGGGGGGCTCGTCGCCCGTGGTGCACCCGGCGGCGCCGGCCGCCGTGAGGGCGGCGATGCCGGCGAGTGCCGACCGACGTGACAAACTCCCGCGCCGTGAGATGTTCAACTACGTGACTCCTCCCGTCGGGCAGCGCGGCGGTCACCCGGCCGCCCCGGCGTGGTGGGGGACGACGGGGGACCCGGCAGGGGTTGCCCAGGCCCTGTCCGAGCCCGCCGGACGGCGGCGGCCGTGACGCCGGTCTCTTCGCGACCATAGTGTCCCGTATGTCGGCGAGGTGGTTTGACAAGTGAGCCGCTCGGGGTACGGTCTTCCGCTGCGATTGGCGCCTCTTCGGAGCGGTGTGGCACACTGTTCAGGTTGCTCGGTTGAGTGCCGATGCTGCGCGCCTCCCGCCGGGAGGACTGGAAGCGAGTCCCGCAGTACTCGTCGCCCCTTGTGAGGGGCGGAAGTACGGGAATCTTCCGGGAAGTGTCAGCGGGGCCCCAGCCAGGCACTCGGTGGGTGTTCTTCCCCCACAGACCCCTTGAGCAGGGAATCCCCTTTGGGGATTTTGCTGGAAGGGGCGCGACACGCCCGACCGCGTGGGTCGGAGGTGGAGTGGGGAGGAGCGGCGTTTCGGAGGTTTTCTCCGGGGCGCAGCCGGCCGAGTCCCAGAGCGTTACGAGAGACAGGACTACGAAGTAGCCATGGCGGGACAGAAGATCCGCATCCGGCTCAAGGCCTACGACCACGAGGTCATCGACTCTTCGGCGAAGAAGATCGTCGAGACGGTGACCCGCACTGGTGCGTCGGTCGCGGGCCCGGTGCCGCTGCCCACTGAGAAGAACGTGTACTGCGTCATCAAGTCGCCGCACAAGTACAAGGACTCGCGCGAGCACTTCGAGATGCGCACGCACAAGCGCCTCATCGACATCCTCGACCCCACGCCGAAGACGGTTGACTCGCTCATGCGTCTCGACCTGCCGGCTGGCGTCGACATCGAGATCAAGCTCTGAGGTGACGCGCGAGATGGCTAAGAACATTAAGGGCGTCCTGGGCGAGAAGCTCGGCATGACCCAGGTCTGGGACGAGAACAACCGGGTCGTCCCGGTGACCGTCGTCAAGGCCGGGCCCTGCGTCGTGACCCAGGTCCGCACCAACGACATCGACGGCTACGAGTCGGTCCAGATCGCCTTCGGCGAGATCGACCCGCGCAAGGTGAACAAGCCCCTCAAGGGTCACTTCGCCAAGGCCGACGTCACCCCGCGCCGCCACCTGGTGGAGCTGCGTACCGCTGACGCCAGCGAGTACACGCTCGGCCAGGAGATCACCGCTGCCGTGTTCGAGTCCGGCGTCAAGGTTGACGTCACGGGCAAGAGCAAGGGCAAGGGCTTCGCCGGTGTCATGAAGCGTCACAACTTCAAGGGCCTCGGCGCCGGTCACGGCACCCAGCGCAAGCACCGCTCGCCCGGTTCCATCGGTGGCTGCGCCACCCCGGGCCGTGTCTTCAAGGGCCTCCGCATGGCGGGCCGCATGGGCAACGAGCGGGTCACCACCCAGAACCTGACCGTCCACGCCGTTGACGCGGAGAAGGGCCTGCTCCTGATCAAGGGCGCGGTTCCTGGTCCGAACGGCGGCCTCGTCCTGGTCCGTACCGCGGCCAAGGGGGCCTGAGGTAACCGATGAGCACCATTGACATCCTTTCGCCGGCAGGCGACAAGGCCGGGACCGTCGAGCTCCCCGCGGAGATCTTCGACGCGAAGGTCAGCGTTCCGCTGATCCACCAGGTCGTCGTCGCGCAGCTGGCCGCTGCCCGTCAGGGCACGCACAAGACCAAGACCCGTGGCGAGGTCCGCGGCGGTGGCAAGAAGCCTTACCGCCAGAAGGGCACCGGTCGCGCCCGTCAGGGTTCGACCCGCGCGCCGCAGTTCGCCGGTGGTGGCGTCGTGCACGGTCCCGTGCCGCGTGACTACTCGCAGCGGACCCCGAAGAAGATGAAGGCCGCCGCCCTGCGCGGTGCCCTCTCGGACCGCGCGCGTCACTCCCGCATCCACGTCGTCTCCGACGTGGTCGAGGGTGCGGCGTCCACGAAGGCCGCCAAGAGCCTGTTCGGCAAGATCAGCGAGCGGAAGAACCTGCTCCTGGTCGTCGAGCGCTCCAACGAGGCCGCGTGGCTCTCCGCCCGCAACCTGCCCCAGGTGCACATCCTGGAGCCGGGCCAGCTGAACACGTACGACGTGCTCGTCTCCGACGACGTGGTCTTCACCCAGGCCGCCTTCGAGTCCTTCGTGTCTGGCCCCAAGGCCGCTGAGACCGAAGGGAGCGAGGCCTGATGACTGAGGCCGTCGTCACCAGCAAGACCTTCTCGGACCCGCGTGACCTCCTGGTCAAGCCGGTTGTCTCGGAGAAGAGCTACGCGCTGCTGGACGAGAACAAGTACACGTTCATCGTCGACCCGCGCGCCAACAAGACCCAGATCAAGCAGGCCGTCGAGGCGGTCTTCTCGGTCAAGGTCACCGGGGTCAACACGATCAACCGTCAGGGTAAGCGCAAGCGCACCAAGACCGGTTTCGGCAAGCGCGCCAACACCAAGCGCGCCATCGTGACCCTCGCCGAGGGCGACCGTATCGACATCTTCGGCGGCCCGGTCTCCTAACGGAGTCCGAGTCGTCCGGAATCGGACGAGGACTGAGAAATGGGTATCCGCAAGTACAAGCCGACGACCCCGGGCCGTCGTGGCTCCAGCGTCGCCGACTTTGTCGAGATCACGCGGTCCACGCCGGAGAAGTCGCTGGTCCGCCCGCTGCACAGCAAGGGCGGCCGTAACAACGCCGGTCGTGTGACCGTTCGCCACCAGGGTGGTGGCCACAAGCGCGCCTACCGTCTGATCGACTTCCGTCGTCATGACAAGGACGGCGTGCCGGCCAAGGTCGCGCACATCGAGTACGACCCCAACCGCACCGCGCGCATCGCGCTGCTCCACTACCTGGACGGCGAGAAGCGCTACATCATCGCTCCGCGTGGCCTGAGCCAGGGCGACCGGATCGAGAACGGCCCGACGGCCGACATCAAGCCGGGCAACAACCTGCCGCTGCGCAACATCCCCGTGGGTACGACCATCCACGCCATCGAGCTGCGTCCCGGTGGCGGTGCGAAGATCGCCCGCTCCGCCGGTTCCTCCGTGCAGCTGCTGGCGAAGGAGGGCACCATGGCCCACCTGCGCATGCCGTCCGGTGAGATCCGCCTGGTCGACGTCCGCTGCCGCGCCACCGTCGGCGAGGTCGGCAACGCCGAGCAGTCGAACATCAACTGGGGCAAGGCCGGCCGTATGCGCTGGAAGGGCGTTCGCCCGACCGTCCGCGGTGTTGCGATGAACCCGGTTGACCACCCGCACGGTGGTGGTGAGGGCAAGACCTCCGGTGGTCGCCACCCGGTCTCCCCGTGGGGTCAGAAGGAGGGTCGTACTCGTTCTCCCAAGAAGGCGAGCAACAAGTACATCGTCCGCCGCCGCAAGACGAACAAGAAGCGCTAGGAGCGGGTTTAGATGCCGCGTAGTCTCAAGAAGGGACCCTTCGTCGACGGCCACCTCATCAAGAAGGTGGACGCTCAGAACGAGGCTGGTACCAAGAACGTCATCAAGACCTGGTCCCGTCGCTCCATGATCGTGCCGGCCATGCTCGGCCACACGCTCGCGGTGCACAACGGCAAGACGCACGTCCCGGTGTTCGTCACCGAGTCGATGGTCGGCCACAAGCTCGGCGAGTTCTCGCCGACCCGCACCTTCCGCGGCCACGTCAAGGACGACCGCAAGTCGAAGCGCCGCTAAGGCGGGGTGTGAACGACTATGACTGACACCGAAGGGACAACCATGGAAGCCAGGGCCCAGGCGCGGTACATCCGCGTCACGCCCATGAAGGCCCGCCGCGTGGTGGACCTCATCCGTGGCATGGACGCCACGGAGGCTCAGGCGGTCCTGCGTTTCGCCCCGCAGGCCGCGAGCGTGCCGGTGGGCAAGGTGCTGGACAGCGCCATTGCCAACGCCGCGCACAACTACGACCACACGGACGCCTCGTCGCTGTACATCAGCGAGGCGTACGTCGACGAGGGCCCGACCCTGAAGCGGTTCCGTCCGCGTGCCCAGGGCCGTGCCTACCGGATCCGCAAGCGGACCAGCCACATCACCGTGGTCGTCAGCAGCAAGGAAGGAACCCGGTAATGGGCCAGAAGGTTAACCCGCACGGGTTCCGGCTCGGCATCACCACGGACTTCAAGTCCCGTTGGTACGCCGACAAGCTGTACAAGGACTACGTCAAGGAAGACGTCGCCATTCGTCGCATGATGACGAAGGGCATGGAGCGCGCCGGTATCTCGAAGGTTGAGATCGAGCGCACCCGCGACCGCGTCCGCGTTGACATCCACACCGCTCGCCCGGGCATCGTCATCGGCCGCCGCGGCGCCGAGGCCGACCGCATCCGCGGTGAGCTGGAGAAGCTGACCGGCAAGCAGGTCCAGCTGAACATCCTCGAGGTCAAGAACCCCGAGGTCGACGCTCAGCTGGTGGCCCAGGCCGTCGCCGAGCAGCTGTCCTCCCGTGTCTCCTTCCGTCGCGCCATGCGTAAGAGCATGCAGTCGACCATGAAGGCCGGCGCCAAGGGCATCAAGATCCAGTGCGGTGGCCGCCTCGGCGGCGCCGAGATGTCCCGCTCGGAGTTCTACCGCGAGGGCCGTGTGCCCCTGCACACGCTCCGCGCGAACGTCGACTACGGCTTCTTCGAGGCCAAGACCACCTTCGGCCGCATCGGCGTGAAGGTCTGGATCTACAAGGGCGACGTCAAGAACATCGCCGAGGTCCGCGCCGAGAACGCCGCCGCGCGTGCGGGCAACCGCCCGTCCCGTGGTGGCGCTCAGGACCGCCCGGCCCGTGGTGGCCGTGGTGGCGAGCGTGGCGGCCGCGGCCGCAAGCCGCAGCAGAACGCCGCTGCCGAGGCCCCCAAGGCCGAGGCCGCTGCCGCTGCTCCGGCTGAGTCCACCGGAACGGAGGCCTGACCGACATGCTGATCCCTCGCAGGGTCAAGCACCGCAAGCAGCACCACCCGAAGCGCAACGGCATGGCCAAGGGTGGCACCGAGCTCGCCTTCGGTGAGTACGGCATCCAGGCCCTGACCCCGGCCTACGTGACGAACCGTCAGATCGAGTCCGCTCGTATCGCCATGACGCGTCACATCAAGCGTGGCGGCAAGGTGTGGATCAACATCTACCCGGACCGTCCGCTGACCAAGAAGCCGGCCGAGACCCGCATGGGTTCCGGTAAGGGTTCTCCGGAGTGGTGGATCGCGAACGTCAAGCCCGGTCGGGTGATGTTCGAGCTGTCCTTCCCGAACGAAAAGGTCGCTAAGGAGGCGCTCACCCGCGCCGCCCACAAGCTTCCGATGAAGTGCCGCATTGTTCGGCGCGAGGCAGGTGAGTCGTGATGGCCGCTGGTATCAAGGCGACCGAGCTGCGCGAGCTCAACGACGAGGACCTCGTCGCGAAGCTCCGTGAGGCCAAGGAAGAGCTGTTCAACCTCCGCTTCCAGGCGGCGACCGGGCAGCTCGAGAACCACGGTCGGCTCAAGTCCGTCCGTAAGGACATCGCCCGGATCTACACCCTGATGCGCGAGCGTGAGCTGGGCATCGAGACGGTGGAGAGCGCCTGATGAGCGAGAAGAATGTGACTGAGACGAACGAGCGCGGTTTCCGCAAGACCCGTGAGGGTCTCGTCGTCAGCGACAAGATGGACAAGACCGTCGTCGTCGCCGTCGAGGACCGTGTCAAGCACGCGCTGTACGGCAAGGTCATCCGCCGTACGAACAAGCTCAAGGCGCACGACGAGCAGAACGCTGCCGGTGTCGGCGACCGCGTCCTCCTGATGGAGACCCGGCCGCTGTCCGCCACCAAGCGCTGGCGCGTCGTCGAGATCCTCGAGAAGGCCAAGTAATTTCTGAGGGAATCTCCCTCAGATAAGTTCCGCCAGGCTCGGCAGGGGCTCCTCGGAGCCCCTGCCGGGAACCGGCAGACGATCAGGAGATAGACGTGATCCAGCAGGAGTCGCGACTTCGGGTCGCCGACAACACTGGTGCCAAGGAGATCCTTTGCATCCGTGTTCTCGGTGGTTCGGGTCGCCGCTACGCGGGCATCGGTGACGTCATCGTCGCCACCGTCAAGGATGCGATCCCCGGCGGCAACGTGAAGAAGGGTGACGTCGTCAAGGCGGTCATCGTTCGCACCGTCAAGGAGCGCCGCCGTCCGGATGGCTCGTACATCCGTTTCGACGAGAACGCCGCTGTCGTGCTCAAGAACGACGGTGACCCCCGCGGCACCCGTATCTTCGGCCCCGTGGGCCGAGAGCTGCGCGAGAAGAAGTTCATGAAGATCGTCTCGCTCGCGCCGGAGGTGCTGTAACCGATGAAGATCAAGAAGGGCGACCTGGTCCAGGTCATCACCGGTAAGGACAAGGGCAAGCAGGGCAAGGTCGTTCAGGCCATGCCCGCTGAGAACCGCGTCCTCGTCGAGGGTGTCAACCGGGTCAAGAAGCACACCAAGGCCGGGCAGACCGCTCGCGGTTCGCAGACCGGCGGCATCGTGACGACCGAGGCCCCCATCCACGTGAGCAACGTTCAGCTCGTCGTGGAGAAGGACGGCAAGAAGGTCGTCACCCGCGTCGGTTACCGCTTCGACGAGAACGGCAACAAGATCCGCGTTGCCAAGCGCACCGGTGAGGACATCTGATGACTGCCACCACCAACGCGCCGCGTCTCAAGCTGCGCTACCGCGAAGAGATCGTCGGCAAGCTGCGTGAGGAGTTCTCGTACGAGAACATCATGCAGGTTCCCGGCCTCACCAAGATCGTGGTCAACATGGGTGTGGGCGACGCCGCCCGCGACTCCAAGCTGATCGAGGGTGCGATCCGCGACCTCACCACGATCACGGGCCAGAAGCCCGCCGTCACCAAGGCTCGCAAGTCCATCGCGCAGTTCAAGCTGCGTGAGGGCCAGCCGATCGGCGCCCACGTCACCCTCCGTGGTGACCGCATGTGGGAGTTCCTGGACCGCACCCTGTCGCTCGCGCTGCCGCGCATCCGCGACTTCCGTGGTCTGTCCCCGAAGCAGTTCGACGGTCGGGGCAACTACACCTTCGGTCTCACGGAGCAGGTCATGTTCCACGAGATCGACCAGGACAAGATCGACCGCGTCCGGGGTATGGACATCACCGTGGTGACCACGGCGACCAACGACGACGAGGGCCGCGCCCTCCTTCGTCACCTCGGCTTCCCGTTCAAGGAGGCGTAAGCGAGATGGCGAAGAAGTCTCTTATTGCCAAGGCTGCCCGCAAGCCCAAGTTCGGTGTGCGCGCGTACACCCGCTGCCAGCGCTGCGGCCGCCCGCACTCCGTGTACCGCAAGTTCGGCCTCTGCCGCGTGTGCCTTCGTGAGATGGCTCACCGTGGCGAGCTGCCGGGCGTGACCAAGAGCTCCTGGTAACAACCCACTTGGGTTGACCAGGACTCTCGGTAAGCATCAAGGACGGTGGGGCCCAGCCCGCGACTCGCGTAGAGTTGCAGGGTTGGGTGCCCGCCGCCCATGACCGTCTTACTACGCCGTAGGTCCCCGCGCCGCACCCGCTCCGACTCAGTTCGGGGAGAGGGATGGCGCAGATAGGAAACCACGGCGAGAGAGGCCGAAGGCCAAACATGACCATGACCGATCCGATCGCAGACATGCTGACCCGTCTGCGGAACGCGAACTCGGCTTACCACGACTCCGTGGCGATGCCCCACAGCAAGATCAAGGCGCACATCGCCGAGATCCTGCAGCAGGAGGGCTACATCGCCGGCTGGAAGGTCGAGGACGCCGAGGTCGGCAAGAAGCTCGTCATCGACCTGAAGTTCGGGCCGAACCGTGAGCGTTCCATTGCCGGCATCAAGCGCATCTCGAAGCCGGGCCTGCGGGTCTACGCAAAGTCCACCAACCTGCCGAAGGTCCTCGGCGGCCTGGGCGTGGCGATCATCTCCACGTCCCACGGTCTCCTGACCGGCCAGCAGGCCAGCAAGAAGGGCGTGGGTGGGGAAGTCCTCGCCTACGTCTGGTAATCGGGAACGGAGGAATAGCCAATGTCGCGTATTGGACGGCTGCCCATCCAGGTTCCCGCTGGTGTGGACGTCACCATCGATGGCCGTACGGTCCACGTGAAGGGTCCCAAGGGCTCCCTCACGCACGCCGTTTCCGCGCCCATCGAGATCGCTAAGGGCGAGGACGGCACCCTTGTCGTCTCGCGTCCCAACGACGAGCGTCAGAACAAGGCCCTGCACGGCCTGTCCCGCACGCTGGTGGCGAACATGATCACCGGCGTGACCCAGGGCTACAGCAAGGCTCTTGAGATCAGCGGTGTCGGTTACCGCGTCCAGGCGAAGGGCTCCAACCTGGAGTTCTCCCTGGGCTACAGCCACCCGATCCTGGTCGAGGCCCCGGAGGGCATCACCTTCAAGGTGGAGTCCCCCACCAAGCTGAGCGTCGAGGGCATCGACAAGCAGAAGGTCGGCGAGGTTGCCGCCAACATCCGCAAGCTTCGCAAGCCCGACCCCTACAAGGCCAAGGGCGTGAAGTATGCGGGTGAGGTCATCCGCCGCAAGGTCGGAAAGGCTGGTAAGTAAGCCATGGCATACGGTGTGAAGATCGCCAAGGGCGATGCTTACAAGCGCGCCGCCAAGCAGCGTCGCCACATCCGCATCCGCAAGAACATGTCGGGTACGGCCGAGCGCCCGCGTCTCGTCGTGACGCGCTCCAACCGCGGTATCACCGCTCAGGTCATCGACGACCTCAAGGGTCACACCCTGGCGTCGGCGTCGCACCTGGACGCGTCGGTCCGTGGCGGCGAGGGCGACAAGAGCGCCCAGGCCAAGAAGGTCGGCGCCCTGGTGGCCGAGCGTGCCAAGGCCGCCGGTGTCGAGGCCGTCGTGTTCGACCGCGGTGGCAACAAGTACGCCGGGCGCATTGCCGCTCTGGCGGACGCCGCCCGCGAAGCCGGGCTGAAGTTCTAAGCCCCGGTTCCGGAGCTAGCGGACGTAACAGAGAGAGGTAATTCCAATGGCTGGACCCCAGCGCCGCGGAAGCGGTGCCGGTGGCGGCGAGCGGCGGGACCGGAAGGGCCGTGACGGTGGCGCTGCCGCCGAGAAGACCGCGTACGTTGAGCGCGTAGTCGCGATCAACCGCGTCGCCAAGGTTGTCAAGGGTGGTCGCCGCTTCAGCTTCACCGCGCTGGTCGTGGTGGGCGACGGTGACGGCACGGTCGGTGTCGGTTACGGCAAGGCCAAGGAAGTTCCGGCTGCCATCGCCAAGGGCGTGGAAGAGGCCAAGAAGAACTTCTTCAAGGTCCCCCGTATCCAGGGCACCGTCCCGCACCCCATCCAGGGTGAGAAGGCGGCCGGTGTCGTCATGCTCAAGCCCGCGTCCCCCGGTACCGGCGTCATCGCCGGTGGCCCGGTGCGCGCGGTGCTCGAGTGCGCCGGCATTCACGACATCCTGTCGAAGTCGCTCGGTTCGTCGAACCCGATCAACATCGTGCACGCCACGGTGGAGGCCCTCCAGGGACTGCAGCGTCCCGAGGAGATCGCCGCTCGTCGTGGTCTGCCGCTCGAGGACGTCGCTCCCGCCGCTCTGCTGCGGGCGCGTGCAGGGGCGGGTGCGTAATGGCTCGCCTCAAGGTCACGCAGGTTAAGTCCTACATCGGCAGCAAGCAGAACCACCGCGACACCCTTCGTTCGCTTGGTCTCAAGAAGATCAACGACGTGGTTGTCAAGGAGGACCGTCCCGAGATCCGCGGCATGGTGCACACCGTCCGCCACCTCGTGACGGTTGAGGAGGTCGACTGACATGGCGGAGCAGAACCCGCTGAAGGTCCACAACCTCCGTCCTGCCCCGGGCGCCAAGACCGCCAAGACCCGTGTCGGTCGTGGTGAGGCGTCCAAGGGTAAGACCGCAGGTCGTGGTACCAAGGGCACCAAGGCCCGTTACCAGGTTCCGGAGCGCTTCGAGGGTGGGCAGATGCCCCTCCACATGCGTCTCCCGAAGCTCAAGGGCTTCAAGAACCCCGCCCACAAGCAGTTCCAGGTCGTGAACCTGGACAAGCTGGCCGCGCTCTACCCGCAGGGTGGCGAGGTCACGGTGGCCGACCTGGTCGCCAAGGGCGCCGTTCGCAAGAACGAGCTCGTCAAGGTCCTGGGCCAGGGCGAGATCTCCGTGGCGCTGCAGGTGACGGTCGACGCCGTCTCCGGCTCCGCCCAGGAGAAGATCACCGCCGCCGGCGGTACCGTCACCGAGCTCATCTGAGGTCGTTGATCTGACAACCGGGGATGTCCCAACTGGGGCATCCCCGGTTGGTCGTTCCAAGGGGGGCACGGTCGCCGGTAAGGTGGCGTGCACTGTTGCTGTACCTATGGGGGTTCCCGCCCCCTGGCCGCGCGGCCGGTGGCCGTGCGGTCTTGACCCGTACTCATTCGTCGAACCTCAAGACCGTCACCTCTCACGCAGCCACGTGAGGGGCGCAGGAGGCACCGTGCTCACCGCGTTCGCCCGGGCGTTCAAGACGCCCGACCTGCGCAAGAAGCTGCTGTTCACGCTGGGCATCATGGTGCTCTTCCGGCTCGGGGCGCACGTACCCGTCCCAGGAGTCGACTACCGCAATGTCCAGACGTGCATGGACCAGTCGAAGAGTGGGCAGGGCCTTTTCGGCCTCGTGAACATGTTCAGCGGTGGTGCGCTGCTGCAGATCACGATCTTCGCGCTCGGGATCATGCCGTACATCACGGCAAGCATCATCCTGCAGCTGCTCACCGTCGTCATCCCGCGGCTCGAAGCCCTCAAGAAGGAGGGCCAGTCCGGCCAGGCCAAGATCACGCAGTACACGCGCTATCTGACCGTCGCCCTCGCCGTGCTCCAGGGCACCGGCCTCGTGGCCACCGCGCGCAGCGGTGCGCTCTTCGGCGGCTGCTCCGTCGGCAACCAGATCGTGCCGAACCAGTCGATCTTCACCACTGTCGTCATGGTCATCACCATGACCGCGGGCACCTCGCTGATCATGTGGCTCGGCGAGCTGATCACCGACCGCGGCATCGGCAACGGCATGTCGATCCTGATGTTCACCTCCATCGCGGCCGGCTTCCCGGGCGCCCTGTGGGCGATCAAGCTTCAGGGCAAGCTGATGGGTGGCTGGCTGGAGTTCGGCCTCGTGATCCTCTGCGGCCTGGCGATGGTCGCGCTGGTGGTCTTCGTCGAGCAGGCCCAGCGCCGCATTCCCGTGCAGTACGCGAAGCGCATGATCGGCCGCCGGTCCTACGGCGGCACGTCGACCTACATCCCGCTCAAGGTGAACCAGGCCGGTGTGATTCCGGTCATCTTCGCCTCGTCGCTGCTCTACATTCCCGCCCTGCTCGTGCAGTTCACGGGCTCCAAGGCGGGCTGGGCGAACTGGGTCCAGTCCAACCTGGTCAAGGGTGACCACCCGATCTACATGGTCACGTACTTCCTGCTGATCGTGTTCTTCGCCTTCTTCTACGTCGCCATCTCCTTCAACCCCGAAGAAGTTGCCGACAATATGAAGAAGTATGGTGGATTCATTCCGGGCATCCGGGCCGGCCGACCCACGGCCGAGTACCTGAGCTACGTGCTGAACCGCATCACGTGGCCGGGTTCGCTCTATCTGGGTCTGATCGCGCTGGTGCCCACGGTGGCACTGGTCACACTCAACGCAAACCAGAACTTCCCGTTCGGGGGAACCAGCATCCTGATCATCGTGGGTGTCGGTCTGGAGACTGTGAAGCAGATCGAGAGCCAGCTTCAGCAGCGCAACTACGAAGGGTTCCTCCGCTGATGCGAATCGTCCTCGTCGGGCCGCCCGGCGCCGGCAAGGGTACGCAGGCCGCGTACCTCGCCAAGAACCTCGCGATCCCGCACATCTCGACGGGCGACCTCTTCCGGGCGAACATCAGCCAGGGCACGCCGCTGGGCCAGAAGGCCCAGGAGTACATGCGCGCCGGCCAGCTCGTGCCGGACGAGGTCACCATCGGGATGGCCAAGGACCGCATGCAGCAGGCGGACGCCGCGCACGGCTTCCTGCTGGACGGCTTCCCGCGCAACCTGGCCCAGGCCGAGGCGCTGGACGAGATCCTCAAGGCCGACGGCCTGGGGCTGGACGCCGTCCTGGACCTGGAGGTCCCGGAGGACGAGGTCGTCAAGCGGATCGCCGGTCGCCGGATGTGCCGCAAGGACAGCAGCCACATCTTCCACGTGATCTACAACCCGCCGGCCGCGGAGGGCGTCTGCGACGTCTGCGGCGGTGAGCTGTACCAGCGCGAGGACGACAGCGAGGAGACCGTCCGCAAGCGGCTGGAGGTCTACCACAGCGAGACCGAGCCGATCATCGACTACTACAAGGCCCAGGGCCTCGTGGTGACGATCTCGGCCCTCGGCAAGGTCGCCGAGGTGACGCAGCGGGCGATGGGGGCCCTGCCCTCCCGCGAAGACGCCTGACGCAGCACTCACACGGCCGCGGTGCCCCTTCGGGGGCACCGCGGCCGTAGTGTTTGTCCTACGCGCCCACGGGCGCCCCTGACAGCCAGACCGAGGAACAGCGAGGAAGGCCCCTTCATGGTCGAGATCAAGACCCCGGAGCAGATCGCGAAGATGCGCGAGGCGGGGCTGGTCGTCGCCGCCATCCACGCGGCCACCAGGGAGGCCGCCGTCCCCGGCGCCACCACCAAGGACCTGGACGAGGTCGCCCGGAAGGTGCTGGCCGAGCACGGCGCCAAGTCGAACTTCCTCGGCTACGGCGGCTTCCCCGCCACGATCTGCACCTCGGTGAACGAGGTCGTCGTCCACGGCATCCCGGACACGAAGACGGTCCTCAAGGACGGCGACATCATCTCCATCGACGCGGGTGCGATCGTCGACGGCTGGCACGGCGACGCGGCCTTCACGGCCTTCGTGGGCACCGGTCACGCTCCGGAGCTGGTCGAGCTGTCCAGGGTGACCGAGGAGTCCCTGTGGGCCGGCATCGCGGCGATGAAGAAGGGCGCCCGCCTGGTCGACATCTCCCGGGCCATCGAGGGCTACATCCGCCGCCAGCCCCGCCCCGCCTCCGGCCGGTACGGGATCATCGAGGACTACGGCGGCCACGGCATCGGCACCGAGATGCACATGGACCCCCACCTGCTGAACTACGTCTCGCGCAAGCGCGGCAAGGGCCCCAAGCTGGTCCCCGGCCTCTGCCTGGCGATCGAGCCCATGGTCAGCCTCGGTACGGCGCGCACCCACGTCCTGGAGGACGACTGGACCGTCCTGACGGACGACAAGTCCTGGTCCTCCCACTGGGAGCACTCCGTCGCCCTGACGGAAGAGGGCCCCCTGGTCCTGACGGCCGTGGACGGCGGCCGGGCGAAGCTCGCGGAGTACGGCGTCACGGCCGCTCCGGATCCGCTGGCCTGACGCCGGAGTAAGGATCTTTACGGCGGGGCACGAGACCTGGATTAGTCTTTCCGGTTGCCCTGACGTAGACTGATGCGTCGGCTCTCGTGTATCCGCATGCCCGTGCTCCAAACGGGCGATCGGATCATGTGAAGTCGATCAAGGTAGCCGATTCGAAGGGCGAAGCGTGGCCAAGAAGCAAGGTGCCATCGAGATCGAGGGCACCGTGATCGAGTCTCTGCCGAACGCGATGTTCAAGGTGGAGCTCCAGAACGGTCACAAGGTCCTCGCGCACATCAGCGGCAAGATGCGTATGCACTACATCCGCATCCTCCCGGATGACCGGGTCGTGGTGGAGCTTTCTCCGTACGACCTGACGCGCGGACGGATCGTCTACCGCTACAAGTAGATCTTGCCCCTGCCCCGCTCCCGTGGGGTGATGGCACTGACCCGGAGAACCTCACATCCCATGAAGGTCAAGCCGAGCGTCAAGAAGATCTGCGACAAGTGCAAGGTGATCCGCCGCCACGGCCGGGTCATGGTCATCTGCGACAACCTGCGCCACAAGCAGCGCCAGGGCTGACGCACACCGACCTGCACCTCGCAGTTCTTCGCGCGACGCGAGCAATACGTACATACGCAGCGCCCGTCCGGCCGGCCAGGCCGGCGACACCTCCGGCGGGGGCCGGGGACCCGGACGTACCGCTCTCCCAGGAGAGCCGGCGGTCGGGAGCGGCACTGCGGAAGACCCCCGAGAATCAACTGGAGCCATTGAATGGCACGCGTTTCCGGTGTTGACATCCCGCGCGACAAGCGCGTGGAGGTCGCACTCACCTACGTCTTCGGCATCGGCCGCACCCAGTCGAAGGCGACCCTCGCCGCCACTGGTGTGAACCCGAACACCCGCGTTCGTGACCTGTCCGAGGAGGACCTGGTCAAGATCCGCGAGCACGTGGACGCCAACCTCAAGACCGAGGGTGACCTGCGTCGCGAGATCCAGGCCGACATCCGCCGCAAGGTCGAGATCGGCTGCTACCAGGGTCTGCGCCACCGTCGTGGCCTGCCCGTCCACGGCCAGCGCACCAGCACGAACGCCCGTACCCGCAAGGGCCCGCGTCGCGCCATCGCCGGCAAGAAGAAGCCGGGCAAGAAGTAGTCCTCAGCGGACTCGCTATAGCGGTCTTCGCTGTAGGACCGACCACCTCCACTCCACGGGAGTAAGACATGCCCCCCAAGGGACGTCAGGGCGCTGCCAAGAAGGTGCGCCGCAAGGAAAAGAAGAACGTCGCTCACGGCCACGCGCACATCAAGAGCACGTTCAACAACACGATCGTGTCCATCACGGACCCGACCGGCAACGTGATCTCCTGGGCCTCCGCCGGCCACGTCGGCTTCAAGGGCTCGCGCAAGTCCACGCCGTTCGCCGCGCAGATGGCCGCCGAGTCGGCTGCCCGTCGCGCCCAGGAGCACGGCATGCGCAAGGTCGACGTCTTCGTCAAGGGCCCGGGTTCCGGTCGTGAGACCGCCATCCGCTCGCTCCAGGCGACCGGCCTCGAGGTTGGCTCCATCCAGGACGTCACCCCCACCCCGCACAACGGCTGCCGTCCGCCGAAGCGCCGCCGCGTCTGACGCAGGCCGCTTCCCGCGGTAGCTCCGAGTGTCCGGGCGGTACGGATCCCTTCGCGGGAGCCGTGCCGCCCGTACCCTTGCAGTACACAGAGGGCGTCAAATAGCGGGCGCCCATGACTGAAGGATTCATCGCATGCTGATCGCTCAGCGTCCCTCGCTGACCGAAGAGGTCGTCGACGAGTTCCGCTCCCGGTTCGTGATCGAGCCGCTGGAGCCGGGCTTCGGCTACACCCTCGGCAACTCCCTGCGTCGTACGCTCCTCTCCTCGATCCCGGGTGCGGCTGTCACGTCCATCCGCATCGACGGTGTCCTGCACGAGTTCACCACCGTGCCGGGCGTCAAGGAGGACGTCACCGACCTCATCCTGAACATCAAGCAGCTGGTCGTCTCCTCGGAGCACGACGAGCCGGTCGTGATGTACCTGCGCAAGCAGGGTCCGGGTCTGGTCACCGCCGCCGACATCGCCCCGCCGGCCGGCGTCGAGGTGCACAACCCCGACCTGGTCCTGGCGACCCTGAACGCCAAGGGCAAGCTGGAGATGGAGCTGACCGTCGAGCGCGGTCGCGGCTACGTCTCCGCCGTCCAGAACAAGCAGGTGGGCCAGGAGATCGGCCGTATCCCGGTCGACTCCATCTACTCGCCGGTCCTCAAGGTCACCTACAAGGTCGAGGCGACCCGTGTCGAGCAGCGCACCGACTTCGACAAGCTGATCGTCGACGTCGAGACCAAGCAGGCCATGCGCCCGCGCGACGCCATGGCGTCCGCTGGCAAGACCCTGGTCGAGCTGTTCGGTCTGGCCCGCGAGCTCAACATCGACGCCGAGGGCATCGACATGGGCCCGTCCCCGACGGACGCCGCCCTTGCCGCCGACCTGGCGCTGCCGATCGAGGAGCTCGAGCTCACCGTTCGGTCGTACAACTGCCTCAAGCGCGAGGGCATCCACTCCGTGGGTGAGCTCGTCGCCCGCTCCGAGGCCGACCTGCTCGACATCCGCAACTTCGGTGCGAAGTCGATCGACGAGGTCAAGGCGAAGCTGGCCGGCATGGGCCTGGCCCTCAAGGACAGCCCGCCCGGATTCGACCCGACCGCTGCCGCCGACGCCTTCGGCGCCGACGACGACGCGGACGCGGGTTTCGTGGAGACCGAGCAGTACTGATCGGTCTTCGGTGGCCGGCCCGCTGTGGCCGGCCGCGCAGTTCCCCGCGCCCCTCGGGGCGCGGGGTCTCCGACGGGCGACCGCCCGCTCGGATACTGACTCCGGTACCTGATACGGCCGGGGCAGACACCTAGGAGAAACACCATGCCGCGTCCCACCAAGGGTGCCCGTCTGGGCGGCGGTGCCGCGCACGAGAAGCTGATGCTGGCGAACCTCGCCAAGTCGCTCTTCGAGCACGGCCGCATCACGACGACCGAGGCCAAGGCCCGCCGCCTGCGTCCGGTCGCCGAGCGCCTGATCACCAAGGCGAAGAAGGGCGACATCCACAACCGTCGCCAGGTGCTGCAGACGATCACGGACAAGGGCATCGTGCACGTGCTCTTCACCGAGATCGCGCCGCGCTTCGCCGAGCGTCCGGGTGGCTACACCCGCATCACCAAGATCGGCAACCGTCGTGGCGACAACGCCCCGATGGCTGTGATCGAGCTGGTCGAGGGTGAGATCGCCAAGAAGGCGACCGTCGCCGAGGCCGAGGCCGCCACCAAGCGTGCGGTCAAGGAGTCCGAGGCCGCCGCCGAGGCTCCGGCCGAGGAGTCGAAGGACGCCTGACACCGCTGATGCGTGTCAGTGACGGGCCCGCCCCTTTCCGGGGGCGGGCCCGTCCCGCATTTTCGAGAGGAAACTCTGGGTGAGTGACGAGGTTGAGCCCGGGTACGTGCGGGTGCGGCTGGACCTGTCGTACGACGGCAAGGACTTCTCCGGCTGGGCCAAGCAGCGCGAGGGGCAGCGCACGGTCCAGGGCGAGATCGAGGCCGCGATCCGGACCGTGACCCGGTCGAAGCGGACCTATGAGCTGACGGTCGCGGGCCGTACGGACGCCGGCGTGCACGCGCGCGGCCAGGTCGCCCACGTCGACCTGCCGGCGGAGGTCTGGGCCGAGCACGAGGACAAGCTGCTGCGCCGGCTCGCCGGCCGGCTGTCGCACGACGTCCGGGTGTGGAAGGTCGCCGAGGCGCCGGCCGGTTTCAACGCGCGCTTCTCCGCGATCTGGCGGCGGTACGCCTACCGGGTCGTCGACCACCCGGCCGGCGTGGACCCGCTGCTGCGCGGTCATGTCCTGTGGCACGACTGGCCGTTGGACGTGGACGCCATGAACGAGGCGTCCCGTGCGCTGGTCGGCGAGCACGACTTCGCCGCGTACTGCAAGCGGCGGGAGGGTGCGACGACCATCCGTACGCTCCAGCGGCTGAGCTGGGAGCGCGACGCCTCCGGTGTGATCACGGCGACCGTGCGGGCGGACGCGTTCTGCCACAACATGGTGCGCTCGCTGGTGGGCGCGATGCTGTTCGTCGGCGACGGCCACCGGCCGGTGGAGTGGCCCGGCCAGGTGCTGGCCGCCGGCGTGCGGGACTCCGCGGTGCACGTGGTGCGGCCGCACGGGCTGACGCTGGAGGAGGTCGGCTACCCGGCCGACTCCGAGCTGGCGGCCCGCAACCTGGCGGCGCGCAACAAGCGGACGCTGCCCGGTGCGGGGGGCTGCTGCTGAGAGGGAGGGTTCCGGGGGCTCGCGCCCCCGGACTCCCCGTCAGGCGGTCTCGTCCGCCGGGACGTTGACCGCCAGGTCGCTGTTCACCGTGAAGTACGGCCGGACCCCGCCCACGGTCGGGTGGACGTCCGTCTTGTTGCGGTCGACGATGTCGCCGGTGAGCCGGGCGACGCGCACCGGCTCGCCGCCGGGGGCGGTTCGCAGGGACAGGTCCCAGGTGGCGCTGTCCGCACCGCGCCGCGCCGCGTGCAGCCGCTCGTAGGGGACGGTGAAGCGGAAGGTCGTGGCGTCCACGACCTCGACGTCCACCGACACCTCGGAGGCGTTGTCGCCGCGCGGCGTGCCGGACAGGACGGCCTTGCGGCCGTCCGTGAACTCCGTGCCGTGCAGGGTGCCTTCGACCGTGAACGCCTCGTCGTCGGCCTTGATGGAGCGGGCCTCGGCGTGGGCGTCGCGGTACCAGGCGCGCAGCGCCAGGAAGCCGTCGACGGTCGGGTAGGGCACCCACCAGGTGAAGGGCGCGCCGGGCAGCGGCTGGAGGTCGACCAGGCCGCGGCCCTCCGCGAGGTGGGAGACGACGCGGCGGCGGGCCTTGTCGGCCGGGCGCACCACGTGCAGGTCCCAGCGGCCCTCGGCCAGCCGCAGCTCGCTCCGCTTGAGCACGGCCGTCCAGGGGCCCTTGCCGTCGGCGGGGGGCGTGAGCGGCACGGCGACCGGCTTGCCCTCCTTGCGGCGGGTGACGGTGAGGGAGAGGTTCTCGCCGCTGAGGCCCTTGCGCTGGACGAGGACGTGGATGTCGCCGTGGGCGTCGACGCGGCAGGAGGCCACGGGACGCAGCGGCTTGAGGACGGGCTTGGCCGGCGCCTTCTCGGCCGCCGGCTTGGCCGGGGCGGCGGCGCGGCGGCGCAGCGGGCGGACGATCTTGCCCGCGGTGCGGCGCAGCAGCGTGGCCAGCGGCGACCGCTCGGCCTTGGCGGCGGGCTTGACCGTCGCCTTGGCGGGGGCCTTCGCCGTGGCCTGGGCGCCGGTGTCGCCGGGGGCGACCCGGGGGCCGCCGAGACTGTCGATCAGCTCCAGGTAGGCGTCGGCGATGCGCTCGGGGGCGTAGCGCTGGGCGGACTCGCGGGCCGCGGCACCCATGGTGCGGCGCAGCTCGTCGTCCTCGATCAGCTTGAGCAGGCCCTTGGCGATGGCGTCGCTGTCGCCGACGGGGACGAGGAGGCCGTCCTCGCCGTCGGTGATGATCTCGCCGGGGCCGTGCGGGCAGTCGGTGGCGACGACGGGCACGCCGCAGCCCATGGCCTCGACGATCGTCATGCCGAAGGACTCCTCGCGGGAGGTCACGGCGGCGATGGAGCCCTTGGCCCACTCGGTCTCGATGGGGGAGTGGGCGCCCATGAGCGTGAGGGTGTCGTTCAGGCCCAGGCGGTCGATCTGGGCGCGCAGCTTGGCCAGCTCGGGGCCGCGGCCGTAGATGCGCAGCTTCCAGTCCGGGCGGGCGGCGGTGACGGTGGCCCAGGCGGAGACGAGGAGGTCGTACCGCTTGACGGGGATGAGCCGGCCGGCGGCGACGACGAGCTTGGCGGTGCCGTCGGAGGGCTCGACCTCCGACGGGGGGCAGCCGTTGGGCAGGCAGACGATCTTCGTCTTGGCCTCGGGGAACTGCTCCCGGTGGGTCTTCGCGTCCGCCTCGGAGACGGTGGTGTGCGCGTCCAGGCGCGGGATGGCGGTGTCCTGGTAGGCGCGGATGGTCGGCTCGTGGGTGCCGTAGATCCGGTGCTCCTGGCCGATCCGCAGATAGCGGTCCTGGCCGAACTCGGCGAGGTACATCACGAGGCCCGGCCGGGTGGCGACGACGACGTCGGCGTCCGTGCGGGCGAGGTGTTCGGCGACCCGCTGGTCGGTGAGGGCGCTGAAGTGGGCGCCCTTGGCCTCGACCGGCGGGATGTACCGGCTGTCCTGTTCGAGCAGGGCGTGGTCCCGGTCGGCGCCCTTCTCGGCGCGCCGGTCGATGAGGTTGACCAGCTTGACCTTGGGGCTCAGGGGGAGTTTGGGGCGCTCACCGCTCCTGATGGTGGACACGATCTCCACGTCGTGCCGGGCGGCGAGCGCGCTGGCGACGTTGAACGTGGAGCGGATCGTGCCGCCGATGCCGTAGGCGTTCTGCAAAAGGAAAGAGATCTTCATGGCGGTGTGTGCGCGGCACGCCGGATGCGCCGCGTCCGTCCTTCCCCCTGGCCTGGGTGATGTCCCGGGTCGTCCCGTTGGGGACCGGCCCGTGTGCTTGGTTGTCTTGAGGTCCGATCCGCCGGTTAAGACCGTTGGGAGGGATTTCGGTTGCCTGCGCAGCCTACATTGTGGCGTGGGTCACGTCGCAAGAAGGCCGGGTGGTCCCTGGAGGGCCGCTCGGCGGGCGCTGGAAGGCGGGAATCGTGAGGGCGTTGTCGACGGGTGTCGCCGCGATCGCGGTGCTGGGTCTCACGGCCGGGTGCGGCATCGGCTCCGGCACGGGGCCGGACGGGGCCGCCGAGGCGGGCTCCGCCGGCGCGGGCGGCCGGGCCGGTGAGGGTAAGGACGAGCGCCAGGCGGTGAAGGTGCTCACCGGCAACCAGCTCAGACACGTGGAGCTGGGCGCGCAGGAGGTGCCCGGCTTCCTGGTCGAGAAGGCGTCGCCGGGCACGGCGGGCGGCGGGCTGCCGGAGACGGACCGGGAGCCGTGCCGGCCGCTGGTGGTGGCGCTGGGCTCCCAGCCGCAGCCCGAGCCGGTGGCGTCGGTGGTCGACACCTTCGCCCGGGCCGCCCGCGACCAGGACTTCGACGGCCTCATGGGCACGATCCGGGTGTCCAGGTACGACGACGACGGCGCCCGGACCACGCTGCGGGAGCTGCGCGGGGCCGCGGAGGAGTGCGCGGACGGCTTCCGCATGACGACCGGCGAGGGCCAGCCCCAGGAGTTCGAGGCCGTACGCGTCCTGCCGGCGCCCGCACTGGGTGACGAGGCGGTGGCGTACGGGCTGGTGAACGCGGCCGAGGAGGCGCCGAGCCTGGTCACGGTGGTGCGGACCGGCGACACCCTCTCGATGTTCTTCGTGACCAACCTGGCCGATCCGGACCGCGTGGAGATCCCCGGGTCGCTGGTGGCGGCGCAGGTGGCGAAGGTCGAGGGCCTGGAGCGGGCGGAACGGCCGCCCACGGCCCCGCCGAGCAGGCCGGGCGCCGAGCCCTGGTCCGCGGAGGGCGGCGAGGCAGGGGAGGACGAGGACGACGAGGGTGAGGAGTGACCCACGCCGTGCCTACGCCTTCGCCTGGGAGGAGGCCGAGGCCTTGGCGGACGGCTGGGACGAGGACTTGGGCGGTGCCGCCGCCGCGGACGCCTGCTCGTTGGCGCGGGCCATGATCCGGCGGAAGGTGTAGCCCGCCACGTCGCGGCCGGCCTGGAGCGCCTTGGCGTCGTCGGAGGGGACCGCGGAGCCGTTGGTGTAGCCGGCCACGGTGAAGTACGCGTAGCGGCCCTCGGCGTTGGCGGTCAGCCGGCACGAGGTGGCCTGGCAGAAGGTGGGCGCCTCGCCCTCGGTCAGGGCGGCGATGTTGCCCGTGGCCTGCTCCTTCACCTGGTCGGCCTTGGCCTTGGTGTCGAAGACGGCCACGCCGACGGTGACGGCGACCCCGTCCCGTACGTAGGTGGCGCGCAGGACCTTGCGGCAGTCGTTGCGGGCCAGGACCTGGCCGAGGCCGCCCTGGCCGACGCTCGCGCAGTCGCTGGTGGTGTCGGTGGCGGCGCGGTCGTAGCTGCGCTTGTCCAGGGACGGCTTGGAGTGGGGGAAGAGCGTCTTCGTGGTGAGCGGCGCCTTGTCCTTGTCCGCGCTGGCTATGAACTCCCGCGGGTTGGGCGGGGGCGGCGGCGCGACCTGGGAGAACGACGGCTCGGGGGCGCTCGGCGAGGCGCTGGGGAGCTTCTCCGCGGCGGGCAGGGTCTTGTCGCCCTTGCCGGTCTTGATCACGGCGGTGGCCACGATCGCGGCGACCGCGCCGGTGGCGAGCACGCCGCCGCCTATCAGCAGCCACTTGCGGCGGCGGTCGCGGGCGGCGCTGTCGTCGGCGAGGGCCGCCCAGTCCGGGGTCTGCGCGGTCTGCGGTTGCGGCGGGGCGAAGGCGGGCTGGGGCTGCGGCAGGACCGGGGCCTGGGGCCAGGGCGCGGGCGTGCCGGCCGCGGCCGGGGGCGGGCCGGGGCGCGCCGGCGTCCCCGGAGGCGGCGCCCCCTGGGGTGCGGACGCCTGAGAATCCCCCGGGGCCCCCTGCGGCCCACCCTGCCCAAAGCTCATGGCGTGCATGGTAAACCGCTTGGTCGCTGCCCCGGCACCCGGGAGAATCGCCGTATGGGACATGTGGAAGCGGCACATCTGGAGTACGACCTTCCGGACGGGAGGCCCTTGCTCGGCGACGTGTCGTTCCGGGTGGGAGAGGGCGCCTCGGTCGCCCTCGTGGGGGCCAACGGCGCGGGCAAGACCACGCTGATGCGGCTGATCTCCGGCGAGCTCCAGCCGCACGGCGGCTCGGTCACCGTCTCCGGCGGGCTGGGCGTCATGCCGCAGTTCGTGGGTTCCGTGCGGGACGAGCGCACGGTCCGCGACCTGCTGGTCTCCGTGGCCCAGCCCCGTGTCCGCGCGGCCGCGAAGGCCGTCGACGCCGCCGAGAACGCGATCATGACCGTGGACGACGAGGCCGCGCAGATGGCCTACGCCCAGGCGCTGGCCGACTGGGCCGAGGCCCGGGGCTACGAGGCCGAGACCACCTGGGACATGTGCACCATGGCCGCGCTCGGCGTCCCGTACGAGAAGGCCCAGTGGCGCCAGGTGCGCACCCTCTCCGGCGGTGAGCAGAAGCGGCTCGTCCTGGAGTCGCTGCTGCGCGGCACGGACGAGGTGCTGCTCCTGGACGAGCCGGACAACTACCTGGACGTCCCCGGCAAGCGCTGGCTGGAGGAGCGGCTGCGCGAGACGAAGAAGACGGTGCTCTTCGTCTCCCACGACCGGGAGCTGCTGGCCCGCGCCGCCGAGAAGATCATCAGCGTCGAACCGGGGCCCGCGGGCAGCGACGTCTGGGTGCACGGCGGCGGCTTCGGCACGTACCACGAGGCCCGCAAGGAGCGCTTCGCCCGCTTCGAGGAGCTGCGCCGCCGCTGGGACGAGAAGCACGCCCAGCTGAAGAAGCTGGTGATCACGCTCCGGCAGGCGGCGGCCGTCAGCCACGAGATGGCCTCCCGCTACGCCGCCGCCCAGACCCGGCTGCGGAAGTTCGAGGAGGCCGGCCCGCCGCCGGAGCCGCCGCGCGAGCAGGACATCCGCATGCGGCTGCGCGGCGGGCGCACGGGCGTGCGCGCCGTGACCTGCGCGCAACTGGAGCTGACCGGCCTGATGAACCCGTTCGACCTGGAGGTCTTCTACGGGGAGCGGGTCGCGGTGCTCGGCAGCAACGGCTCGGGGAAGTCCCACTTCCTGCGCCTCCTCGCCGGAGAGGACGTCGCGCACACCGGCGGGTGGAAGCTGGGCGCCCGCGTCGTGCCCGGTCACTTCGCGCAGACGCACGCCCACCCGGAGCTGATGGGCCGCACCCTCGTCGACATCCTGTGGACGGAGCACGCCAAGGACCGCGGGGGCGCGATGTCGGCGCTGCGCCGCTACGAGCTGGAGCGCCAGGGCGACCAGCCCTTCGAGAAGCTGTCGGGCGGCCAGCAGGCGCGCTTCCAGATCCTGCTCCTGGAGCTGGCGGGGACCACGGCCCTGCTGCTGGACGAGCCGACGGACAACCTGGACCTGGAGAGCGCGGAGGCGCTCCAGGAGGGCCTGGAGGCGTACGAGGGGACCGTGCTGGCGGTCACGCACGACCGGTGGTTCGCCCGGTCCTTCGACCGCTTCCTGGTCTTCGGCGCGGACGGCCGGGTGCGGGAGGTGCCGGAGCCGGTGTGGGACGAGGGGCGCGTGGCGCGGAAGCGGTAGGGCGGCGCGCCGTGTGGATCAGTGCGGCCCCGGGGCACGGCCCGGGCCGCGCGGGGCGGCCGGCCGGGCGCTGGCCGCGTCCCGCGACCGGTGGGACCATGTGTTTTGACCCCACCGGTGGGCTCCCGGTACTCTACGAGTTCGTTATGCGTATTGGCTTGGTCGTTCTCACGCGAGGGGCCCTTACGCTTGTCCACCGGGCCGATGGCCAGCGGCAGGCACTCGGGTTGCGTCCCCGACGTGCGGCCAAAGCTGTGTGATCGATCGGGTGGACCGTGTCAGGACCCGTTCCCACGGCCCTCGTGGCCTGGGAAACCCCATTACGAAGAAGCGAAGGCTACGACCGTGCGTACGTACAGCCCCAAGCCCGGCGATGTCACGCGCCAGTGGCACATCATCGACGCGCAGGACGTCGTCCTGGGCCGTCTGGCCTCTCAGGCTGCCTCCCTGCTGCGCGGCAAGCACAAGCCCGTGTACGCCCCGCACATGGACATGGGTGACTTCGTCGTCATCATCAACGCCGACAAGGTGCACCTGTCCGGCAACAAGAAGTCGCAGAAGATGGCGTACCGCCACTCCGGCTTCCCGGGTGGTCTGCGCGCCGTCCGCTACGACGAGCTGCTCGACAAGAACCCCGAGAAGGCCGTCGAGAAGGCGATCAAGGGCATGCTGCCCAAGAACTCCCTCGGCCGTCAGATGCTCTCGAAGCTGAAGGTCTACTCGGGCGACCAGCACCCGCACGCCGCCCAGCAGCCCGTTCCGTTCGAGATCACCCAGGTCAAGCAGGGCTAAGTCCCGGCCACCGCCGAACCAGAAAGTCTGAGGAGAATCGTGGCTGAGACCACCGCCGAGACCCCGCTCGAGGGCGTCGAGGAGTACACCACCGAGACCGAGGTCGTCGAGTCGGAGTACACCTCCGAGTCCCTCGCGTCCCGCTTCGGGGACCCGCAGCCGGCCGCCGGCCTGGGCCGTCGCAAGAACGCCATCGCCCGCGTCCGGATCGTTCCGGGCTCCGGCAAGTGGAAGATCAACGGTCGCACCCTTGAGGACTACTTCCCCAACAAGGTGCACCAGCAGGAAGTCAACGAGCCCTTCAAGGTGCTCGAGCTTGACGACCGCTACGACGTCATCGCCCGCATCGCGGGTGGCGGCGTGTCCGGCCAGGCCGGCGCCCTGCGCCTCGGTGTGGCCCGCGCGCTGAACGAGGCCGACGTGGACAACAACCGCGGCCCGCTGAAGAAGGCCGGCTTCCTCAAGCGCGACGACCGTGCGGTCGAGCGCAAGAAGGCCGGTCTCAAGAAGGCCCGCAAGGCTCCGCAGTACAGCAAGCGCTAATCACGCGGCTCCGCTGCACTGCCCGAACGCCCCGGCGGCACGATCCGTGCCCGCCGGGGCGTTCGGCCATTGGCGGCCCGGGGCGTATCCGGCGAATCGCCCGAGAGCACATCGCCTGGGCGCGGCGCGCGTAGCGCGCGTCCATGCGAAACAGCTGGATACCCGGAAAAGTGGATAGCCATCTCTTCGGACGACGGCCCCCCAGGGGCTGCCGCCCGGCCGGCCGGCAAGGGCCCGCCCGGTACCCTGTCCGCTCCTGCCCCGGCCCGACCCGATCCGACACCTCATCTCGGGGGCCCCTGCGCGGCCCCGCCCCGCTTTTTCGGAGGACACCAGTGGGACGACTCTTCGGTACGGACGGTGTGCGCGGTGTCGCGAACGCCGATCTGACGGCGGAGCTGGCGCTCGGCCTGTCGGTCGCCGCGGCACACGTGCTCGCCGAGGCGGGTACGTTCGAGGGCCACCGCCCGGTGGCCGTGGTCGGCCGCGATCCGCGCGCGTCCGGGGAGTTCCTGGAGGCCGCCGTGGTGGCCGGTCTCGCCAGCGCCGGCGTGGACGTCCTGCGGGTGGGCGTGCTGCCCACGCCCGCCGTCGCCTATCTGACGGGCGCCCTCGGCGCGGACCTCGGCGTGATGCTCTCCGCCAGCCACAACGCCATGCCCGACAACGGCATCAAGTTCTTCGCCCGCGGCGGCCACAAGCTCGCCGACGAGCTTGAGGACCGCATCGAGCGGACCTACCGCGCCCACGCCTCCGGCGAGCCCTGGGACCGGCCCACCGGCGCCGGCGTCGGCCGCGTCCGCGACTACGACCAGGGCTTCGACAACTACGTCGCCCACCTGATCGGTGTCCTCCCCAACCGCCTCGACGGCCTCAAGGTCGTCATCGACGGCGCCCACGGCGCCGCCTCGCGCGTCTCCCCCGAGGCCTTCTCGCGGGCCGGCGCCGAGGTCGTCACCATCGGCACCGACCCCGACGGCCTCAACATCAACCACGAGTGCGGCTCCACGCACCTGGACAAGCTGCGCGCCGCCGTCGTCGAGCACGGCGCCGACCTGGGCGTGGCCCACGACGGCGACGCCGACCGCTGCCTGGCCGTGGACGCCGAGGGCAACGAGATCGACGGCGACCAGATCCTCGCCGTCCTGGCCCTCGCGATGCGCGAGGCGGGCTCGCTGCGCAAGAACACCGTCGTCGCCACCGTCATGTCGAACCTCGGCTTCAAGCTGGCCATGGAGCGCGAGGGCGTCGAGCTGGTCCAGACCTCGGTCGGCGACCGGTACGTCCTGGAGGAGATGAAGGCGAACGGCTTCGCCCTGGGCGGCGAGCAGTCCGGCCACGTCATCGTCCTCGACCACGCCACGACCGGCGACGGCACCCTGACCGGTCTGATGCTGGCCTCGCGGGTCGCCGCCACGGGCCGCTCGCTGGCCGAGCTGGCCGGGGTCATGGAGCGGCTGCCGCAGATCCTGATCAACGTCCGCGACGTCGACAAGTCCCGCGTGGGCTCCTCGGCGGAGCTGGCCGACGCCGTCAACGCCGCCGAGCGCGAGCTGGGCGCCACGGGCCGGGTCCTGCTGCGCTCGTCCGGCACCGAGCCGCTCGTGCGGGTGATGGTCGAGGCCGCCGACATCGAGCAGGCGCGCGCGGTGGCGCAGCGCCTGGCGGACGTGGTCAAGTCCGAGCTGGGCTGACGCCCTCCGGCCGGGGCCCTCAGGCCCGGGCCGGCCCGCGGGCACGCTGCCTCGCCCAGAACCACTTCTGGGCGAGCAGCGTGAGCGTGCCCGCGATGACGATCCCCAGCAGGTTCAGTGCCAGCTGGACGGCGGAGCCGCGGGTCTCCGACCAGTTGCCGTAGGACAGCGCCACGGCGGCGTTCGCGGCCGCCGGCACCGTGGTCACCGAGATCGCCACGCCGATCAGCGCCCCCGACTTCGCCGAGGTCAGGGACAGGATCCCGGCGATGCCGGCCAGGAACGCCACGATGAAGGAGAAGGCGTCCGGCTGCCAGATGAAGGCGGTCTGCGGACGCGGCGCGAGGAACTTCGCCTCGTGGAAGAGCCCCAGCCAGTCCATCAGCAGGCTGAAGCCGCCGGTCACCAGCATGGCCACCGGAAAGCCCACGAGCAGGGCGGCGAGCGAGCGCCACGCCAGGCGGGGGGTGCGGCGCACGAGGGCCGTGCACAGCCCGGCGAGCGGACCGAACTCCGGGCCCACCGCCATCGCGCCGACGATCAGGATCGCGCTGTCGATGATCACGCCGCAGGCGGCGAGCATCGTGGCGACCGTCAGGAACGCCAGGAAGGTGACGGTCAGCGTCGACTCCTCGTGGGTCTCGCCGGCCAGCGACTCCCAGACGATCGCGTCCGCGCCCTCGCCCGGTGCCTCCTCCTTGGCGACCTCGGCGCGCCGGGAGAGCATCAGGTCCACGCCGTCGACGGCGATCGCCCCCCACTGGGGGACGCCCGCTTCGCCGAGCGCCTCCAGCAGTTCGTCGGCGGCCTCGCGCGCCACGTCGCACAGCACGATGTCGCCCTGCGGGCTGCGGGCCGCACCGGTGAGGACGGCGAGGTGGGCGACGCCCACGGTGCGCTCGGCGAGGGCGACGATCTCGTCGGTGCGGTCGGCGGGGCTGATGATCCGCAGATGCAGCATGGGTGTGTCGTCCCCCGTGGTCAGAGCTTGCGCAACGACAGCCGCTGCACCTTGTGGTCGGGTCCCTTGCGCAGGATCAGGTTCGACCGCCCCCGCGTGGGGGCGACGTTCTCCAGCAGGTTGGGCTTGTTGATGGTGCGCCAATTGCGGCGCGCGTAGTCCAGCGCCTCCTCCTCCGACACCTCGGTGTAGCGGCGGAAGTAGGAGTCGGGGTCGTGGAAGGCCGTGGCGCGCAGTTTCTTGAAGCGCTCGTAGTACCAGCGCTCGATGTCCTCGGCGCGCGCGTCCACGTACACGCTGAAGTCGAAGAAGTCGGCCAGGCCCACGCGGGTGCGGCCGTCCAGGCCCGGCTGGGCCGGCTGGAGGACGTTGAGGCCCTCGATGATCAGGATGTCGGGCCGGTGAACGGTCAGCCGTTCGCCGGGCACGATGTCGTAGATGAGGTGGGAGTAGACGGGCGCGGACACCTCGTCCTTGCCGGCCTTCACATCTGCGACGAAGCGCGTCAGCGCACGACGGTCGTAGGAGTCGGGGAAACCTTTCCGCGACATCAGGCCCCGGGCCTGCAGCTCGGCGTTGGGCAGCAGGAAGCCGTCCGTGGTGACCAGCTCGACGCGCGGGTGCTCGGGCCAGCGGGCCAGCAGCGCCCGCAGCAGTCGCGCCGTGGTCGACTTGCCGACCGCGACGCTGCCAGCGACCCCTATGACGAAGGGCGTGCCGCGCTGGGCCCCCTTCTCGCCGAGGAAGGTGTTGAGGGCGCCGCGCAGGCTGCCGGTGGCGCCGACGTAGAGGTTGAGCAGGCGCGACAGCGGCAGGTAGATGTCGCGGACCTCGTCCAGGTCGATGACGTCGCCCAGCCCGCGCAGCCGCTCGACCTCGTCGGCGGTCAGCGGCAGCGGGGTGTTCTCGCGCAGGGCGCTCCATTCCGCTCGGGTCAGGTCCACGAACGGTGAGGAGTCTGCGCGGCGCCTTTGCTGCGGCTGCTCAGTGGTGGTCGGCACGGGCCCATTGTGCGCGGGCGGGGCCCTCCGATCACCCCTGGGGGTGCGGATGGGGGCGGGGGTGGGGTGGGAATGCGAGGCGGTAGGGGGCGCCGCGGGCGGACCGCGCGGCCGGGGTGTGACGCACGGGAGCTGCGGGGTGCCCGTGGGTGAAGTTGTGCCCAGGGGCTGTACCTACCGGCGGGTCAGGACTACGGTCCTGCATCCCACCGCACCCTGCGAGGAACCCCGTGTTCGTCTTCCTTCTCGTCCTCCGCCTCGCCCACAAGCTCCTGCGCCGCCTCGTGCGCGCGGGCGGCGCGCCCGGGCCCGCCGCCGCGGCGGGCTGCGCCGCGCTCGCCGGGCGGGAGGACTTCGCCGACCGGGTGCGCGGCGACCTCGCCGACGAACTGCCGGACGAGGACATCGGCCAGGACCTCGACGACTGCCTCGCCCGCTACGTTCTCGGCAGCAAACCGCGCTGCGAGGAGGTCGAGTACCTGGAGATGGTGCAGGAGGCCATCGACCGGATCGAGCGCGGGCGCTGACCCCTGGGCCGTACGCTGCACCCCATGTGCGGAATCGTTGGCTATGTGGGAGGGCAGAGCGCCCTCGATGTCGTGTTGGCGGGGCTGCGGCGGCTGGAGTACCGCGGCTATGACTCGGCCGGGGTGGCGGTCCTGGCCGACGGCGGGCTGGCCGCCGCCAAGAAGGCGGGCAAGCTCGCCAACCTGGAGAAGGAACTGTCCGACCGGCCGCTGCCCTCCGGCCCCACCGCCGTCGGCCACACCCGCTGGGCCACCCACGGCGGCCCCACGGACGCCAACGCGCACCCCCACCTGGACAACCCGGGCCGCGTCGCCGTCGTCCACAACGGCATCATCGAGAACTTCGCCGCGCTGCGGGCGGAGCTGGCGGACCGGGGTCACACCCTGGAGTCCGAGACCGACACCGAGGTCGTCGCCCACCTGCTGTCGGAGGTCTTCTCCTCCTGCGGCGACCTGGCCGAGTCCATGCGGCAGGTGTGCCGCCGCCTGGAGGGGGCCTTCACGCTCGTGGCCGTGCACGCCGACGAGCCGGACGTGGTCGTCGGCGCGCGCCGCAACTCCCCGCTGGTGGTCGGCGTCGGCGACGGCGAGAACTTCCTCGCCTCGGACGTCGCCGCCTTCATCGCCCACACCAGGGAGGCGATCGAGCTGGGCCAGGACCAGGTCGTCGAGCTGCGCCGCGACGGGGTCCAGGTCACCGACTTCGACGGCGCGTCGGCGACCGACGTGCGCGCGTACCACGTGGACTGGGACGCCTCGGCCGCCGAGAAGGGCGGCTACGACTACTTCATGCTCAAGGAGATCGCCGAGCAGCCCAGGGCGGTCGCCGACACGCTGCTGGGCCGCATCGACGCGGCCGGCTCGCTCACGCTGGACGAGGTGCGGATCCCCGACTCCGTGCTGCGGGAGGTCGACAAGGTCGTCGTCGTGGCGTGCGGCACGGCCTACCACGCGGGCCTGATCGCCAAGTACGCCATCGAGCACTGGACCCGCATCCCGTGCGAGACGGAGCTGGCGAGCGAGTTCCGCTACCGGGACCCGATCCTCGACCAGCGGACGCTGGTCATCGCCATCAGCCAGTCGGGCGAGACCATGGACACGCTGATGGCCCTGCGCCACGCCCGTGAGCAGGGCGCGAAGGTGCTGGCCGTCTGCAACACCAACGGCTCGACGATCCCGCGCGAGTCCGACGCCGTGCTCTACACCCACGCGGGCCCCGAGGTCGCGGTCGCCTCGACGAAGGCCTTCCTCACCCAGCTGGTGGCCTGCTACCTGGTGGCCCTCTACCTCGGTCAGGTGCGGGGCACCAAGTGGGGCGACGAGGTGGGCAGCGTCGTGCGCGAGCTGTCGGAGATCGCGCGGGAGGTGGAGGAGGTCCTGGAGACCATGGAGCCGGTGCGCGAGCTGGCGAGGTCCCTGGCCGACAAGAACACCGTCCTCTTCCTCGGCCGGCACGTGGGCTACCCGGTGGCCCTCGAAGGCGCGCTCAAGCTCAAGGAGCTCGCCTACATGCACGCCGAGGGCTTCGCGGCGGGCGAGCTGAAGCACGGCCCGATCGCCCTGATCGAGCAGGACCTGCCGGTGGTCGTCGTGGTGCCCTCGCCGCGCGGCCGGTCGGTCCTCCACGACAAGATCGTCTCCAACATCCAGGAGATCCGGGCCCGCGGCGCCCGCACGATCGTGATCGCGGAACGCGGCGACGAGGCGGTCCGCCCGTACGCCGACCACCTGATCGAGATCCCCCGGACGCCGGTGCTGCTGCAGCCGCTGGTGGCCACCGTGCCGCTCCAGGTCTTCGCCTGCGAGCTGGCCACGGCCCGCGGCAACGAGGTCGACCAGCCGCGGAACCTGGCGAAGTCGGTGACGGTCGAATGATCGTTGGAGTGGGCATCGACGTGGCAGAGATCGACCGCTTCGGCGCCGCCCTCCAGCGCACGCCGGGCATGGCCGACCGCCTGTTCGTGGAGCGCGAGCTGTACCTGCCGAGCGGCGAGCGGCGCGGCGTCGCGTCCCTCGCGGCCCGCTTCGCCGCCAAGGAGGCCCTCGCGAAGGCCCTGGGGGCACCGGCGGGCCTGCTGTGGACGGACGCCGAGGTCGTCACCGAGGACACCGGCCAGCCCCGGCTGGTGGTCACGGGAACGGTGGCGGCCCGAGCGGAGGCACTGGGGGTGACCTCCTGGCACATCTCGCTGAGCCATGACGCGGGGGTGGCGTCGGCGGTGGTGGTGGCGGAGAAGTAGCGGGTGCGGCCTTGCGGGGGGCGGGGCCGCGCTTTCTCAGTGTTCGGGCGGCGTCGGGCGGATGCCGTTCAGCAGGGCAGGACGTAGGCCCTGGCGAACCACGTACCGACGTGGGCCTCGTGCACATGACCGCACACCGCACGGTCGCCTTCGACCGCCATCGTGGCGTGGATGTGGACGGTGCCCTCGGTGATCTCTCCCGAGCCGTGCATCTCGGCGGGGATGTCGTAGCGTGTGATCACGTCTGCGGTGGCGTCGGAGACAGGCATGGTCGAGACCGTGAAGGCGTCCACGGCGCCGATGAGGGAGACGATGGCGGCGTTGGTGATGCCGAGTTCCTTGGAACGCCGGGCAATCGCGCTCATCAGCTCAGCGTCCTTGACCTCGATCACATGCACAGCGTGGCTCCTTGTCGGGTAAGGGGGAGGCCGGGGGCGGTGCTCGGAGTTCAACCGCCCTCTGGGCCTGCCGTGTTGGCGGTACCGTGCTGGTGTCACGTCAGAACGGAGCACTCTATGCCCCCGCACCATGGCGAGCACACCGGCGCGCGGATCAAGCGCTCACGCAAGGTCCGGCGCCTGACGCAGCGCGAGTTGGCCGAGCTGTCGAACGTTTCCTACAGCACCCTCACCAAGGTCGAACAGGGTGCCTTGCCCGCGAGTCCCTCGGTGGTAGGCGCGCTGGCTCGTGCCCTTTCCGTCTCCGTGGCGGAGCTGAATGGCCAGCCCTACTTCGAGGAGCTGCGACAGGACCAGCTGGACGGGCTGATCCAGCCGATCCGTGAGGCACTGAACGTCTACGACCTCGGCCCTGATCCTGATGTCGTTCCGCGTCCGGTGGAGGAACTTGAGACGTGTGCCGGGAGGCTGTGCGCGCTGGTCCGCGCGGCCAACGTCAAGCAGGCTGCCGCCGATCTCCCCGGCCTCATCCTTGAAGCCACCACGACCGTGCACACGGCAGGGAGCGACCGGAGTTGGCGCCTGCTCGCCAGCATGTACCGCACCGCTTACGACGTCACCACCAAGCTCAGCTGCCCCGACCTGGGCATGGTCGCGCTGGACCGCATGGGGTGGGCGGCCGAGTGCGCTTCCGACCCGGTTCTCGGTGCGGTCCGTCAGTACATGCGGGGGGTGGCCTACCTCCGGGCGGGCGACTACCGGACCGGCAGGCGGCTGGTCCAGCTGGGCATGGCCGCCTTGGAGCAGGCGGAGCCGGGCCGGGAACGCGACGTCGCGACAGGGCAGCTGCACCTGGGCTCCGCCGTTCTGGCAGGCAGGGGAAACGATGAAGCCACCGCTGGGGCCCATCTGGAGGAAGCACAGCGCATCGCGGACCGCACCGGGCCCGCTGAGGGGGTGCATTGGCTCTCGTTCGGACCGACCAATGTGGGTGTGCACCGGGTCAGCGTCCTCGCTGAGCTGGGACAGTATGCGGATGCTGTGCGGGCAGCGGAGAAGACCCGGATTCCGGATGGTTGGATTCCGTCCCGTCTCGCACACCACTACGCCGAGGTCGCTCAGGCTCTGATGTGGACGGGGCGCGCGGAAGCCGCCTTCAAGAACCTGCAGAAGGCGCGAAAGCTCGCGCCGCAGCAGACGAGGTACCACGCCTTGGTACGGGAAACCTATGCGGGGCTTGAGTCGGCGAAGCGACGGATGCCGAGCACGTTCTGCAATTTCGGCGCCTGGCTGGGCGCGTAGCGGTCGGCAAACCCTTGGCCGGAGCTATCAGTGACGTCTGGTAGTTCCGGCCTTGTCGTGTCGGCACGCTGTGACGGTCGGAAGACCCCCGCGACCGCGCGAACGGCCCGGGGGCGTGGCCAACGCTACTGAGGAGCGTCGACATGCGAGACCCTATCCACCGCCTGGCTGCTTGGACCAGAGCACTGTCCGGCCCGCGCGCGACAGTGCGTGTGCGCTGTGCGCGCGGTGTCCCCGCCGCCGCACGTCAGAACCAGCCGTTGTCCACCGCGCTCCGCGTCGCGGCCCCGCCGCAGTCCGTCGGCCCGCACGGCCAGTGGGTCGTGAGCGCGCACGGCATCAACTTCGTCTCCCGCCCGCTCCAGCGCACGGTGGCCGGCCGGTGAGCGCGCTGCGGAGCACCATCGCCGCACCGTCGCCTCCGACGAGCTACCGGATGACCGCCCCGACCGATCCGAGCACGGCCCGCCTGGCCAGAGAGTTCGTGACGGCGACCCTCGTCGCCGCGGAGCGGCGTCTGCTGATCGAGCACGCCCGCATCTGCGTGTCCGACGCCGTCGGGAACGTCGTCCGGCACGCGCGCGTGCCCGAGCTCTCGGTGGAGATGAGGGTCCAGCCGGAACACGTCGTCGTCGCCGTGTGCGACGCCGACCCCGGCAGGCTCCCGTGGCCCCGCCACGCGGGCCCCGAGGACGAAGGAGGCCGGGGGCTGGCGCTCGTACGGCGCCTGTCGCACGCCTCGGGCGTCACCTGGGTGTGGGACGAGCTGAGGATCGTGGGCAAGCAGGTCTGGTTCGAGTTGCGGGAGTAGAGGCGCCGGCCGGGGCGGGGGGTGCGCGGCCCTTGTGGGCGGGGCCGCTCACCCGTTCTATGGGGCCGGGGCGGCGTCAGTCGTCCCAGCCGCGCAGCACGGCGGCGACGGAAGCCGCTGTGGACGCGGGCCTCTTGAGCTCGATCGCCAGCGCTGTGACGCGCTCCTGCGTGAGCTTCACCTGGATTCCGGAAGCGCCCAGGTAGCCCTGGGCCACGCCGACGGCGACCCGCAGGTTCGAGCGTTCCAGCCAGGGCAGCCGGCCCAGCGTGTGGACCAGCGCCCCGGCCCGTGCGTAGACGCCGTGGTAGACGTCCTGACCGGCCAGCACGGCTTTGTGGCGCTCGACGGCGGCGATGGGTACGCCGTAGTCCTCGGGCGCCGGATCGCCGTTGCCGCTCAGGCGAGCGGCCTCAAGTAGCCACGACAGGTCGACATGGAGGGTCACGCGGCGGCCTCGATCTCGTCGATGAGGTCCCCGTAGCCGTCGAGGACTTCCTTGACGCCGTCCAGGAACTTCTCGCGGAGCTCCTCGTTGTCGGCTCTGATCAGCTGCTCCACGTATTCGTTGACCGGGATATGACGGGTCGCGGCCGCCTGCTTGGCCATCTCGGCGGTGGACTCTTCGAGTCTGAGATTTACCTGCGTCTTAGCCATGCCCGGGAAGCTATCACCTTGTAGCAGGCGCGGTAGGGCTTCCGTCACCCGGAGGGGTGACCGCCGCGGTGGCGACGCGCGACGCGACCTCCACGCGCCCGGGGTGGACGGATCCCTGCGGCCGGCTCGGTGCGGGCGGTACAGTCCAGCCACCCAGACAGCCCATCGGGGGGTACGCATGGCGGACGACGGTTCCGGTTCCGGGCTGGAGAGGTCGCGGGAATGGAGCGACCCCCGGCAGGCCGGCGTGGTCCGGTTCTTCCGCGAACGGGCCGCCGCGGCCTCCCGGCGCCGGCCGCCGCGCCCGTGCGCGGTCTGCGCGGGCCTCGGTGAGCTCGTCCTGGTGCACGAGGGCACGCCGTTCGCCGTCCGGTGCGTGGCCTGCGGGAACTGAGGGCGGCTGGTTGCCGCCCGTTTGATCCTGTACCGAGGCGGCGGAGCCCGTCCGCGTTGACTCTCCAGCGGCGGGAGACCCCAAGGTGGCGGACATGGACGGCGACACCCCCCTGCACTCCATCGGCGCGCTGGCACGGCTGACCGGGCTCACGGTCAAGACGATCCGGTTCTGGTCCGACGCGGGTGTGGTGCCGCCGGCCGGCCGTACGCCCGCGGGCTACCGCCTCTACGGCCCGGACGCGCTCGCGCGCCTGGGCATGGTGCGCACCCTGCGCGAGCTCGGCGTCCGTCTCGCCGTCATCCGGCAGGTGCTGGAGCGCGAGGTCACCGTCGCCGAGGTCGCCGCCGTGCACGCCGAGGCCCTGGACGCGCAGATCCGCATGCTGCGGCTGCGCCGGGCCGTTCTGGGAGTGGTGGCGGGACGCGGGTCCACACCCGAGGAGATGGAACTCATGCACAAGCTGGTGACCCTGTCCGACCAGGAACGACGCCGTCTGATCAACGAATTCGTCGACAGTGCCTTCGAGGGCCTCGACGTCGACCCCGGCTTCCTGGTCACCTTGCGCAACAGCGTGCCCGAGCTGCCCGACGACCCGACGCCGGCGCAGATCGACGCGTGGGTGGAGCTGGTGGAGCTCGTCCAGGACGACGACTTCCGTGCCGGCATGCGGCGGGCCGCCGCGGACCAGATCGCGGCCCTGGAGGAGGTCGGGCAGCCGGACCAGGAGGCGGCCAAGCGGTTCGCGACGGCGCTCCGCGAGCGGACCGCGGCGGCCCGGGAGGCCGGGATCGAACCGGACTCGCAGGCGGCCCGGCCGGTGGTCGAGGAGCTGGTACGGCAGTGCGCGCGGCTGACCGGGCGCGCGGACGGGCCTGAGTTCCGCGAGTGGCTGCTGCGGAGGCTCAAGGCCGGCAACGACTCGCGGTACGAGCACTACTGGCGGCTCATCTCCGTGATCAACGGCTGGCCCGCACCGGACATGGGCCCGGCCGTCGCGTGGCTGGCCGCCGCCCTGCGCGCGGCCTGAGCCGATCGCCCGTCCCCGCCACGCCGCCTGGCGTATCGTCAGGTCGCGACGGGCGGTACGGCCGAGGTGAAGGGGGCGGGGCGTGCACCCGGCGAGGGAACGGATCGCGGCGGTCTTCGGACGCGGTCAGGGCAGTGGGTACCTGCTGGCGCCGGACCTCGTCCTGACCGCGGCGCACGTGGTCGGCGACTGCGAGGCGCCGACGGTGATCGTCCCCGGCGGCGTCGGCAAGGTGCGCTGCCGGGTGGGGTGGTCGCGCGACGACAACCGGCGGTGCGACGTCGCCCTGCTCCTGGCCGAGCGGGACCTGGTCCCGCCGGAGACCGCCGCGGCGTTCGAGCCCCTGGTCTGGGGACGCGCCTACGACCTGCGCGCCTGGCCGGGCGCCCAGGCCATCGGCTTCCCGCACGTCCAGCGGGACGGCGCCGGCGAGCTCGACAGCGAACAGGTCGTGGGGGCCCTCAAGCCCGGCAGCAACCTCCTCAGCGGCCGGCACGTCCTCGACAGCGACCACGGCGCGCCGGCCGCCCCCGCCGACGGGGGCTCGCCGTGGGCCGGCATGTCGGGTGCCGCCGTGTTCGTGGACGGGCTGCTGGCCGGTGTGGTGTGCGCGGACCCCGGCGGGTGGCGGCACGGGCGGCTGACGGTGACGCCGTCGGAGACGCTGTGGCAGGACTTCCGCTTCCTCAGGGAGTGCGTGCTCGCGGGGCACAAGCCGGAGTCGCGGTCGCTGGCGTCGCCCCGGCAGCGCGAGGTCGAGGTGTTCGAGCGGCGGCTGCGCGACTACATCGTGGGCAGGTCCGGCGAGTTGACCATCATCGGGCTGACGCTCGGCGACGGCGAGGGCGAGACGTGGCCGCTGGACG
Source organism: Streptomyces cinnamoneus (assembly GCF_002939475.1). Classification (NCBI taxonomy): domain Bacteria; kingdom Bacillati; phylum Actinomycetota; class Actinomycetes; order Kitasatosporales; family Streptomycetaceae; genus Streptomyces; species Streptomyces cinnamoneus. The sequence goes on along the minus strand of NZ_PKFQ01000001.1, from coordinate 3,073,364 downwards.
CCGCGTATCTGAGCCTGGAGCTGACCGGCGCGGGCCGGGCCGGTGCCGGGGAGGGCTTCGGGCTGCCGGGCGGGGACCCGGCGGCCCGTTCCGTGCCGTCGCCCAAGCGGGCGGAGGAGGCACTGGCCGGGCACCGGCGGGTGCTGTTGCGGGGCGCGGCGGGATCGGGCAAGACCACGCTGCTGCAGTGGCTCGCCACGCTGACGGCCCGCGGGGAAGTGCCCCCGGAGCTCGGCCACCTGAGCGGCTGCATACCGCTGACGCTGCCGCTGCGGACCCTCATCCGGCGCGGTGAGCTCCCGCGGCCGGAGGAATTCCTGGCGGCCGCCGCGGGCCCGCTGGCGGGGCTGCCGGCCGCGCAGGGCTGGGCCACGCGGCGGCTCACCGAGGGCACGGCCCTGCTGCTGATAGACGGCGTGGACGAGGTGCCCGAGGCCGACCGCCGGCGCACCCTGGCCTGGCTCAAGGACCTGCTGGCGGCCTATCCGGACGCGCGCTACGTCATCACGACCCGGCCCTCGGCGGTCCGCGAGGGCTGGCTCGCGGACGCCGGTTTCACGGAGCTGGAACTGCTGCCGATGAGCCGTGGCGACGTCCTGGCCTTCATCGACCGCTGGCACGCGGCCGCCGGAGCGGCGCACGACGAGCGGCTGCGGTCCTTCCGGGACGCGCTGTCGGCGGCGGTGGTCGCCAAGCGGGACCTGGGCCGTCTGGCCACCAACCCCCTGATGTGCGCGCTGATCTGCGCCCTCAACCGGTCGCGGCGCGGCCATCTGCCGCACGGCCGCATGGAGCTGTACCGCGCCGCGCTGGACCTGTTGCTGATCCGGCGGGACCGCGAGCGCGAGATCGTGGTCGGCCTGGAGGGGCCGGAGCTGGAACAGGCGCAGGTGGCGCTGTTGCAGAAGATCGCGTACTGGCTGATCAGGAACGGCCGCTCCGAGATCGAGTGGCACAAGGCCGTCGAGATCCTGGAACGGGCGCTCCCGGCGATGCCGGCGGTGGCGGCGCGGGGGAGCGCTGAGCAGATCCTGCGGCACCTGGTGGTGCGCAGCGGCCTGCTGCGGCAGCCGACGAGCGAGACGCTGGACTTCGTCCACCGCACCTTCCAGGACTACCTGGGCGCCCAGGCGGCTGTGGACGACTGGGACTTCGACGTGCTGGTCAACCACGCCCACGACGACCAGTGGGAGGACGTCCTGCGGATGGCCGTGGGGCACGCGCCGCCGCGGGCGCGGGCGGAGCTGCTGGGCATGCTCCTGGAGCGCGGCGAGAAGGAGGAGACCAACCGGCACCGGCTGCGCCTGCTCGCGGCGGCGTGCCTGGAGCAGGCGACCGAGGTCGATCCGGCGGTACGCGCGCGTGTCGAGCGGGCCGCGTCGGAGCTCGTACCGCCGCGCGACACCGAGTCGGCGAAGGCGCTGGCCGAGGCGGGGCAGATCGTGCTGGACCTGCTGCCGGGGCCGGAGGGGCTGAGCGACGAGGTGGCTCACGCGGTGGTGGTGACGGCGACCACGATCGGCGACGACCGGGCGATTCCGCTGCTGGCGCGCTATGCGGCGCACCCCTCGCTGGCGGTGCGGGCGCAGTTGACGTGGGCGTGGGACCGCTTCGACACGGAGCACTACGCGGACGCGGTCATCAGCAAGCTCTCGTACGCGGAGGAGGGCGGCGACTACCTGCGGTTCGTCGCGAAGTCGAGGCGTCACCTCGTCGTGCTGCGCCGCATGGGCGGCCGGCCGCGGGTGGAGTACGAGGGGACCCCGTCGGAGGAGGACCTGCGCCTGCTCTTCACACCGGTCCTGCGGGAGCTGGCCGTACAGAGCGCGGACGTGTTCGACCTGCGCGTGCTGTCGGCGCTCCCGTCGCTGCGCGAGCTGACCGTCTACCGGAGCAAGACGGTCGCGCACCTGGACGAGCTGGACAGCGGGTGCCTGGAACGGCTCCACTTCAACCTCGACGAACCGCCCGCGGGGCTCGAAGCCGTGGGCGGCATGACGGGGCTCCGGTACTTCGGGCTGACCATGGACCGTTCCCGGGCCCGGGCGGGACGCCCGCAGACGCTCTCCCTGCCGCCGGCTCTCTCCGCGCTCACCCTGAGCGCCGGCCGTGCCGTCGGAGTGGACCTGTCGGCCCTGCACCACCACCCCGCTCTCGAATACCTCACGTACTACGGCGAGGACGTACGGAGGGAGGAGCTCGGCCTCGGCACGCTTCCCCGCCTCGTGCGGCTGCACGCCATGGCGGAGGACCTGCGGACGCTGCGCGAAGCGGAACCCCTGCCGGGGGTGACGACGCTGCACCTGGGGCACCCCAGGGAGCTCGGCGGGCTGGTCCACCTGCCCGCCGCGTACCCGGACGTCGAGAGGCTGAGCATCGTCATGCGGCACGGCAGCGAGGAGGCGATCGACCTCGCGCCCCTGCGGGACCTGGGACGCCCCGTCGCCGTGACCGTCCACCACTCCGGTCCCGTCACCGGAGGCGACTGCCTCCCCGAGGGCTCGACCCTGTCGGTACGGGAGGCCGTGAAGTCCGCCCAGGCCCGCTGAGCCGCGTCATCCGTTCGTGACGTCCAGCCACACCTTCCGCAGCTCGTCCGCCACCGCCAGGGACGTGATCGGCGCCGGGCCCAGTGCACGGGCCGCCAGGCCGTGCAGGTACGCGCCCACCGACGCCGCGTCGCGGCCGGGGAGGCCCGCCGCCAGGAGGGAGCCCACCAGTCCCGACAGCACGTCCCCGCTGCCCGCCGTCGCCAGCCACGGCGTGCCCGTCGGGTTGACCCGCACCGGCGCCGGCCCCTCGGCCACCAGCGTCGTCGAGCCCTTCAGCAGCACCGTCACCCCGAACCGCTCCGCCAGGGCCCGCACCGACGACAGGCGGGCCGACTCGGCCTCCTCGCGGGAGCGGCCCAGCAGGGCGGCCGCCTCTCCGGCGTGCGGCGTCAGGACCGTCTGTGCCGTGCGGGCCCGTAGCGCCCGCGGGTCCAGCAGGCGCAGGCCGTCCGCGTCGACCAGCACCGGCACGCCGGACGCGAGGACGTCCTCCAGCGCCTGCCGCGCCTCGGCGCCGTCACCCAGGCCCGGGCCGACGACCCAGGCCTGGACGCGGCCCGCCTTCGACGGCGGGCCGGCCGTCACCAGGGTCTCCGGAAAGCGGGCGATGACGGCCTCCACCGCCGGGCCCGCGTAGCGGACCGCCCCCGCCCCGCCGCTCAGCGCGCCCGCCACGGCCAGCACCGCGGCCCCCGGGTAGCGGGCGGAACCGGCGACGACGCCGACCACGCCGCGCCGGTACTTGTCGCTCTCCGCGTCCGGGAGGGGGAGGAATCCGGCCACATCCGCGTGCTGGAGCGCCTCCACGTCCGGCTCGGCCGGCAGGTGGGGGCCCAGGCCGATGTCCACCAGCCGCAGCGCCCCCGCGTGCTCGCGGGCCGGATCGACGAGCAGTCCCGGCTTGTACGTGCCGAAGGTGACCGTCGCGTCCGCCCGCACCGCCGCCCCCCGCACCTCGCCGCCGTCCGCGTCGACGCCGCTGGGCAGGTCCACGGCGACGACCGGGGCGCCGCCCTCCCGCGCCGCCGCGACCAGGGTCTCCGCCTCCGGCCGCAGCCCGCCCCTGCCCCCGATCCCGACGATGCCGTCGACGACCAGGTGGGCCCGCCGCAGCGCGTCCGCCGCGGCGGACGAGGCCACCACCCGGCCCCCCGCGGCGCGCAGCGCCCGCAGTCCGCCGGCGTGGGCGCGGTCCGGTGCCAGCAGCACCGCGCTCACCCCGGCGCCGCGCCGGGCCAGGCGGGCGCCCGCGTAGAGGGCGTCGCCCCCGTTGTCCCCGCTGCCCACGAGCAGCACCACGCGCGCCCCGTAGACGCGGCGTCCCAGCAGGTCGGCGCAGGCGGCCGCGAGTCCCGCGGCCGCCCGCTGCATCAGGGCCCCCTCGGGCAGCCGGGCCATCAGGGCCCGCTCCGCAGCCCGTACCGTCTCGACGCTGTAGCCAGTCCTCATGGGCCCAGCCTCCCCCGTCCGCCCCGGTTGTGACACCCGTGGGACACCACTGCGGACCATGGCCTGAGACACTGACGGGGATGAGTGAGACACCGATGCGCGCCCGTGCCGTGGTCGACCTGGCCGCCCTGCGGGCCAACGTACGCGCCCTGCGGGCCCGCGCGCCCCGTGCGCAGCTGATGGCCGTCGTCAAGGCGGACGCGTACGGGCACGGGGCGGTGCCCTGCGCCCGCGCTGCCCGGCAGGCCGGCGCGGAGTGGATCGGCACGGCCACTCCCCAGGAGGCGCTGGCGTTGCGCGCGGCCGGGGACACGGGCCGGCTGATGTGCTGGCTGTGGACGCCCGGCGGGCCCTGGCGGGAGGCCGTCGAGGCGGACGTCGACGTCTCCGTGAGCGGTCTGTGGGGGATCGAGGAGGTCACCGAGGCCGTCCGGGCCTGCGGCCGGCCGGCCCGGGTCCAACTGAAGATCGACAGCGGTCTGGGGCGCAACGGCTGCCAGCCCGCCGACTGGGAGAAGCTCGTCGCCGCGGCCCGGGACGCCGAGCGCGCCGGGCTGATCGTGGTCACGGGCGTCTGGTCGCACTTCGCCTGCGCCGACGAGCCCGGCCACCCCTCCATCCGGGCCCAGCTGAACGTCTTCAAGGACGCCGTGGCCTACGCCGAGCGCCAGGGGCTGACCCCCGAGGTGCGGCACCTGGCGAACTCCCCGGCGACGCTCACGCTCCCCGAGGCCCACTTCGACCTGGTGCGCACCGGTGTGGCGGTCTACGGCATATCCCCGGCCCCGGAGCTCGGCACGTCCGAGGAACTGGGCCTGAGGCCGGTCATGACGCTGTCCGCCTCGCTGGCCTCGGTGAAGCGGGTGCCGGGCGGCCACGGCGTCTCGTACGGGCACACCTACACCACCCCCGGGGAGACGACCCTCGCGCTCGTGCCGGTGGGCTACGCCGACGGCATCCCGCGTGCCGCCTCCGGCACCGGCCCGGTGCTCCTGGGAGGCAAGTGGCGCACGGTGGCCGGACGGGTCGCGATGGACCAGTTCGTCGTGGATCTGGGCGGGGACTCCGCGCAGGTCGGCGACGAAGTCGTGCTCTTCGGCCCCGGTGACCGCGGCGAGCCGACCGCCGAGGACTGGGCGCGGGCGACCGGAACCATCGCCTATGAGGTGGTGACGCGCATCTCCGCGCGTGTGCCACGCGTCTATGTCGGAGAGGTATCCGAAGAGGCGCCCGCGCACCGGGCCGGGAACGACCGGAACGCGGGTCACGACACCGGAAGCGACGACACGGGGGACGCGTGATGGGCGAGGGCGGCGACAGTACGGCCACGGTGGTCACGGGCGTCACGGACGCCGCGCGGACGGCCGGCCTCGGGGCGGCCGCCTGGCGGCGCGGCGCCCAGGTGGCGGGTGCGGCAGTGGGCGTCGTCGCCGCGGGAGCCGCGGTCGGGGTGGCCGTGGAGCGGCTGACCGTGGGCCGCGGCATGCGCCGCAAGGCCCGCCTCGCGCTCGACGCCTCGGGCCCGTACGGGACGCTGCGCGGCACACCGGGCACGGCGGTCGCCGAGGACGGCACCCCGCTCTACTACGAGGTCGACGAGCCCGACGGCGCCGAGCGGCCCACCAGGGCGGGCCGGCTCTTCGGGCGCCGCCCCGCCCCGCCCGTCACCGTCGTCTTCACCCACGGCTACTGCCTCAGCCAGGACGCCTGGCACTTCCAGCGCGCCGCGCTGCGCGGCGCCGTCCGCGCCGTCTTCTGGGACCAGCGCAGCCACGGCCGCTCCGGGCGCGCCAAGCCCGCTCCCGAGGGCGCGCCCGTCAGCATCGACCTGCTGGGGCGGGACCTCAAGGCCGTCATCGACGCCGCCGCCCCGGAGGGGCCGCTGGTACTGGTGGGGCACTCGATGGGCGGCATGACGACCATGGCGCTGGCCGCCCAGTACCCCGAGCTGATCGCCGAGCGCGTCGCCGGCGCGGCCTTCGTCGGCACGTCCTCGGGCCGGCTCTCCGAGGTGACCTACGGGCTTCCCGCCGCCGGCATGAGCGTGCTCCGGCGGACCGTCCTGCCGGGCGCCTTCAAGCTCATGGCCGCCCAGACCGAGCTGGTGGAGAAGGGGCGGCGGGCGACGGCCGACCTCTTCGCCGGGATCATCAAGCGGTACTCCTTCGGGGCGAGGGACATCGACCCGGCGGTCGCGCGGTTCGCCGAGCGGCTGATCGAGGCGACCCCGGTGGACGTGGTCGCCGCGTTCTACCCGGTCTTCGGCGAGCACGACAAGCTCGCGGCCCTGTCGGCCTTCGCGCACCTGCCCGTGCTCGTCCTCGCCGGCGAGAAGGACCTGGTCATCCCGGCCGAGCACAGCAAGGCCATCGCCGACGCCCTGCCGGAGGCCGGGCTGGTGATCGTGCCCGGCGCCGGGCACATGGTGATGATGGAACAGCCGGGCACGGTCGACTCCCACCTGGCCGACCTCCTGGCCGCCGCCGGAGCCGCCGGCGCGGGCAGCCCGCGCCGCGGGCGCGCGGACCGCGCGGCGGGGGCGCAGCCGGGCGGGTGAGCCGCCCGTACCCGTACCATCGGCGGATATGAACGTCCCGCATGACATCCCCGCCGCCCCGGTCGCACAGCTCACCGTCAAGTCCGCCGAGGACATGCGGGAGTTGGGCCGCAGGCTGGCGGCGCTGCTGCGCCCCGGCGACCTCGTGCTGCTCTCCGGTGAGCTGGGCGCGGGCAAGACGACGCTGACCCGCGGCCTCGGCGAGGGCCTGGGCGTGCGCGGCGCCGTGACCTCGCCCACGTTCGTCATCGCCCGGGTGCACCCGCCGCTGGGCGGCGGCCCGGCCCTCGTCCACGTCGACGCCTACCGGCTCGCGGGCGGGCTCGACGAGATGGAGGACCTGGACCTCGACGTCTCGCTGCCGGAGTCGGTGATCGTCGTGGAGTGGGGCGACGGCAAGGTCGAGGAGCTGTCGGAGGACCGGCTGCGCGTGGTCATCGAGCGCGCGGTGGGCGACGACGCCCCGGCCGACGACGCGGACGACGTCCGCAGCGTGACCGTGACCGGCGTGGGCGCCCGCTGGGCGGCGGCGGACTTCGGGCCGCTGGGCTGAGGCGTCGCGCCCGAACGACGTCGCGTGCGCGCGGGTGCCGCCCGGGTGCGCCGCGGGCGCGCGAGGGGCCGCGTGTGTACGTTCCGACAAGCCGTCGGCAAGATGTTGCGCGCGCGGCGCCGGGCGTGGTCGTATGGAGTGCGGGAGTCGGTTAGGTCTACCTAACCGCCCTGCCCGGCCCGCGCTGCCCCAGGAGGCATTCATGTCGGCCCACGAGCCCGCTGCCGCCATGGCGGACCGCTCCCAGGAGCGGCCCCTCCCGCTGTCCATGCGCGATCTGCTCGCGTCCTGCGCCGCCGCCGACGCCGTCTCCACCCCGCCGAAGGCTCCGCGCGAGCACGAGGACCGGGAGGGCGCGGCCGATCCGGCGGAGGACACGGCCGACGAGGGCCGTACGACCCGCGACGCGGCCTGAGCGGCCCCACCGGGCCCCCAGCGCGAGCGGTCGGCCGAGCGCGTCCGAGCGAAGGGTCTTCTGACCGAACGGTCGTCTGCTACCGAACGGTCGTCTGCTCAAGACGGCCTTCTGCTCAAGCGGTCCGGCCGAACGGGCTTCCGGCCAAGCGGTCCCCGCAGGGCCGCCCGGCCGGGGCGGTCGCATTGACCTGAACGGGCTAAGGCCGAGGCGCCCCTGCCGTCACCGGGCTACGGGACGACGACGACCTTCGTGTTGCTCACCGCGAACTGCCACATCGCCAGGCCGTCCGCCGGGTTCTCACGGATCCCGCCGGTCTTCTTCCCCGGCGTCGGGTTCGGCGGCCGGCCGTCCACAGCCGCGCTGAAGCCGAAGACGATCCCCGCCGCGTCCCGGTGGAAGATCACCACGTGCTCGATGGGGGTGCCGTCCGAGCCGGTCACGTTCAGCGTCCGCGAGGTCACCTTGTAGGTCCCCGGCGGCGGGCTCACGGTGCTCGGCGAGACCTCGAACGTGTGGCTGGCCTTCTCGTCCGCGCCCACGAGCCACACGCGCTTCTGCGCCAGCGCGTAGACGACCCGCATGCCCGCGCCCGAGCCCTGCGGCACCGCCTCCGGGCCCTTGCCCTGGTCCTGACCGGCCGCGTCGCCCGCGCCCTGGCCCCCGGAGTCCTGGCCCTTGTCCTTGCCCGCCGAGGCGTGCGCGGCGGCGGGGCGGTCGGGCGCGGCCTCCGCCTGGACGGCCAGGAAGCCGACTCCGGCCAGTGCCGCCGCCGTGAGGGCGGCCACGATGGCTCCCGAGCTGCTGCGTGCCACGCTGCGCACCCTTTCGTTCCTGCGAACTGCCCCGCGTGCCGCCCGAGCGCGACCGCGTACCCGCCTGCGCCGTCCTCGTTCCGCCCGGCCACGGGCTCGTACGGCTTTGCGGCTGACCGTAGCACCCGGCCCGTGCCCCCGCCGCGCCCCCGGCTGGTGGCCGATGCGCGCACCGGAGGCCCCACGGCGCGCCGTAGGCTTGTCGTGTGCTGTTGCTCGCTCTGGATACCGCCACCCCCGCCGTCACCGTCGCCCTGCACGACGGCGAGACCGTCGTCGCCGAGTCGAACGAGGTCGACGCCCGCCGGCACGGGGAACTGCTGCTGCCCGCCGTGGACCGCGTGCTCGGCGAAGCGGGCGTCACGCTCGACGCCGTGACCGGCATCGTCGTCGGCGTCGGCCCGGGCCCGTACACCGGGCTGCGCGTCGGCATCGTCACCGCCGCCACCTTCGCCGCCGCGCTCTCCGTCCCCGTCCACGGCCTGTGCTCGCTGGACGGCGTCGCCTACGCGGCCGGACAGGCGGGCCTGGAGGGCGAATTCGTCGTCGCGACGGACGCCCGCCGCAAGGAGGTGTACTGGGCGCGCTACGCCGACGCCCGCACCCGCGTGACCGAGCCCGCCGTCGACCGCCCCGCGGAGGTCGCCGGACAGGTCGCCGGCCTGCCCGCCGTCGGTGCCGGCGCCGTGCTGTACCCCGACTCCTTCCCGGGCGTGCGGGCCGAGCTCCCGCAGCACCAGTCCGCGGCCGCGCTGGCCGCGCTGGCGGCCGAGAAGCTGCGGACGGGCGGGGAGTTCCTGCCGGACCAGCCGCTGTACCTGCGCCGCCCGGACGCGCAGGTTCCGGCCAACTACAAGGTGGTCACCCCCCAGTGACCGGGTCAGCCGCGACCGTGCGCGTCCGCGAGATGCGCTGGTGGGACATCGCGCCGGTGCTGGAGCTGGAGCGCGCCCTCTTCCCGCACGACGCATGGTCGAAGGGGCTGTTCTGGTCCGAGCTGGCGCACGCGCGCGGGGCGGGCGCCAACCGCCGGTACGTGGTCGCCGAGACGGTGGCCGACGACAAGACCAGGATCGTCGGCTACGCCGGTCTGGCCGCCGTCGACGGCACGGGCGACGTCCAGACCATCGCCGTCGACCGCGACTACTGGAGCACGGGCCTGGGCGCCCGGCTCCTGAGCGAGCTGCTCACGACCGCGACCGCCTTCGAGTGCCGCGAGGTGCTGCTGGAGGTGCGCGTCGACAACACCCGTGCCCAGCGCCTGTACGAGCGCTTCGGCTTCGAGCCCGTGGGCGTGCGCCGCGGCTACTACCAGCCCGGCAACGTCGACGCGCTCGTCATGCGCCTTTCCGATCCCCCTACCGCTGTGCAAGGAATGCCCCATGGCTCGCAGGACTGACGAACCCCTCGTCCTCGGCATCGAAACCTCGTGCGACGAGACCGGCGTCGGCATCGTCCGCGGCCACACGCTGCTCGCCGACGCGGTCGCGTCGAGCGTCGACGAGCACGCCCGCTTCGGCGGCGTCGTCCCCGAAGTCGCCAGCCGGGCGCACCTGGAGGCGATGGTCCCGACGATCCAGCGCGCGCTGAAGGAAGCGGGCGTGAGCGCGAAGGACCTCGACGGCATCGCGGTCACGGCCGGCCCGGGCCTGGCGGGCGCCCTGCTCGTCGGCGTCTCGGCCGCCAAGGCGTACGCCTACGCCCTGGGCAAGCCGCTCTACGGCGTCAACCACCTCGCCTCGCACATCTGCGTGGACCAGCTGGAGCACGGCGCCCTGCCCGAGCCGACGATGGCCCTGCTGGTCAGCGGCGGCCACTCCTCGCTGCTGCTGGCCCCGGACATCACGGCGGACGTCCGCCCCCTCGGCTCGACGATCGACGACGCGGCGGGCGAGGCGTTCGACAAGATCGCCCGCGTCCTGAACCTCGGCTTCCCCGGCGGCCCGGTCATCGACCGCTACGCCCGCGAGGGCGACCCGGAGGCCATCCGCTTCCCGCGCGGCCTGACGGGCCCACGCGACCCGATATACGACTTCTCCTTCTCCGGCCTGAAGACGGCGGTGGCCCGCTGGATCGAGGCCAAGCGTGCGGCGGGCGAGAACGTGCCCGTGCCGGACGTGGCTGCTTCCTTCCAGGAGGCGGTCGTCGACGTCCTCACGCGCAAGGCCGTCCGCGCCTGCAAGGACCACGGCGTCGACCACCTGATGATCGGCGGCGGCGTCGCCGCGAACACCCGCCTGCGGGCCATGGCCGAGCGCCGCTGCGAGGACGCGGGCATCACGCTGCGCGTGCCGCGCCCGAAGCTGTGCACGGACAACGGCGCGATGGTGGCGGCGCTGGGCGCGGAGATGGTGGCGCGGGGACGGTCGGCGTCGTCGTGGGACCTGTCGGCGGACTCGTCGCTGCCGGTGACGGACCCGCACGTGCCGGGCCATGACCACGGGCATGGCCACGGCCACGACCACGACCACGTGCACGAGCTGAGCAAGCAGAACCTGTACGAGTGAGGGGCGCGGGTCAGCGCGCCAGCACGGAGGCGCCGAGCCGGGGGCGGGGGCAGGGGAGAGCCACCTTGCCGCCGCGTCCCGGGCCCGTGGTGGTGCGGTAACGGCTCTGGCGCGGGTCTCCGGGGCCGCCGCCCGGTCCGTGTGCACGTACACGCGGCTGTCGTCGCTGCTCACGCGGCTTGTCCACCGGCTCGGTGACGGGGCGGCGGCCGTCGCCGGCCTCCCTTGTCGCTCATGCCGGGCTACGCCTGGACCGGGTGCCCCAGGAGCATCGTCGGGGCGCCCGCCACGCGCGTAAGGACGATCACACAGGAGTTCGCCCCTTCGAGTTTGAGCTTCTTGCGCAGCTCCTCCGGCTCCACCGCGGACCCCCGCTTCTTGATGACGGCGACGCCGATCCCGCGCTCCCGCACGATCGCCTTCAGCCGCTTCAAGTTGAACGGCAGCACGTCCGTGATCTCGTACGCCGTCGCGTAGGCGGAGTCCCGTAGTCCGTCGCTCGTCACGTACGCGATCGTCTCGTCGACCAGCCCGCCGTCGCCCAGCTCCGCCGCGACGTCCGCCACCAGGTGGGCGCGGATGACCGCGCCGTCCGGCTCGTACAGGTAGCGGCCCATCGGCCGCACCGACGGGTCCGGCAGCCCCTGGCCCACCAGCGAGGCGCCGCTCGGCAGCAGCGTCGCCCGCCGTGCGCCCGGTTCCGTGCCGAACCACAGCACGGCTTCCTTCACGTCGCCCCCGTCCGAGATCCACTCGGCCTCCGCGTCCTCGGGGATCGCCTCGTGGGGCACCCCCGGGGCGATCTTGAGTGCCGCGTGCGGGGCCTTGCGGGCCGCTTCCACCGCCCAGGACAGCGGCGGGGAGTACGCCTCGGGGTCGAAGATCCGGCCGCGGCCGCCGCGCCTGGCGGGGTCGACGAAGACGGCGTCGTACGTCGACGTGTCGACGTCCGCGACGTCGGCGCAGCGGACCTCGATGAGATCGGACAGACCCAGCGCCTCCGCGTTGGCCCGGGCGACCTCGCAGGTCAGCGGGTCGCGGTCGACGGCCAGGACGGAGATGCCGGCGCGGGCGAGGGCGATCGCGTCGCCGCCGTTGCCGCAGCACAGGTCGGCCAGGCGGCGCACGCCGAGCGCCTCGAAGCGCCGGGCGCGGTGAAGGGCGACGGACGCGCGCGTGGCCTGTTCCACGCCGTGGGGCGTGAAGAACATGCGGTACGCGTCCTCCGCCCCGAACTTCGCCACGGCGCGCTGCCGCAGCCTCGCCTGCCCGAGCGCCGCCGAGACCAGCTCGGCGGGGTGCTCGCGGCGCAGCCGGGTGGCTGTGGCGAGCTCCCGCGCGGGGTCGTAGTCGCGCAGGCCGTCGAGGAGGCGGCGGCCCTCGTCGGTGAGGAGGGCGGTGAAGGCGTCGGTCGCGGCGTTCGGTGCGGGCACGTGCCCCATTCTCCCTTGCGGGCCGGTGCCCCACGCGGTGGACTGCCCTGGTGACGACCACTGCGAACCGCATCCTCTACCTGGTCTGCTGCGCGGCCGCGCCCGCCGTCCGGGTCGCCGACGGAGTCCGTGCCGCGCAGGACGCCGGCTGGGACGTGTGCCTGATCCTCACTCCCTACGCCCACCGCTGGCTCGAAGCCGACGTCCCGGCCCTGCGCGAACTGACGGGCCACCCCGTGCGCCATGAGTACAAACTGCCCGGCCAGCCCGACGTGCTGCCGCCGCCGGACGCGATCCTGGTCGCGCCCGCCACGTTCAACACGCTCAACAAGTGGGCCGCCGGTATCTCCGACACCCTCGCCCTCGGCCTGGTCACGGAGGCGATCGGCCTGGGCCTGCCCATGGCGGCCCTCCCGCATCTCGGCGCCGCCCAGGCCGCCCACCCGGCCCTGAGCCGCAGCGTCGACTTCCTGCGCGCGGCGGGCGTGACGGTGCTCCTCGGCGAGGACGGCTACGACCCGGGGCGGGGCGACAGGGTGGAGACGTACCCGTGGGAGAGGGGAGTGGCGGCTCTGGCCGGGGCCTGACCGGCCGGGGAGCGGGGCGGAGGGCGGCAGGGAAGATCCCCCCGCAGGGTTCTCGAACCCGTGCACAACAATCGACTGTGTGAGCCCGACTGTTTTCGGCCGCCGCCGCGCCGCCCTCGCCTCCGCCGCCCTCCTCCTCGCCGGCGCCCTCGCCGGCTGCTCCGGCTCGTCCGGCTCCTCCGGCGGCCCGGAGAAGCCGCCCAGGCCCGCGTCGTCGAAGCCCGCACCCGCGTCCCCCTCCGCGGCCGCGGGGCCCGACGCCGCCACGTACCGCCGCTGGGGCCTGGACAAGCCGCTGGCCGCCCCGCCGGCCCCGCCCGCCACCAAGCTCACTGACGGCGCGAAGGGAGCGCAGGGTGGCGGCCCGCCGGTGATCCGGCGCATACCGACCAAGGACAAGGTCGTCTTCGTGACCATCGACGACGGGGCCGAGAAGGACCCGGAGTTCGTGAAGATGACCAAGGAACTGAAGCTGCCGTTCACGATGTTCCTCACGGGTGACATCGCCCGCGCGGGCCGCGGCTACGACTACTTCGAGCAGCTGAGCGCCCCCGCCGACGGCGTCCGTAACGGCATCGCGAACCACACCGTCAGCCACCCCAACCTGCGTACCCTCCCGGCCGACGCCCAGCGGCGTGAGATATGCGGGCAGCAGGACGCCCTGGAGAAGCGCTTCGGCATCCGCCCGGCGCTCTTCCGGCCGCCCTACGGCAACTACAACGACCAGACCCTGGCGGCCGCCGGCGGGTGCGGGGTGCGGGCGGTCGTGCTGTGGGAGGCCACGATGCAGATCAACGACATGCGCTACGCCGAGGGCGACAAGCTGCGCCCCGGCGACATCATCCTGGCTCACTTCCGCGGGCCGCAGGAGCTCAAGGGCACGACGATGACGCAGATGGTCGCGAACATGCTGCGCAGCATCGAGCGGCAGGGCTACACGGTCGCGCGGCTGGAGGACTACCTCTGAGGGTCTGAGGGCCGTCTCCGAGGGCTGCCTCCGAGGGTCGCCTCTGAGGGCTGCCTCCGAGGACTGTCTCCCGGGGCTCGCCCCGTTCCGGGCGGTTCGCCGCCGACGTCAGGGCTGGGCGCCGGGGCCCCCGGCCGGCGCCGTGATCCCCTCCTGGCCGGGCGCAGGAGTGCGGGCGGTCCCCGCTGGGTAGGGCACCGTGGGCCGTCCCCGGAGCCCGGGCACACCCCCTGACCGGCAGGCTCGCCGCACGGCGAATTGGCACTCCGCTTGACCGAGTGCTAACCGCGTCATAGTCTCGGCTCCGTTGGCACTCTCCACTGGTGAGTGCCAAACACAGCGACGGGCAGATCCGGCACCCGCGACGACGGATCTACCAGGTCGCCACCTCAGACAATTAACCCCGTGAGATCTCCGAAGGGGGAGGTCGGATCGTGACGACCGCCAGCTCCAAGGTTGCCATCAAGCCGCTCGAGGACCGCATCGTGGTCCAGCCGCTCGACGCCGAGCAGACCACGGCCTCTGGCCTGGTCATTCCGGACACCGCCAAGGAGAAGCCCCAGGAGGGCGCTGTCCTGGCCGTGGGCCCGGGTCGCTTCGAGAACGGCGAGCGCCTGCCGCTCGACGTGAAGGTCGGCGACGTCGTCCTGTACAGCAAGTACGGCGGCACCGAGGTGAAGTACAACGGCGACGAGTACCTCGTCCTCTCGGCCCGCGACGTCCTCGCGGTCATCGAGAAGTAATTCACCCAAGCTTTCGAGCCTTCGAAGCTTCTGTTCTGCGCCCCTGGTTCCCGCGTCCATTCAGCCGGGCGCCCGGGGCGCAGTTCGTTTGAGAGAGATCGCGAGGATACGTAACCCATGGCCAAGACCCTGAAGTTCGACGAGGACGCCCGTCGCGCCCTTGAGCGCGGCGTCAACAAGCTTGCCGACACGGTGAAGGTGACGATCGGCCCCAAGGGCCGCAACGTCGTCATCGACAAGAAGTTCGGCGCCCCCACCATCACCAACGACGGCGTCACCATCGCGCGTGAGGTCGAGCTGGACGACGCCTACGAGAACCTGGGCGCCCAGCTCGTCAAGGAGGTGGCGACCAAGACCAACGACATCGCGGGTGACGGCACCACCACCGCGACCGTCCTGGCCCAGGCGCTGGTTCGCGAGGGTCTGCGCAACGTCGCCGCCGGCGCCTCCCCGGCCGCCCTGAAGAAGGGCATCGACGCCGCCGTCAAGGCCGTCTCCGACGACCTGCTGGCCACCGCCCGCCCGATCGCCGACAAGGCCGACATCGCCGCCGTCGCCGCGCTGTCCGCGCAGGACAAGCAGGTCGGTGAGCTGATCGCCGAGGCCATGGACAAGGTCGGCAAGGACGGCGTCATCACCGTCGAGGAGTCCAACACCTTCGGTCTGGAGCTCGACTTCACCGAGGGCATGGCCTTCGACAAGGGTTACCTCTCGCCGTACATGGTCACGGACCAGGAGCGCATGGAGGCCGTCCTCGACGACCCCTACATCCTGATCCACCAGGGCAAGATCTCCTCCATCCAGGACCTGCTCCCGCTGCTGGAGAAGATCATCCAGGCCGGTGGCTCCAAGCCGCTGCTGATCATCGCCGAGGACGTCGAGGGCGAGGCCCTGTCCACGCTGGTCGTCAACAAGATCCGTGGCACCTTCAACGCCGTGGCCGTCAAGGCCCCGGGCTTCGGTGACCGCCGCAAGGCGATGCTCGGCGACATGGCCACCCTCACCGGTGCCACCGTCATCGCCGAGGAGGTCGGCCTCAAGCTCGACCAGGCCGGTCTGGACGTGCTGGGCACCGCCCGCCGCGTGACCATCACCAAGGACGACACCACCATCGTCGACGGTGGCGGCAAGTCCGAGGACGTCGCCGGCCGCGTCGCCCAGATCAAGGCCGAGATCGAGACCACCGACTCGGACTGGGACCGCGAGAAGCTCCAGGAGCGCCTCGCCAAGCTCGCCGGTGGCGTCTGCGTCATCCGCGTGGGTGCGGCCACCGAGGTCGAGCTCAAGGAGAAGAAGCACCGTCTGGAGGACGCCATCTCCGCGACCCGCGCCGCGGTCGAGGAGGGCATCGTCTCCGGTGGTGGCTCCGCTCTCGTCCACGCCGCCAAGGTGCTGGAGGGCGGCCTGGACAAGGTGGGCGACGAGGCCACCGGTGTCGCCGTCGTCCGCCGCGCCGTCGTCGAGCCGCTGCGCTGGATCGCCGAGAACGCCGGCCTTGAGGGCTACGTCATCACCTCGAAGGTGGCGGAGCTCGAGAAGGGCCAGGGCTTCAACGCCGCGACCGGCGAGTACGGCGACCTGGTGAAGGCCGGCGTCATCGACCCGGTCAAGGTCACCCGCTCCGCCCTGGAGAACGCCGCGTCCATCGCCTCCCTGCTGCTCACGACCGAGACCCTGGTCGTCGAGAAGAAGGAAGAGGAGTCCGAGGCCGGTCACGGCCACGGTCACGGCCACGCGCACTGACGCACCGTACGCTCCGCCCGGGCCCGGTCTCCCCTCACGGGGAGGCCGGGCCCCGGCCGTATGCGGGCGGGCCCCGCGCGGCCTCGGGCAGCCCCCGGCCTCAGGCGGATTCTGGCCTCAGGGGGGTTCCGGCCTCAGGACGGCACAGGCCTCAGGGGGGCTCCGGTTTCACCGGGGTTCCGGCCTCAGGACGGCACCGCGCCCAACTGCCGCATCAGCCCGAGCATGTCGAAGATCCACCAGCCTTCGGCGATCCTGCCGTCCCGGAAGCGGTGGATGGTGACCCCGTCCATCGTCACCTCCTGGCCGGTGGGCTGAAGGCCCATGAAGTCGCCCTGGTGGGTGCCCCGCCAGGACCAGTGGGTGCTGACCTGGTCGCCCTCGGCGAGCTGGCAGTGGAGGGAGAACGCGAAGTCGAAGGCCGCGCGCCAGCCGGCGACGTCCTCCTTCAGGGCCTCGCACCCCACCACCGTCTCCTCGGCCTTGGCGACGTCGTGGTCGCGGTAGTCGGCGGTGCACAGCTCGTCGACGAGCTCCAGGTCGCCCCGCACGGCCACGTCCTCGAAGAAACGGCGGGCCGTGGCCTTGTTGAGCTGCTCGTCGCGGACGACGTCGAGATCGGTGAAGGACGGCAGGCCGTCGCAGAGCGCCACCATCTCCTCGAAGATCCGGTTGGTCTCCGGGAGGTTCGAGTTCTTCATCGCCTCTTCGTACGACGGGAACTCGATGATCTCGACGTAGTGGTCACCGGCCGAACGGTCCCGGCCGACGATCGAGTGGGTGGCGGTGCGCTTGCCCTCGGTGGCGGTGACCCAGTCGTCCATGAGCCGGTCCATGTCGTCGAACCGGCTGGTCTTGCAGTCGATCACTTGTAGGAAAGTCATGGCGCCTCCCGGGTGATATATCCAGGTTAATCCTGGAGGGTCACCCGGAAAGGCCGGTCGTCCACCCTCGTTCAGTTGGGCCCGTACCTACGGCCCGTCGACGCGCTCGCCCGCGACACCGCCCGGCGGGGCGCCAGCTTCATCAGGCCGGTCAGCGCCTTGTACCGCGGATCGGGGATGGAGAGGGCCTTGCCGCGCGCCAGGTCCTTCAGCGCCGCCTCCACCAGCTTGTCCGCGTCCAGCCACATCCAGGCGGGCACGTTGTCCACACCCATGCCGGCCCGCTGGTGGAACTCCGTCCGTACGAAGCCCGGGCACAGCGCCATCAGGCGCACCCCGCTGCCCGCCAGGTCCCGCGCCGCGCCCTGGGTGAACTGCACCACCCACGCCTTGCTCGCCCCGTACGTACCGCGCGGCACGAAGGCGGCCACCGACGCGACGTTGACCACCCCGCCGCGCCGGCGCTCGCGCATGCTCGCGGCCGCGGCCGACGTCAGGCGCAGCACCGCCTCGCAGTGCACCTTGAGCATGGTCAGCTCGTCGGCCATCGGGACTTCGAGGTAGCGGCCCCTGTTGCCGAAGCCGGCGTTGTTGACCAGCAGGTCCACGGGGTTCTTGCGATCCGAGAGCCGGGCCTCGACGGCCGCGATGCCCTCCTCCTGCGACAGGTCCGCGCGGAGCACCTCCACCTCCACCCGGTGGCGGTCGTGCAGCTCCGTCGCCTGCTCGCTCAGGCGCTTCTCGTCGCGGGCCACGATGACCAGGTTGTGTCCGTCGGCCGCCAGTCGCCGTGCGAAGGCCGCGCCGATGCCGGCGGTGGCTCCCGTGATCAGTGCAGTCGTCATACAGGAACGTTAGTGCTCGCCGCCGCCTGCTGATGGCCGTCCGCCGTCTCCCGTCGTCCCTCCGGGCCCCCGGTGGCTTCCTTCTGACGCTCCGTGTACGCCAGGGCCTTCTCCCGCAGCCGCGGTTCCAGGGCGTCACCCGCCTCCAGGAGGGTGGGCAGCAGCGCCCGTTCGGTGGTCAGGGCGCGGAAGGTGTGCGAAATGGTGACGTCGTGTCCGGGGCGGTGGACGACCGTGATGGGATCCCCTGCTCGTATTTGCCCGGGTTCGATGACGCGCAGATAGGCACCGGGCGCGGCCTCCTGGGTGAACCGGCGGATCCAGCCCCTCTCGCCCAGCCAGTCGGCGAAGGTGCGGCAGGGGATGCGCGGTGCGGTGACCTCCAGCAGGAGATCCGTACCTATGCGCCAACGCTCTCCGATGCGCGCTCCGTTGACATCGAGTCCGCTGGTGGTGAGGTTCTCGCCGAACGACCCGCCCGGCAGCGGACGGCCCAGCTCCCGCTCCCAGCCGTCGAGGTCCTCGCGGGCGAACGCGTACACCGCCTGGTGGTCCCCGCCGTGGTGGCGCAGGTCGACGACGTGGTCGCCCGCCACCCCGCTGCCCGCCGTGCCCTTGGGGCCGGGGCTCGCCACCGCGACCGCCCCCTCGACCGGACGCTTGTCGATGCCGGTTTCGAGGCCGTCGGTGAAGGAGCCCTCAGTGCCGGGGAGGTCGCCGGTCGTGCGGGAGCGGCCGACGTTCACGGAGATCAGGTACATGACGTAAGGCTAATCCCACCGCCGCCCCCCGCTCAAAGTGGCGGCTGATTATCGCCCTGCTCACCCAAGCAGGACTTATACTCGGCCCTATGATCGAGGCTCGTCACCTGAGGGTGCTGCGTGCGGTGGCCACCACCGGTTCCTTCTCCGCCGCGGCCCGCGAGCTGGGCTGCACCCAGCCGGCCGTGAGCCAGCAGATGAAGGCCCTGGAGCAGTCCACGGGCACGCCCCTGCTGATCCGCACCGGCCGGGAGATGCGCCTGACCGAGGCGGGCGAGGCCCTCGTGCGCCACGCCACCGGCATCCTCGCCGGCCTCACCGCCGCCGAGGAGGAGATCGCGGCGATCGCCGGGCTGCGCGCGGGCCGGGTGCGGCTCGTCTCCTTCCCGAGCGGCAGCTCCACGCTGGTGCCGACCGCCCTCGCGGAGATGCGGGCCGCCCATCCGGGCACCCGGGTCTCCCTCGTCGAGGCGGAGCCGCCGCGCTCGGTGGAGATGCTGCGCGAGGGCGAGTGCGAGATCGCGCTCGCCTTCCGCTACCCCGACGTGCGCGGCGCCGACCCCGCGGCCGCCGCGGAGTGGGACGACCTCGTCGTGCGGCCGCTGCTGACCGACCGGCTCATCGGCGTGGTGCCGGAGGGGCACCGGCTCGCCGGGGCGGAGCGGATCGGGATCGCCGAGCTGGAGCGGGAGCCCTGGATCGCGGGCTGCCCGCGCTGCCGGCGGCATCTGGTGGAGGTCTGCGAGAGCGCGGGCTTCACGCCGCGCATCGACTTCGCGACGGACGACTACCCCGCGGTGTTCGGGCTGGTCGGCGCCGGGCTCGGCGTGGCCGTCATGCCCGAGCTCGCGCTGGAGTCGGTGCGGCCGAAGGGAGCGCGGACCGTGCCGGTCGAGCCGGTCGTCCAGCGCGAGATCGTGGCGCTCACGCTGCCGGACCTGGCGCGGGTGCCGGCGGTGGCGGCCATGCTGGACCGGCTTGAGGAGACCGCGCGGCGCTGAGGGCTCCCAGCTGGCGGCCGGTACCCCGGCGTCCTGGCGTACCGGCGTCCTGGCGTCCCGGCTCGGCGGAAGCCAGGCGGAAGAGCCGGGCCGGAGGTGGTGAAACGTTTCTTCGGCTCGGAGGGTCGCGTCCGGGCGCTCAGGCGGTCATCGCGCCCGCGCCCGCGCCGCTCGCGGTGATGGACCGGTGCCGCGCGCGCCCCATGAGCTCCTCGCGCTCATCCTCGGTCAGGCCGCCCCAGACGCCGTAGGGCTCCCGTACCGCCAGCGCGTGCGCCGCGCACTCCGCGCGTACCGGGCAGCGCATGCACACCTCCTTGGCGGAGGTCTCCCGGGCGCTGCGGGCCGCGCCCCGCTCGCCCTCGGGGTGGAAGAAGAGTGAGCTGTCGACTCCTCGGCACGCTGCCAGGAGCTGCCAGTCCCACAGGTCGGCGTTGGGGCCGGGAAGGCGGGAGAAATCTGCCATGGCTTGTCCCCTCGAAGCGATCCGTCGAATACGTCGAAGCGATAGAGCGATCCGTGCAGTACCCATGCCCGCACATCTGCCGTGTGAGCAGATGAAAATATGACTCATTGCGAATCTAGCCACAGACAGCAGCAAATGGGAAGAAAAACAGGTCCGACTGGGCAAATGGGGCATAGCTTGGTCGGGTGGACAGGGCGCCCCTTGTGCGCCCTGCTCCGTGTCCGCGCCCTCACGTAGAGTGCCGAACACGGCCGACCAAGCCCGTAACTCTTTCGGGTGACCGTCGTTGAGAGTGCGGAGGCGGTTGACGCGTGAAGCAGTCGGGCGGGTGGCAGGTGCCCGAGCGTCGTCGACCGCACAAGGTGACGATCAGTACCAGCCTCTGGAGGCTCAAGGTGACGCGCATCAGCTGCGGAGGGCGGCCATGACATCCGTCCTCGTCTGCGACGACTCCCCGCTTGCCCGAGAAGCGCTCCGTCGCGCGGTGGCGACCGTGCCCGGCGTCGAGCGCGTGACGACGGCGGCCAACGGCGAGGAAGTCCTCCGCCGCTGGGGCGCCGATCGTTCGGACCTCATTCTGATGGACGTACGCATGCCCGGGCTCGGCGGCGTGGAGACCGTGCGCCGGCTGCTCTCCGCCGACCCCGGCGCCCGGATCATCATGCTCACGGTGGCCGAGGACCTGGACGGGGTCGCGCTCGCGGTCGCCGCCGGGGCGCGCGGCTATCTGCACAAGGACGCCTCGCGCGCGGAGCTGCGCGCCACGGTGACCCAGGCGCTCGCCGACCCCACCTGGCGGCTCGCCCCGCGCCGGCTGCGGTCGGCGGAGATGGGCGCGGCGCCCACGCTCACCGCGCGGGAGATCCAGGTCCTGGAAGGCATGAGCCACGGGCGGTCCAACGCCGAGATCGGTCGTGAGCTCTTCCTCTCCGAGGACACGGTCAAGACCCACGCCCGTCGGCTGTTCAAGAAGCTCGGCGCCTCGGACCGGGCGCACGCGGTCGCGCTCGGCTTCCGCTGGGGCCTGGTCCGCTAGGCGGGCAGGCGGGACGGGGCAGCTCGCGGACATCGTGCCGTGTGCCGAAGCGGGGGACCGACGTACCCCGCCCGCCGGGGAGCGGGCGGGGCGGAGCGCTGTGGGCGCCGCCCTCGCGGCCGCCGTTCCCGGGGCCGCTGCACGTTTCCCGCGCGCTGCCGCATCCTTGGAGTATGGAGTTCCTCGGGGACGGCTCGGGCAGGCGTGAGGGGAGGGCGCGGGAGATGACCGCCGGCGCACCCGCTCATAACGCTTCGGTGCACAACTACGGACGCGGTGCCGCGGACGATGCGGCATCAAGGCACCATGGACCGATGCGCGACGACGACACGACAGCCATCGCTGCACTCGTCGCCCGCGCAGTCGAGGGCGACCGGCGGGCCACTCACGATCTGCTCGCTCTGGTGCATCCGCTCGCGTTGCGCTACTGCCGCACGCGGCTTTCGCGACTGCCGGGCGACGCCCGCCACTTCGTGGACGACCTCGCGCAGGAGGTCTGTCTCGCGGTGCTGTGCGCCCTGCCGCGCTATCGCGACACCGGACGGCCCTTCGAGGCCTTCGTCGTGGCCATCGCCGCGCACAAGGTCGCCGATCTCCAGCGGGCCGCCATGCGCCACCCGGGCAGTACGGCCGTGCCCTCCGACGAGATGCCCGAGCAGCCCGACGACTCCCTCGGACCGGAGGAGCGGGCCCTGCTCAGCAGCGACGCGGAGTGGGCCAAGAAACTGCTCGCCAATCTCCCGGAGAACCAGCGGGAGCTCGTGCTGCTGCGGGTCGCCGTGGGACTGACGGCGGAGGAGACGGGGCAGATGCTGGGAATGTCCCCCGGTGCGGTGCGGGTCGCCCAGCACCGCGCCCTGAGCAGGCTGCGGGCGCTCGCCGAGCAGTGAGCGCACGGGCGGTCCACGGCGGCCGCCCTGCGTTTCGCAGGCATGACCCGTGTTTCGTATAAATCTCCAAGTGACGAGGGACTCAGCGGTCGTGGAATGGGACACCCCTTACGGCCGTTAGCATGGGAGTCCTCGCCGAGGCAAGACCATTTGGGAAGGTGTCATGACTGACAACGTCGACGGAATGCCCGGGAAATTCGCGATGCTCGGTCTGACATACGACGACGTCCTGCTGCTGCCGGGCGCCTCCGAGGTGCTGCCGAACGCCGTGGACACGTCCTCCCGGGTCTCGCGGAACGTCCGGGTCAACATCCCGCTGCTGTCCGCCGCCATGGACAAGGTGACCGAGGCGCGCATGGCCATCGCCATGGCCCGTCAGGGCGGCGCGGGCGTGCTGCACCGCAACCTCTCCATCGAGGACCAGGCCAACCAGGTCGACCTGGTCAAGCGCTCCGAGTCCGGCATGGTCTCGGACCCGATCACGGTCCGCCCGGACGCCACGCTGGCCGAGGCGGACGCCCTGTGCGCCAAGTTCCGCATCAGCGGTGTGCCGGTCACCGACCCCGCGGGCAAGCTCCTCGGCATCGTCACCAACCGTGACATGGCCTTCGAGCTGGACCGCAGCCGCCAGGTGCGCGAGATCATGACCCCGATGCCGCTGGTGACGGGCAAGGTCGGCATCTCCGGCGAGGACGCCATCGAGCTGCTGCGCCGCCACAAGATCGAGAAGCTGCCGCTGGTGGACGACGCCGGCGTCCTCAAGGGCCTCATCACGGTCAAGGACTTCGTCAAGGCCGAGAAGTACCCGAACGCCGCCAAGGACTCCGAGGGCCGCCTGGTCGTCGGCGCCGCGGTGGGCGTCGGCGACGAGGCCTACGAGCGCGCCCAGGCGCTCGTCGAGGCCGGCGCGGACTTCCTGGTCGTCGACAGCGCCCACGGCCACAGCCGCGGCATCCTCGACATGATCGCCAAGGTCAAGTCCAACATCAACGTCGACGTCGTCGGCGGCAACGTCGCCACGCGCGACGGCGCCCAGGCGCTGATCGACGCGGGCGTGGACGGCGTGAAGGTCGGCGTCGGCCCCGGCTCGATCTGCACCACCCGCGTCGTCGCCGGCATCGGCGTCCCGCAGGTCACCGCCATCTACGAGGCCGCCCAGGCGTGCCACGCGGCCGGTGTCCCGCTGATCGGCGACGGCGGCCTGCAGTACTCCGGCGACATCGCCAAGGCGATCGCCGCCGGTGCCGACACGGTGATGCTCGGCTCGCTGCTCGCGGGCTGTGAGGAGTCGCCGGGCGAGATGGTCTTCATCAACGGCAAGCAGTTCAAGTCCTACCGGGGCATGGGCTCGCTCGGCGCGATGCAGTCGCGCGGCCAGGCCCGTTCGTTCTCCAAGGACCGCTACTTCCAGGACAACGTCCTCTCCGAGGACAAGCTGGTCCCCGAGGGTATCGAGGGCCAGGTCCCCTACCGCGGCCCGCTGTCCTCGGTCGCCCACCAGCTCATCGGCGGTCTCCGCGCCTCCATGGGCTACGTCGGCTCGGCCGACGTCCAGGAGCTCAAGGACAAGGGCCGCTTCGTCCGCATCACGTCGGCGGGTCTCAAGGAGAGCCACCCGCACGACATCCAGATGACGGTCGAGGCGCCGAACTACTCCCGCCGGTAGTAGTCCGAGTTTCAACGAAGCCCGTGGCCGCCAGGCCGCGGGCTTCGCCGCGTCGGGGATACTGGATGCGGCAGACGTGCAGAAGGAAAGGCCACACACGTGACTGAGATCGAGATCGGGCGCGGCAAGCGCGGCCGCCGGGCGTACGCATTCGACGACATCGCCGTCGTCCCGAGTCGCCGCACCCGCGACCCGAAGGAGGTCTCGATCGCCTGGCAGATCGACGCCTACCGCTTCGAGCTGCCGTTCCTGGCCGCCCCGATGGACTCGGTCGTCTCGCCCGAGACCGCCATCCGCATCGGCGAGCTGGGCGGCCTGGGCGTGCTCAACCTCGAGGGCCTGTGGACCCGCTACGAGGACCCCGAGCCGCTGCTGGCCGAGATCGCCGAGCTGGACGAGCACACCGCGACCAAGCGCATGCAGGAGATCTACTCCGCGCCCATCAAGGAAGAGCTGATCGGGCAGCGCATCAAGGAGGTCCGCGACTCCGGTGTCGTGACCGCCGCCGCGCTCTCCCCGCAGCGCACCGCGCAGTTCTCCAAGGCCGTCGTCGACGCCGGCGTGGACATCTTCGTGATCCGCGGTACGACCGTCTCCGCCGAGCACGTCTCGGGTGCCGCCGAGCCGCTGAACCTCAAGCAGTTCATCTACGAGCTCGACGTCCCCGTCATCGTCGGCGGCTGCGCCACCTACACCGCCGCCCTGCACCTGATGCGCACCGGCGCGGCCGGCGTGCTCGTCGGCTTCGGCGGCGGCGCCGCGCACACCACCCGCAACGTGCTGGGCATCCAGGTCCCGATGGCGACCGCGGTCGCCGACGTGGCCGCCGCCCGCCGGGACTACATGGACGAGTCCGGCGGCCGCTACGTCCACGTCATCGCCGACGGCGGCGTGGGCTGGTCCGGCGACCTGCCGAAGGCCGTCGCCTGCGGTGCGGACGCCGTGATGATGGGCTCGCCGCTGGCGCGCGCCACGGACGCGCCGGGCCGCGGCCACCACTGGGGCATGGAGGCCGTCCACGAGGACGTGCCGCGCGGCAAGCGCATGAACCTGGGTGCGGTCGGCACGACCGAGGAGATCCTCCTCGGCCCCTCGCACACCCCGGACGGCTCGATGAACTTCTTCGGCGCCCTGCGCCGCGCCATGGCCACCACCGGCTACAGCGAGCTGAAGGAGTTCCAGCGCGTCGAGGTGACGGTCGCCCCGTCGCAGCACGACAACCGCTGACCCGCCATCGCCCCGGAAGGCCCGGTCCGCTTCGGCGGACCGGGCCTTCCTGCGTCGTCCGCCGTCCCGTCTCGCCGTTAGCTCCGTATAAACATTCGATCATAGGGAATACTGGCGACTTATGGCGCAAAGCAAGTCGTTCAGCGGCAGGGACATGGGCATCGACCTCGGCACCGCGAACACGCTGGTGTACGTGCGGGGGAAGGGAGTGGTGCTCAACGAACCGTCAGTCGTCGCCGTCAACGCCGAAGACGGCAGCGTGCTGTCCGTGGGCTCCGAGGCCAAGGAGACCATCGGCCGCACCCCTTCGAACATCGTCGCCATCCGCCCCTTGCGTGACGGCGTCATCGCGGACTTCGAGATAGCCGAGCGGATGCTGCGGCACTTCATCAAGAAGGTCATGGGCAACCGCCGCTTCTCGCGGCCCCGGGTCGTGGTGTGCGTGCCGTCCGGGATCACGGGCGTCGAGCGCCGCGCGGTCATCGAGGCGGCCGGCCAGGCCGGGGCCCGGCAGGTGCACCTGGTGGAGGAGCCCATGGCGGCGGCCATCGGCGCCGGCCTGCCGGTCAGCGAGCCCACCGGCTGCATGGTCGTCGACATCGGCGGCGGCACCACCGAGGTCGCGGTGATCTCCCTGGGCGGGATCGTCACCGCCCGGTCGGTCCGCACGGCGGGCGACGCGATGGACGCGGCCATCACCTCGTACGTGAAGAAGGAGTACGCCCTCGCGATCGGCGAGCGCACGGCCGAGGACATCAAGATGATCATCGGCTCCGCCTCGCCCACCACCTACGCCTCGGAGGCCGGTCTCGCCGCCCTCGCCCGGCAGGTGGCGGCCGGCGGCGGCCGTGAGGACGGCGGGGACCCGGAGGAGACCCAGGGCCTGCGCCCCGGCGACCGCTACACGATCCGCGGCCGGGACCAGGTCAGCGGCCTGCCCAAGACGCTGGAGCTGACGGCGGACGAGGTCCGGCACGCCCTGACCGAGCCGGTGGACGCCATCGTGATGGCCGTGCGGCAGACGCTCGACGAGACCCCGCCCGAGCTGGCCGGCGACATCATGGACCGCGGCGTCGTGCTCACCGGCGGCGGCGCGCTGCTGCGCGGCCTGGACGTGCGGCTGAGCAAGGAGCTCGACATCCCGGTCCTGGTCGCCGACGACCCCCTGGACTGCGTGGCCATCGGCACCGGCCGGTGCGTGGAGGACTTCACGTCCCTGCGGACCGTGCTCGACGCCCAGCCGCGGATGCTGTCCACCGGGCGGCTGTGACCCGTCTGCCGGGTTACAGCCGGTACGCCGCGCCGGCGGGGCTCGCGCCCCGGGTGTCCAGCAGCAGCTGGGCCTTGACCGCGAGCCCCTGGAGGTCGTACGTGCGGTGGTGCTGGAGAAGCACCGTCAGATCGGCGGCCGCCGCGGCCTCGTAGAGGCAGTCGGCGCGCGGCACCGGCTGGCCCAGCACCCGCCACTGCGACACATGGGGGTCGTGGTAGCTGAGCTGGGCGCCCATCTCCACCAGCCGCGCGGCGATCTCTCGGGCCGGCGAGCCCTCCTCGTCACCGACGTCCGCCTTGTAGCCGACGCCCAGCAGCAGGACGCGCGCGCCGCGCGCCGACTTGCCGTGTTCGTTGAGGAGCATGGCGCAGCGCTGGATGACGTAGCGCGGCATGCGCCCGTTGATCTCCTGGGCCAGCTCCACCATGCGCAGCGGATAGCCGAGACTGCGGCCTTTGTAGGAGAGGTAGTTGGGGTCCAGGGGGACTCCGTGGCCGCCGACGCCGGGGCCCGGGCGGAAGGCCTGGAAGCCGAACGGCTTGGTCTCGGCGCACCGCACCACGTCCCACAGGTCGACGCCGATGTCGTGGCAGAAGACCGCCATCTCGTTGGCCAGCGCGATGTTGACGTGCCGGTAGTTGGTCTCCAGGACCTTCACCGCCTCGGCCTCACGCAGCCCCTTGGCGCGGACGACCTTCTCGCAGATCCGCCCGTAGAACGCGGCGGCGGCCTCGGTGCAGGCGGGGGTGAGGCCGCCGATGACCTTGGGGGTGTTGGCGAAGCCGTGCCGGCGGTTGCCGGGGTCGATGCGGCTGGGGGAGTAGGCCAGGTGGAAGTCCCGGCCGGCCCGCAGCCCCGAGCCGTCCTCCAGGATGGGACGGATGAATTCCTCCGTGGTGCCGGGGTACACGGCTGATTCCAGGAGCACGGTGGTGTGGGGGCGCAGCCGTGCGGCGAGCGCCCGTGCCGCGTCCCCGATGGCGGTCAGGTCGAGCGCCCGGTCCTCGCCCAGCCGCGTGGGGGCGCAGATCGCCGCCGTACGGACCCTGCCGAGCTCGGCGTCGTCGGTGGTGGCGCGGAAGCCGGCGGAGAGCATCCGGCGGATTCCGGCGGCGGTGAGCGAGCCGTCGCCCTCGGTGGGGAGGTGGCCGGCGCGGAGCGCGGCGATGACGCGGGAGTCGGTGTCGTAGCCGACCGTGGGGATGGCGGCCGCGGTGGCGGCCTGGGCCAGGGGGAGGCCGAAGGGGCCCAGACCGATGACGGCGAAATCTGCGGGCATGGCGGGATAGCGGTCCTTCCCGGAGGGGATTTCCGGCGGGGATCGGCCGTTACATCAGGTTAGGCGGATATATGACTGTTATCCGGTATTGCCACGGCCCTGGCCGTGGCAGGGGCCCCGACGGTCCCAGCCCGGGGCCGAAGCCCTCCGCTCCGGGACGGCCGGAGCGGCGGATCTGGGGCAGCATCGAAGAGGACGGGTGCCGCACGGCGTGGCGACCACGCGGCGACGGTTCCACCGGCATCGGCGGCATCGGCAGCGAGAGCGGTCAGGCGGGAGGCAAAGGTGAGGACAGCGACACTCGGTCCGGCCGAGCGCGGCGAGGCGCTCGCCCGGATGGCGGAGCGGGAACTGGACATCCTGGTGGTCGGCGGCGGCGTCGTCGGCGCGGGCACCGCCCTCGACGCGGCCACACGCGGGCTGGCGACCGGCCTCGTCGAGGCGCGGGACTGGGCCGCGGGCACCTCCAGCCGCTCCAGCAAGCTCATCCACGGCGGGCTGCGCTATCTGGAGATGCTCGACTTCGCCCTCGTGCGCGAGGCCCTCAAGGAGCGCGGGCTGCTGCTCCAGCGGCTGGCTCCGCACCTGGTCAAGCCGGTGCCGTTCCTCTACCCCCTGCAACACCGGGGCTGGGAGCGCTTCTACGCGGGCTCGGGCGTGGCCCTCTACGACGCCATGTCCGTCTCCTCCGGCCACGGCCGCGGCCTGCCGGTCCACCGCCACCTCAGCCGCAGGAACGCGCTGCGCGTCGCCCCCTGCCTGCGCAAGGACGCACTGGTCGGCGCCCTGCAGTACTACGACGCCCAGATGGACGACGCGCGCTACGTCACCACCATCGTCCGCACGGCCGCGGCCTACGGCGCGGACGTCGCCAACCGGACGCGGGTCGTGGGCTTCCTGCGCGAGGGCGAGCGCGTCGTCGGCGCCCGGGTGCGCGACCTGGAGGCGCCCTCGGGGGAGAAGGGGGCCGAGTTCGAGATCCGCGCCCGGCAGGTCGTCAACGCCACGGGCGTGTGGACGGACGACACCCAGCGGCTCATCGCCGAACGCGGCCAGTTCCACGTACGGGCCTCCAAGGGCGTCCACCTCGTCGTACCCAAGGACCGCATCCACTCCACGAGCGGCCTGATCCTGCGCACCGAGAAGAGCGTGCTCTTCGTGATCCCCTGGGGCAGGCACTGGATCATCGGGACGACGGACACCGACTGGGACCTGGACAAGGCCCACCCCGCCGCCTCCAGCGCCGACATCGACTACCTGCTGGAGCACGTGAACTCGGTGCTCTCCGTCCCCCTGACGCGCGACGACGTCCAGGGCGTCTACGCCGGGCTGCGCCCGCTGCTGGCGGGCGAGTCGGACGCGACCAGCAAGCTCTCCCGCGAGCACACCGTGGCCCACCCGGTGCCGGGGCTGGTGGTCGTGGCGGGCGGCAAGTACACGACGTACCGGGTCATGGCCAAGGACGCGGTGGACGAGGCGGTGCACGGCCTGGCCCAGCGCGTGGCGGACTGCGTCACGGAGGACGTGCCCCTGGTGGGCGCCGAGGGCTACCGGGCGATGTGGAACGGGCGCGCGCAGATCGCGCAGCGCACGGGCCTGCACGTGGCCCGCGTCGAGCACCTGCTCAACCGGTACGGCTCGCTGGTCGACGAGGTCCTGGCCTACGTCCTCGCCGACCCCTCGCTCGGCCGGCCGCTCGCCGGCGCCGACGACTACCTGCGGGCCGAGATCGTCTACGCCGCCTCGCACGAGGGGGCGCGTCACCTGGACGACGTGCTCACGCGCCGCACGCGCATCTCGATCGAGACCTTCGACCGCGGCACGCGCAGCGCGCGCGAGGCCGCCGAGCTGATCGCCCCCGTGCTGGGCTGGGACACGGCCCAGGTCGAGAAGGAGGTCGAGCACTATGAGAAGAGGGTGGAGGCCGAACGCGAGTCCCAGCTCCAGCCCGACGACCAGACGGCGGACGCGGCACGGCTGGGAGCGCCGGAGATCCAGCCCGTCTAGTGCGGATGTCCCGATAGATGTGATTACCCGTCGGTTGAACAGAACTCCGTGGCGAGGAGCTTCGTTTGGGCCAGGGAGGACAGACGTGTGTCGCTGTTGGTCCGGAAACTGACCACATGTCGGCCGTCGGCGGTGCCGAGCGTCTGCACGTACGAACCGGTGATCTCGCCGTTGTGGCCCCATACGGTGCGCCGGCACGGCAGCCGCACCGGGAACACGCCCATGCCGTAGCTCCCGCCCGAGAGGGACGTGTCCCGCATCGCCCGCAGCTCGGCCGGCGGCAGCAGGGTGCCTGAGAGGAGGGCCGCGAAGAATCGGTTGAGGTCGGGCAGGGTGGAGACCATCTCCCCGGCGGCGCCCGCGGCGGACGGATTGAGGTCGGTGACGTCGGTGAGGCCCTTCGCGCCCGGGGCGTCACCCGTCGCCGCGCTGTAGGCGCGGCCGTGCGGCAGGGGCAGGGTGGCCCGCGTGCCGGGAAAGCTGGTGCCGGTCAGGCGCAGGGGAACGATGATGCGGCGCGTCGCCTCCACGGCGTACGAGTGGCCGGTGACCTGACGGATGACCATACCGAGGAGCAGATAGTCGGTGTTGGAGTAGCGGTAGCGGGTCCCGGGCGGCCCGTACGGGGCGTGCGCCAGCGCGGTGCCCAGGAGGGCGTCGGGCGTGTGGGACTCGTAGCGGTGCTCCGTGAACCCCTGTCCGAAGAACCGGCGGAAGAACGCGTCGTCGTCCGTGTAGGAGAACAGCCCGCTGGTGTGGGTCAGGAGTTGGCGGACCGTGACCGTCCGGCCCCGCTCGGCGCCCGTCAGGGCGGTGGCGTTCGGTGCGGGCAGGTGCTCGGCGACCGGATCGTCCAGGTTCAGCCGGTGTTCTGCCACGAGCTGGAGGGTGACGGTGGCGACCACCGTCTTGGTGATGCTCCCCGCGCGGAAGCGGTCCGTCAGCCCGATCCGCCGCCCCGTCCGCACGTCCGCGACCCCGGCCGTGGCGAACCGGACCGTCCCGTGAGCATCTTGTGACAGCTCGGCAGCGCCGGGAACCGTGCGCTCCGAAACGAGGTCCTGTAGAACAGGAGAGCGGG
This sequence comes from Streptomyces cinnamoneus, assembly GCF_002939475.1. Taxonomy (NCBI): domain Bacteria; kingdom Bacillati; phylum Actinomycetota; class Actinomycetes; order Kitasatosporales; family Streptomycetaceae; genus Streptomyces; species Streptomyces cinnamoneus. The sequence continues at coordinate 3,042,627 of NZ_PKFQ01000001.1, read as the reverse complement.
CGACGACGCCTCCGCATGCCGTCGTCACCCATGCCGTCACAGTGCAGCACACCACGGCCAGGGCCGAGGTGAGGCGCGGGTGGGTGGTTCGCGTCGGCATGTGCCCATCATCCAGGGCCCTCCGGACCCTGGCCTACCGCCGGTCCGCGGATGAGAGACAATGGTCGCTCTGCCAGGGTCGGTTGGTCGCAGAGCTGATTGCCAGAGGGGACGCATGTCGGAGGCGGAGCAGACGCAGGGCACGGCAGGGCGCCTCCTGGCCGGGCGGTACCGCCTCGGGGGCGTCCTGGGGCGTGGTGGCATGGGCACGGTCTGGCGGGCGACCGACGAGACGCTGGGCCGCACGGTGGCGGTCAAGGAGTTGCGCTTCCCGGCCAACATCGACGAGGACGAGAAGCGCCGCCTCATCACGCGCACGCTGCGCGAGGCCAAGGCGATCGCCCGCATCCGCAGCGCGGGCGCGGTCACCGTCTACGACGTGGTCCACGAGGACGACCGGCCGTGGATCGTCATGGAACTCATCGAGGGCCGCTCGCTCGCCGACGTCATCCGTGAGGACGGCCCCCTGAAGTGGCGCAGAGCCGCCGAGGTCGGCCTGGCCGTGCTCGACGTGCTGCGTGCCGCGCACCGCGAGGGCATCCTGCACCGCGACGTGAAGCCGTCGAACGTGCTCATCGCGGACGACGGCCGTGTCGTCCTGACCGACTTCGGCATCGCCCAGGTCGAGGGTGACCCGTCGGTCACCTCGACCGGCATGCTCGTAGGCGCCCCCTCGTACATATCGCCCGAACGGGCCCGTGGCCAGAAGCCCGGTCCGCCCGCCGACCTGTGGTCGCTGGGCGGTCTGCTGTACGCGGCCGTGGAAGGCATGCCTCCGTACGACAAGGGTTCGGCCATAGCGACGCTGACGGCCGTCATGACCGAGCCCCTGGGACCGCCGAAGAACGCCGGTCCCCTGGAGGGCGTCATGTACGGGCTGCTCGCCAAGGACCCGCAGAAGCGGCTGGACGAGGCCGGCGCGCGGGCACTGCTGACCAACGCCGTGAACGCCCCGGACGAGCGGCTGCCCAAGCCGCCGGAGCCGACTCCGGACCTGGATGCCACCCAGGCGATCGTCATGCCGTCCATGCCGGACGGTCAGGGCCGGCCGACGGGCCCGGGCTCGGGCGCCTCGCCCAAGGCCCCGGCCAAGCCGGACTTCAAGCCCTCCGCCGGCACCTCGTCGAGCGCGTCCTACAAGGCCAGGCGGGACGGCTTCGGCCGGAGCGGCGACAAGCGGTCGTCCGCGCCCGCCCCGTCCTCGCGCTCCGCTTCGGCGGACTCCCCGGCGGATCCGTCCGGCTCCCGCCCCGCCTCCGGGGCGTCGTCCGCCGGGCGCGGCTCGCGTCCGGGCGGTGCGGCCACCGGGCGGACGTCCGGTGCCTTCAGGCCCCTGAGGGACGCCACGCCGGCGGGTTCGTCGGTCACCGCGCAGTCGGACGGCCCGGGGCAGCCCGTGAAGCTGCGGGTGGGCAGTGTCGCCGCGAACGCCCGGAGCGGCCGGGGCATGCGCACCGGCACCTACGGCCGTGCGTCGATCACGGACGTCGTACCGCGCCGTGCGCTGCTCATCGCGGTCGTCGTCATCGCGCTGGCCGTCATCGGCACCGTGCTCGCCCTCACGCTGGGCGGGGACGACGACGGTAAGAACGGTTCGTCCCCTTCGCACAAGAAGGCGGCGGTCTCCGTCTCCGTGCCGTGGACCGCGCCCACCGCGGCGACGCCCTCGCACCCCTTCTCGGACACCCCCTAGCCCCGGCGGCCGGGGAGCGCGGGAAGCACGGGGAGCACGGGGAGGCGCACGGAGGCATACCGCGCGGCGTGCCGGGGACGTACTGAGCCGTACGGGCCCGAAGGGGCGGCTTCGGCACGTATCGTGAGTCGTCGTGGACCGTACGCAACCGCAATAAGCATCGGACTGACCGGCTTTGACGGTCGTTCGGCCGATGGCGGTGGATCGCACGAGTGGGCGGATCGCACGTTTGGGGAGGCGTCGTGGACGACTACGCGGGCCGGGTGCTCGCCGACCGTTACCGCCTGCCGCTGCCCCCCTCCGAGGCGTTCGACCTCGTGGAGACGAGGGCCTTCGACACCTACAGCGGCCAGGAGGTCCTGGTCCGGCAGATTCCGCTGCCGGAGGTCGTGGACGCCGAGGTCCTGGGCGACGAGCGCCCCTACGGAGCCGGGCCGACCGGCCCCGGGGGCCGGGGCGCCGGACACGCGGGGCGCGGGAACCCGAAGGCCGCCGACCCGGCGGTGCGCCGCGCACTGGTGGCCGCGAGCGCCGCCGCGCAGGTCCCCGACCACCCCAGACTCGACCAGGTCTTCCACGTGTTCGCCGAGGCCGGCAGTCTCTGGATCATCAGCGAACTGGTCTCCGCCCGCCCGCTCGCCGCCCTCCTGGCCGAGCGCACCCTCTCTCCGCACCGCGCGGCCGAGGTGGCCGCCGACGTCCTCACCGCCCTGCGGGCCCTGCACTCCCAGGGCTGGACCCACCGCAACATCACCGCCCGCACGGTGCTCATCTGCGACGACGGTCGCGCCATCCTCACGGGCCTGGCCGCAGGTGCCGCCGAGGAGGCCCTCTGCGGCTATGACCCCGTGCCCCGTCCGGTCACCGCCCGGGGCGGTTCCGCCGGTGGGACGGGGCAGGGCGCAGGGCCGACCGCTCCGGGCGTCAGCGCGGACCCGGGCCCCGGCAAGACGGGCGGCGGTGGCCCGGCCGGCGGGCGCGGGGCCGTGGTGCCGCCCCAGACGCGGGCGGGTCAGCCCGGGCCGAAGGCGACGCAGGGCGGCCCGGCGGTTCCCGGAAGCGCCGGCCGGCCCGCCTCGAAGGGCGCCTACGGAACGGTGGCCGCCTCCGGCACGCGGGGTGCCGGGGTGCCGCCACAGGGCGGCCCGGCCTACCGCGACCAGGGTGCCGCCGGCGGTTTCGCCCTCCCCGACGTCGCCGATGGGCGGGAGGAGGCGCTGAACGCCCGCGCCGTGCGCTCGGGAGCGATCGCCGCCTATCACGCGGCCGCCCGGGCCGCCGCCGCCCGCGCGGCGGCGGAAGCAGCCGGCCTCCCGGCGACCGGCGCCTCGACCTGGGGCGGCGGCAGCGCCGCCAGCGGCACGGCCCCCGCGCCCGAGTCCACCCCGCCGTGGAACGCGGACGCCCTGGTCCACGGCCCCTCGCCCGCCCCGGCCCGTACCGAACGCCCCGGCACGAACGGAAGCCGCGAGCCGGCCGCCAAGGGCGGCGGCACCTCCTCGCCCGCCGTACCGGGCGCCGGCACGCCCGAGGCCCGCAAGCCCGGCACCGCCGAGCTCGCCCCCGGCAGCCGCCCCGTGTCGGAGAGCTGGGCCTACACCGCCGTCCCCGGTGGCGCCCTCGCCGCCGAAAGGGCCCGGCAGGCGCGCATGGTCGTGGTGGGCGCCGTCACCGAACGCTGGGCGCCAGAACAGGCCTGGCCGGTGCAGGAGAACTGGCAGCTCGCGCCCCCCGTCGGGCCCGCCGCCGACCTGTGGGCACTGGGCGCGCTGCTCTTCCGGGTCGTCCAGGGGCACGCCCCCTACCCCGAGGACAGCACCGCCGAACTCGTTCAGGTCGTCTGCGCGGAACCGCCCGCCTACGCGGAGGAGTGCGGGGCGCTGCGTCCCGTCGTCGAGTCGCTCATGCGCAAGGACCCGTCCGAGCGTCCCGAGTTCGAGGAGCTGCGCGGCTGGCTGCGCTCCCTGATCCGCTCGGCGCCGGAGCCGGACATCGGCAGCCGTACGGTCACCGTGCCGTCCATCGGTGCTCCCGTTCCCGCCGACGGCCGGCGGCTGCCCGTCATCCGGCGTCGCGGCGAACTCGTCCGCCGCCGGCGTGGCCGCACGTCCACCGCGTCCGCCGAACCGGCGGCCGCCGTGCACGGCCGGCACAAGAGAACCGCCAAGGAGACCCTCAAGGCCGGGCAGGCCGGTGAGCGCAGCGCCTTCCACAGCACGGGGCACCTGCAGGAGCAGCGGGTGCGCACCGCCCCCGCCCCCCACCGCCTCGGCCGGCTGCTGCTCGGCGTCATCCTGCTCGCCCTCATCGGGGCGGTGCTGTACGCCCTGCTGTTCATGCCGCGCGCCGAGCAGGACGAGGGCAGGACTCCGTCGGACCACACGGGTGCCGCCGGAGCGCTCAGCGCCGCACCCGACCGGCCCGGTGGCGGGGGGAGCATGGGCCGGACGTCCGCCTCGGGGATCCAGGGCGACCCGACCGAGGAGACCACCGGCACCGCCAAGGGCTTCACCCTGCGCAAGGACCCCAAGGGCTTCATGGTGGCCGTGGCCGCCAACTGGCAGCGGCGCGGCGAGAACGAACGCGGCCAGGTCGTCTACGTGGGCGGCGACTACGAGCTGATCGTGGTGCCGGGGCGCGACAAGGTGTCGGAGTTCGGCGGCGACCCCATGACCTACCAGCAGGAGAAGGAGCCCGAACTGGCCCCGTACCGCTCGTCGACCTGGTCGGGCGCCTCAGGCCTGCGCCGCATCGACGTCGGTGGGACGGCCACGGCGGAGGGCACGTTCAACTGGAACGACAGCAGCGGCCGCCAGGTCTATGTGCGCAACGCGGCGATGATCCTGGGAGGCCGCTATCACCTGCTGCTGGTGAGGGGGCCGATGGACGAGCAGCGTTCGGTGGACGCGTTCTTCGAGCAGGCCACCGCCACGTACCGCGCGGAGGGCTGAGCGCGGGACACGGGCGCGGCGGCTCCCGCGCTCTAGGCGAAGCGCTCGCGCAGCTTGTGCTTGAGGACCTTGCGGAGTGTGTCGTTGCGCGGCAGTGAGCCGACGAGCTCCAACTGCTCGGGGATCTTGTGCCGGGCCAGCCCGGCCGCCTCCAGGTGGGCGGCCACCTCCACAAGGGTCAGTGGTGGGGCACCAGCCGGCTGCTGTACGACGGCGCAGACGCGTTCCCCGCGCTCGGCGTCGGGCAGCCCGATGACGGCGACGTCATCGACGCCGGGGTGGCTGTGCAGCAGTTGCTCCACCTCCTGTGCGGAGATGTTCTCGCCCTTGCGGATGATGACGTCCTTGATGCGCCCGGTGAGGACCAGATACCCGTCCTCGGTGAGGTGCCCGAGGTCGCCGGTGCGCAGACAGCCCTCCGCATCGAAGGCTTCCGCTGTGGCGGACGGGTCGAGGTAGCCCTGGCAGACGGCCTCGCCGCGCAGGCGTATCTCCCCGTCCGTGCCGGCCGGTACCGTGTCGCCTTCGCTTCCCACGACGCGGATCTCCATGCCGGCGGGCGGCCGTCCCTCTGTCGTGGCGAGCCTGTCCGCCGGGTCTCCGGGCCTCCCCATGGTGATCATCGGGGCCTCGGTCATGCCGTAGCCGTGGACGAGCTCGCAGCCCAGCTCGCGCACCACGTCGTGGTACAGCCCCGGAGGCCGGGGCGCGCCGCCTCCCGCGAGGAGCCGGAGCGTGGGAAGCAGCCTGCGGTCGGGCTCCTCGCGCTGTGCGGCGAGGAACATCGAGTAGAAGGCGGTGGAGCCGCCTGCCACGGTGACGCCGTGCCGCCGGTAGGCGCCGAGGGAGTCCGGCAGGGCGAAGTGCTCCACGAGGAGGGCCGGGCAGCCGCGCAAGAGCACCATCACCGTGTAGTCGGGGCCTGCCACGTGCGCGTAGGGGAAGGCCATGGAGCCCACGTCGTCCGGGGTGAGGCCGAGCGCGTCGGCGAGGCAGGCGCCGGAGACGATGAGACTGCGGTCGGTGTGCAGGACCCCTTTGGGGTCGGAGGTCGTACCGGAGGTCCAGTGGACCCAGCGGACCGCCGTCCCGTCTGACGGAGGCGGCGGGAGGGGCGCGGGATCGGCCTCCGGGATGTCTTCGTACGCCGTGAACACCAGCGGCGGGACCGGCAGCGACAGGGCGAGACGGTGGGCCATCAGGCCGTGGTCGAAACCGCGCCACACCCCCGGTACGGCGAAGAACTCCGCCCCCGTGGCCCGCAGCGCGTGGCCGACCTCGCGGTCGCGGCCGGAGGGGATGACGGGTATCTGAACGGCGCCGAGGCGGGCGAGCGCGAAGG